>JAUHYE010000035.1 GCA_030426395.1 Phycisphaerae bacterium
CCCTGCGGCGGCGCAGCGAACCCCTGCGCCGGCGCAGCGGACTCCTGCGCTGGCGCAGCGAATCCCTGCGGCGGCGCAGCGGAGTTCTGCGCCGCCGCAGCGGATGTTTGTGGTAGCGCAGCGACTGTTTGTGGATCGACAAACTTCCGCTGCGCCGGCGCAGGAGAACGCCGCGGCGGCGCAGACAACCGCTGCGCCGGCGCAGGAGAGCGCTGCGCCGGCGCAGGAGAGCGCTGCGCCGAGCGCAGACAACCGCTGCGCCCGGCGCATCGTTCGCTCCGGCCTCTCAGGGCGGTTTTTGATATCCGGACCGTCCGGGAACGGCGCGCACCCCTTCCTTCGCACCCTACCGGACCTTCACCCTACCAAGCCTTCCAATCCCTCCCAACTCGCGCCGCCGAGGGCTCCGCCCGAGCACGCGAAGCTACTCGCACCCCGCGTCGAAGGCCGTCTGATAAGCAAGGAAGTCGAAGATCGTTAGCTCGCCGTCGCCGTCGAAGTCGGCGGTCGCGTCGCCGGCGTCGAAGAGGTTCATGAAGGTCAGGAAGTCGAAGATGGTCAGGGCGCCGTCGAGGTCGAGGTCGGGGACGCACGACTCGCAGTCGAGGTCGAAGACGTAGGCCCCGCCGGTGATGTCGATGGGGGTCTGGCGATCCATCGGAGCCCCGAAGATCGCCTGCTGGCCGTCGGTCGCCGCGGCGCGCCCGAAGGACTCTTCCTTGATCCATGGCGCTGCGGGCGTTGGGTCCATGATCGCCAGTTCCCGCCACACGCCATCGGCGCCACGGCGGAACGCGTAGCCCAGCATCTGTTGCCAGCCGATGCCCCAGGCCCCGCACACCATGGTGTCTCCGAGCACGCTGACGCCGAAGCCCAGGCCCAGGCCACGCGAGGGTTCGGTCGTGCGCACCTCCTGCCGCCACGTCCAGCGATCACCTTCGAGTTCGTAGATGTGGACCACGCCTTCCTGCACATACGTTCGGTCAGCGAACAAATTGGCGATGGCCAGCGTGCGGCCATCGAAGCCTATTTGCGAGCCAAAATACATCCTGCCATCGGGATCGATGGGCAGGTCGGGCGAGAGCATCTTGGTGTCGTAGACCAGCATGCCGTCGGCGTCGCGGCGATAGACGTACACCGAGCCGTGCTCGCCGTCGCCCAGCGTGTCGTCTCTTGGTGCGCCGATGAAGGCCCAGTCCCCGTCCATCTCGATCTTGTTGCCGAAGCCCTTGGCGTACGACATGCCATCGGGCGCCTCAAGCGACTGCACCAGTTGCCAGCCTTCGGCGTCCAGACGGTAGTGGTAGACGACGGCCTCCTGGATGAACAGGGCGGAATCGCCGTGGAGGGCCATCGCGGCAAACCCCCTCGCTGAACCGGTTGGCGGAGCCTCGAAGCGATCCGCCTCAATCCACTGTTGGAGGTCTTCGTCGAATTCGAAAATGTGCGCGAGGCCAAGCCCAACCGGAGTATCGCGGAACCCCGAAGAGACAACCATCCTGTCACCGTCGAGGGCGAAGAAACCGAAGCGATCGTTGAACTCGAGGTCTGGGGGAACGATCATCTGAGGATCGGCCCATTCACCCTCACGACGCACGTATGCAAAAACCGCACCACCCGAACAGCTAAAAGGGTCTCCGCCAGAGCAAAACGTCAACGCATCGGGATCTCCGATTACCAGATGTCGATCATTCACTTCGATAACTTGCCCGAATCCTACCCCGATGTCGATGGGAGGCGCGAGGTGCTGGATATCGCACTGGCCCGCAGCGCTGGCGATGGGAACGAACGCGGCGGCGATCGCGATACTGGCTCGATGTGGGCTCATGCCTCCATTGTCGCCGAAGAAGCCGCTCCATGCAAGGCTAATGTGCGACCCCCAAGAAGATTTCTCCAGATTGCCCACTTCCCCTTGACCCCCCCCCCTGACAGGCCATACCTTGGTTTGGACCGAAAACACCGTACGAGGGGGTAGTCATCATGCGCGTTCTCAGTCATATTGGCGTCGCGGCTCTGCTCGGGATCGCGGGCCTGGCCTCGGCCCAGAGCCAGCGTCTGGTCTTCATCCAGGCGAATAGCGAGTATGGCGGCTACGGCGTCGCGCCGACCGCTCCGGACGTGGCCGTCAGCGGTCTGGCCACCGTCGTGTGCTCCAACACCCGCCTGGCGCTCTACCCCAAGAGCATCGCGCTGCCCGCGCCGCCGCCGGACGACCTCCGGGAGCTTCCCGATCAACTGGTGTCGCCCTTCGTGCTGAGCGATGCCACCTTCGACAACAACCGATTCATCGATCCAAGGGCCACGTACGACGCCCACAACGACCGACTCTGGGTGATCTACATCGAGAACGACGGCGACCTGCCGTACAGCGGTTGCGGTCCCATCTCACGGTTGCACGTCTCTGTCAGCAAGGATCCGGCCGACTTCGGCGGCGGGCCGCTCGACACTTTGGCCGACACCCACTGGTGGTACTACACCGGCCCGGAGGTCATGACCAATCCGAGGCCGTCGTGGGAGCTCGAGTTCAGCAGCTTCCATCCCTATAAGAACGAACAACTGACGCACTCGGGCGTGCGGAGCGCTCGCCTGCCCACCATCGCCGTTGATGGCGGCGGCGCCGGGCCGGGGGCGGCGATCGTCACGCCGAACACCTTCATCATCACTTGTGGGGCCGAATCGCCGCTGCCCGGCCAGATGAACCAGAAGATCCTGATCATCCCCCTCGAGCACGACGACGGCGGCTCGACGGTATCGATCCTGGACGGCCACCGCCCCGGCGTCACCGACATCACGCTGCTGGACCTGGCTACCAATCCACCCGCGAGTTTGGACAGGCGCGCGGACAGCGCCGAGGCCGCCTACGCGGTGCAAGAGCCATATGAGGAGTATGACAACGCGGTGTTCCTGGTGAGCGGGATCTCGACTCGGCTGGACTTTTCCGTTGCACAGTCCAAGATCCGCCTCAAGGGCCTGTTCTACGACGACACCGCGCCGGCGGGCGAGAAGTGGACGCTCCAGCAACGCATCGATGGGTCGGGTGCAATCGAGGACATGCCGCTCAACACGCCCTTCGACACGCTGGCCTTCCATGCCACACCCTCTCTGGTTGGCCTCTCCCCAATCGGTATCCGGCCGCGTACCCCCGACACTGGCATGGGCGGCTGGGGCCCGGCGGCCGAAGGCTACATCTTCCACTCCGCCGTGCTGTGCAAAGACGTCAATGGGAACGACCGCATCTTCGCCGTCCACGCCGTGCATCCCGACGACGACGGCGACCTCGTGCCGCAGTGGGTCGTGCAGTGGTACGTCATCGATCCCCAATTGACCTCATTCCGCCAAACCCCGGCGCCGTCGAACGGCTGGAACCCGTCGATCGTCGCCGCGGGCCGCATTGCAGTCGAGGATGCAGACTGCTACCACCCCGAGATCATCGTCAACCGCCAGGGTGTGGCGTTCGTCGAGTACACATTCTCGAAAGACACGACGTGGCCGCAGATCCGTCGGGTTCGCCTCGACAGTTCGTACACTGGCGTCGTGAGCGGCACCGACGTGCCCGTTCGGTCCGGCGCTGGCGTGCCCTACCGCGAAGAGGCCGGGCCTGGAGTGTCCTACCCCTTACAATCGTGGGCTACCTACGCAGGTTCGCAAGCCGATCCGATGAACAACTGTGCATACTGGTCCGTCCATACGCTCGCCCAGCCCGAGCAAACGCTCCCGCCACCGAGCGATACAACCAAGCGGAATGTCGTGCTGTACCACCAGGCCTACAGCAACTCGACCGGCCCAAACTGCTTCCAGACCACCTCCATGCTCGACCTCAACGACGACAACGAGGTCGACGAATACGACATGCTCGAGTTCACGCCCATGTTCGACCGCCGGGCCCGCCGCGTGGACATCGACGGCAACGGCGTGGTCGACGCGACAGATGCGCTGCTCTTCACCGACGCGTACCGGGGCTACACGGGACGCTGAGCCGGCTTGATATCCTGACCACCCCCCAAAGGGCCCGCCAACGCGGGCCCTGTTTCATGCCGCCGCCCCGCGCACCCCTCCCTACCATCCATCCCATGGCCAAAAAGCCCCGCAAGCCAAAGCCCGTCATGATCGAGAACCGCAAGGCGCGGCACGAGTATGACATCCTCGACACGCTGGAGGTCGGCATCCGCCTGACCGGCAGCGAGGTCAAGAGCGTGCGCGACGGCAAGGTGTCGCTGGCCGAGGGGTACGTGCGGGCCGAGGCGGCGCCGGCCACGCTCGAGCTCTTCTCGGTGAACATCGCCGAGTACCCGCCAGCGCAGGGTCACCAGCACATACCGACCCGAGTGCGCACGTTGCTCGCCCACAAGCGCGAGATCGTCAAGCTCGCCAAGGCCAGCGACGAGAAGGGCATCACGCTCATCCCGCTGCGGCTGTACTTCCAGGGCCCCTACGCCAAGCTCGAGGTGGCGTTGGCCCGAGGGAGAGGCAAGGTCGACAAGCGAAACGCCATCGCCGACCGCGAGATGAAGCGCGAGCTCGACCGCTCGATGAAGAGCCGGCTCAAGGGCGGGTCTGGGGTGGTCAACTAAAACTCCGCGGCCGCCAGCCACTCGCTCGGCCGCGCCTCGAGCGCCTGGGCGATGGCCAGCAGGCTCTCGAGGCTCGGCAGGTGCGCCCCGCGCTCGATGCTGCTGAGCTGGCTGACGCTGACGCCCGACGCCTCGCTCAGGTCCTTGAGCGTCCAGTCGCGCGCCGATCGTGCGAGACGGATCTGCCGGCCCAGCGCGGCGCGCAGCTTATCTTGCGGCCGCACGCCGAGCGAGTATTCGGCAGCCGCCTGCGCCAGCACGCGCTTGAGCTCGGCGGGCTCGAAGGGCTTGGTGACGTAGTCGAAGACCTGCTTCTTGAAAGTCTGCCGCATCGAGTCCATCGTGGGGTGGCCCGTGATGACGATGACGCACAGCTTCTCCCATCGCTCCCTGAGTTCGGCCAGTACGTCCTCGCCGCGATCCTTGCCCATGTTGATGTCCAGCAGCACGACCTCGGGCAGCTGCGTCTCGCACGCGTCGTACAGCTCGGCCGGCGTGGCGACGGCCCGGACCTCGTGCCCGCCGTCGGCCAGCAGGCCGGCCAGGTACTCGCGGAAGTCGGCGTCGTCGTCGAGCGCGACGATGCTGAGGCTCGGCGGGGGCGTGGGGGTTGGCTGTTCTGGGTCCGGGGGGGTCATGGAGCGAGGATAGAGCCCCCGCGGGCGCAAGAAGAAGCCGCGGGAACGGGCCCGCGGCTTGGTACGGTCAGGTGTTGGCTCCGCCCATCAGGCGGTGGCCTCGACGTCCTTCTCGTCGAAGTCCTCGGCCTTCACGTCGGTGACCTTGGCCTTCTCGATGATCGCGTCGAGGGTCTTGTGCTCGCGGATCTGCAGGAACACGGTCTGGATGCGGCCGCTCTGGACCAGCTCCTGGAAGAACTGCTCGGGGCGGGCGCCACGCTCGAAGGCCATCTCGGCCACGCGCTGGCGGGCCTCGCTCTCGCTGACCTGCACGTCCATGTCCTCGGCCACGCGGTTCAAGATGAAGAACAGCTTGAGGTTCTGGCGGGCCTCGGCGGCCGAGGCGGCACGGAGCTGGCCCACGTGGTTCTCGATCTCCATCTCGTCCATGCCGCGGTACATCAGCTCCATGCGGCGGCGCTCCATCGCGCGGCCGGCCTGCTGGGCCGTCAGGCGCTCGGGCAGCTCGAAGTCGGTGTTCTCCAGCAGGTGCTTGGCCACCTGCTGGCGGACGGCGGTGGCCTGCTGCACCTTGATGCGCTGCTCGAGCCGCTCGCGCAGGCGGCCCTTGAGCTCGGCCTCGTCGGCCAGGCCGAAGCGGCTGACCAGCTCGGCGCGATCGAGCGGCACGATCTTGTCGATCGCGGTCACCTCGAAGGTGATCGTCAGCTCCTTGCCGCGCAGCGCCTCGACCTCGTGCTGCTCGGGGCCCTTGGCCTTGATGGTCTTGGTCTCGCCGGTCTTGGGCAGGCCGAGCTGCTTGCCCAGGTCGTCGACCATCACACCCAGGATCATGCCCTTGCCGCCATTGGGGCCGCCATCGGGCGGGCACTGGACGACCGCGCCCTCGATGTTGTAATGCTCGGTGCCGCCCTGGTCGACCATCCTGGCGTTGCCGGTGAGGTAGTCGCCCTTCTCGCTGCTGTCGTGGGGCTCGAGCGTGCCCTCGTTGAGGCAGATCTTGGTGAGCTCCTCGTCGACGCGCTCGTTCGTGCCCTCGAGCATCGGCCGCTTGAGCTCCAGCCCCTCGAGCTTGGGCAGGTCGAACTCGGGCTGCACCTCGACGTCCAGGCCGAACTTCAGGTCCTTGCCAGGCTCGAGCTCGATGTCGGCCAGTTGCGTGCCGAAGGGGTCGCCGATGACCTTGAGCTCGCTCTTCTCGATGGCCTGCTGGTAGGCCTCGGCCACGATCTGGTTGCGGGCCTCGTTGCGGATGTTCGAGCCGAAGCGCTTCTCGACCAGCGCCTTGGGGGCCTTGCCGCGGCGGAAGCCGGGCAGCTCGGCCTCTTCCAGGATGGTGTCGACCGAGGTGCGCAGGCGCTCGTCGACCGTATCGGCGGCCACCTCGATCTCCAGACGCTTGCGGCTTGGGCCGCTGTCGGTGACGGTGTAGTTCTTCAAGATGTCCGCTTGGGCGGTGTCGGCCATGATGGGGCTCCGAGAGTCCAGGGCGTGCGTCGATTTGGATGGACCGCGCCCGCTCGATCGGCGAAGCGCGAAGGGGAGTATAGCTGCCGCGGGATGGCCCGCGCGACCCGGAGCCGCCCACTCGGCCCACGAATCGGCCCGGATCGGCAAAGTTTCTGCACCCCGACTTGCCCGCGCTGGTACAGGCCCCACCACGATCCCCAATCTGGAACCCCCTGATGGTCGAGGCCGACAAATCGCCCCTGGCGGTGCGCCAGGGGCGTTGGCGGGCACAAACCGTTGGCTTGGCCCCAGAATCGGCGGCGACGGACACGGCCGAACGCGGGCTCTCGGCGGGCGAGGATTCATCACGGCCGGCCGCCGAATGCGGACCCGCCACAGCAACACGTACCCCCCAGAAGGAGGACAGCAAACATGACTCGCACCACCACCGCCCTGACCATCGCCGCGCTCGCCGGACTCGCCACCGCCGCCATGGCGCTCGGCCCGGCGGGGACGCAGACCGGCTCGTGCCAGTCCGCCCAGTCCGCGTGCGGCGCGGGCGAGAAGGACACTCAAGGCACGGTGACCCCCGCCGTCACAATGGTCTCCACGCACGCCGAGGCCGACGGCACCATCGTCGAGGTCGCGTCCGAGGCCGGCCAGTTCAAGACGCTGCTGGCCGCCGCCAAGGCCGCCGGCCTGGCCGACGCGCTCGGCAGCAGCGGCCCGCTCACCGTGTTCGCCCCGACCGACGAGGCCTTCGCCAAGCTGGGCCAGAACACCATCGACGACCTGCTCAAGCCGGAGAACAAGCAGAAGCTCGTCAGCATCCTGACCTACCACGTCGTCAGCGGCGACCTGCCGGCCACCAAGGTGCTGGCCAGCAACGACGCCGTCACGCTCAACGGCCAGCGCATCGACTTCAAGACCAAGGACGGCTCGGTCTACGTCGACAAGGCCAGGGTGCTCGCTACCGACGTCGACGCCAGCAACGGCGTGATCCACGTCATCGACAGCGTGATTTTGCCCGAGAGCAAGAACCTCGTGCAGGTCGCCGGCGCCGACGGCCGCTTCACCATCCTGGCCAAGGCCATCGAGGCCGCCGGCCTGGCCAGCGCCGTGACGGGCGACGACGCGCTGACCGTCTTCGCGCCCACCGACGAGGCGTTCAAGAAGCTGCCCGCCGGCACGCTCGACGAGCTGCTCAAGCCGGAGAACCGCGAGACGCTCCGCGCGATCCTGACCTACCACGTCGTGCCCGGCCGCGTCTACGCCCGCGACGCCGTGGGCGCCCAGCGCGCCACCACGCTCCAGGGCGACGCGGTGCGCGTTGGCATCGATAGCGGCCGCCTGACGGTCAACGGCGCCAACGTCGTCAACACCGACATCGAGGCCAGCAACGGCGTGATCCACGTCATCGACTCGGTGATCCTGCCCGAGTGACGCCGCGTGACCCTGCGTGACCGGTGAGATGGGGGGCGGCGCGACCAGGGAGGCGCTGCCTCCCGATTACCCCCAGCCCGCCGACCCCCTCATCAGGGGGCGGCGGGCATTACGCAATTCTGGCTCACTCGAGTGAACACCCCGTCGATCGACCATGGATTGGCCTACGTTCATGCCCATGGAACTCATTCGCGATGATGTTGGCGCATCGGTCCTGACCGATTCGGGATCGCTGCAACTGCGATGGATCGTGTGCGTCGGGCGCAACTACGCCGACCACGCGAAGGAGATGGCCGCCGCACCCGCCGCCACCCCAGCGGCAACCAACCCCACCGGCGCGGCCGAGCACCCGACCATCTTCGCCAAGAGCCCGGCGTCGGTCATCCTGCACGAGGACGACATCGCCATCCCGCGGTGCTGCGTCGATGGGGCTACCGGTGGTCCGCAGGTCGACTACGAGGGCGAGCTGGCCGTCGTCATCGGCACGCCAGCGCGCGATGTCGAGCCAGGCGAAGCCCTCGACCACGTCCTGGGCTACTGCTGCGCCAACGACGTCTCGGCACGGTGGTGGCAGAAGCACGGGGGCGGCGGCCAGTTCGTGCGCGGCAAGAGCTTCGACACCTTCTGCCCGCTGGGCCCGCTGGTGATCCCCGCGGCCCGCGTGGGCGACCCCGCCGCGCTCACGCTCACGACCCGCCTCAACGGCGAGGTGGTCCAGGAGGCGTCCACCGCGGGCATGATCTACGGCGTGGCCGACGTCATCAGCCGCCTCAGCCAGGGCGCCACGCTGCCGGCCGGCACGGTGATCCTCACCGGCACCCCCTCGGGCGTGGGCGCCGCCCGCACGCCGCCGCGGTATCTCCAGGCCGGCGACGTGGTCGAGGTCGCCATCGACCGCATCGGCACGCTGCGCAATCGGGTGACGCTGGGAGCGTGAGCCGCCGCGGCGTGTCCGTGATCGAACGAGGCCCGGGCGCGAGCCCGGGCTTTCTTCCTTAATAAGGGACGCGAGTGTCGCGAAGGCGATCGTCCGAGAATCTCGATCGCCCGCGCCACCCGCGCCGGGCTTTCCCCATCGCCCGGGCGAGCCCACGGCCGCGCAGGAGAGTTCTGCGTGAGCGCAGCGGAAGTCTGTGGATCGACAGGAGTATTCTGCGCTAGCGCAGCGAATGTCTGCGATAGCGCAGCGGAATCCTGCGCTAGCGCAGCGAATGTTTGTGGTAGCGCAGCGGAGTCCTGCGCTAGCGCAGCGAATGTCTGCGCTAGCGCAGCGGAACTCTGCGCTAGCGCAGCGAATGTTTGTGGATCCACAGAATTACGCTGCGCGCGGCGCAGGAGAGCGCTGCGCCGCGCGCAGACAACCGCTGCGCCAAGCGCATCGTTCGCTCCGGCCTCTGAGGGCGGTTTTTGATATCCGGACCGTCCGGGAACGGCGGTGAGCGGTTGCCTCGCACCCTACCGGACCTTCACCCTTCCAGCCCTCGCGCTCCTTCCAACTCGCGCCGCCGAGGGCTCCGCCCGAGCACGCGAAGCTTCAACACCCCGCGTCGAAGGCCGTCTGATAAGCAAGGAAGTCGAAGAGCGTCAGCTCGCCGTCGCCGTCGAAGTCGGCGAGGGCGTCGCCGGCGTCGAAGAGGTTCATGAAGGTCAGGAAGTCGAAGATGGTCAGCAAGCCGTCGGCGTCGAGGTCGGGGGCGCAGGTGGTGCAGTCGAGGTCAAAGAAGTACGCAGCGCCGGGCCAGGACGTACCGCCCGCGTGGTCTTCGGGTGCGCCGATGATGGCGTGCCGACCGTCGGTGGCGATCGAGAGGCCGTAGAAGCCCGCGAAGCTGGGGGGGTTGGGCACGAGCTCGCCGACCTCGCGCCACTGGCCCGCGGCGTCGCGCTCGAAACGCAGGACGCTGCCCTCGTGACCGGGGTCGCGGCCGTTGCGGTTGGTGCGGGCGAGCAGCAGGTCGCCGTCGAGCGCCATGCGGTGGCCCAGTGCGTCGCCCTGCTGTGGATCGCTGTGGGTCAGCTCCTGCTGGAGCACCCATTGGTCGCCCTCGAGCTCGTAGATGAAGATGGCGCCCTGCCAGTTGACCTCCCGCTCGACGCGGCGGGCCGCGATGGCGAGGGTATGGCCGTCCAAAGCGAGCCAGAAGCCAAACTCGCGGTTGTCTATGTAGGGTTCGGGCGGCATGATCTTTTGCGAAAAACCAAACACGCCTTCGCTGTCACGGCGGAACACATACACCGAGCCGCCATCTCGAATATGGGTCGCGTCCCGGTACGCCGGGGCGAACAGCCACTCGTCATGCAGCACCGATGTGTAACCGAACCCCTCGTCAGGCGTCAGCGGGTCCGGAGACTCGACCTTCTGCTCGAGCGTCCAGCCTTCCAGACTCGACTCGTAGATCCAGACTTGACGCGGAAAGAAGTGGGAAACAGACAGGGCGGCCGTATCCCCGTTGAGCGAGACGACGGCTCCACCACCTTCGCCCTCGAAATCCGAAGGTGGCGCAAGCCGCCCCGTTTCTAACCAGGATTCGCCATCGAATTCATAGACGAAGCCGCCTCCGAGACCCGGCGTCGTCGTCCACCGGAATCGGTACGAACCGACGAGCACGCGGTTGCCATCAGCCGAGATCCGCGTGCCAAACATGTCCAATCCGGCCGCGTCGTGCGGCACGAGCGTCTGTGTGTACACGAGTTCGCCGCCGACATCCTCGTACACGTGGACCGCGCCTGTCGTGCAACAGCCAACGCGAGCCTGCGTGTCTCCCACGAACCAGAAGCGACCATTCGTGGCCGTCGAGTCTCCGAATCCGTTGGCCACAATGTCCGGCGGCGCGACGAGCCGCTGCGGCTCGCATGGGTCATCTGCCGAGGCGATACAAGCGGCTAGGAGGGGTATCAGCACGGCAGTCGATCGGTTCATAGCCTCATTCTGACCGATCCAAGCCACTGATGCAAGGGGATTTGTGCCCAAGCGGCACGAATTGTTCGCCCAGATCGCGCAGGTTCCATCGACACTCCGTGCACACGAGCCTGGCCTTACCCGCACCCCGCGTCGAACGCCGTCTGGAACGCAAGGAAGTCGAAGAGGGTCAGCTCGCCGTCGCCATCGAAGTCGGCCTGGGTGTCGCCGGCGTCGAAGAGGTTGAAGAAGGTCAGGAAGTCGAAGATGGTGAGGGCGCCGTCTGCATCGAGGTCTACCGGGCAAAGCTCGCAGGAAAGGTCGAAGGCGTACGCGGCACCGATGATGATCGCCGGAAATCCCGGCACGCCCTCCTCGGGTGCGCCGATAATGGCGGTGTCGCCCTCGATCGCCACGGTCTTGCCGAAGTACCCCGGTACCGCCGGGGCGGCCGCGCCGGGTTCCATGATGGCCATCTCGCGCCAGGAGCCATCGGCCATGCGGTGGAAGACGTAGGCCACGTTGTGCCGCACGTCCTGGGTGCCCACGACCAGCACGCCGTCGCCCATCCCCAGGCCGTAGCCGAAGCGGTGGCCCTCCTCGGCATCGCCGGCGGTGATCTCCTGGCGGAGCGCCCACCGGTCGCCGTCGAGCTCGTAGGCGAACACGACGCCCTGGTCCTCGAACGTGCGATCCGCGCTGTCGGCCGACACCACCAGCGTCTGTCCGTCGAAGTCCATGGCCGTGCCGAACTTCATCCAGTATGCGTCGTGCTCACCCTCCAGGTCGGGCGGCAGCAGCTTCTGCGTGTATTCGAGCGAGCCGTCGAGGTGGCGGCGGTACACGAACACCGATCCGTGCCTTCCCCTCGACCGCGTCATGTGCGCGCCGTCATACACAGCGCAGATGAAGACCCATTCATCAGAGATCTCGATGCGGAAGCCGAAGTTGTCCGAAGACTCCACGCCATCGGGGCGCAGCAAGACTTGCTCGAGCGCCCAGCCTTCGGCGTTCTCCTCGTAGTGGTAGATACGATCGTAGTGGCGCACCAGGGCGGTGCCGCCGAGCAGCGCCACGGTCGTGCCATAAAGCCCCGCATCCGTCGCATCAGCCGGCGGCGGCAGGCGTGCCGTCTCGACCCATTCCTCCCCGGTAAACTCGAAGATGTGGCCGCGGCCCTGCGACGGCAGAAGGTCATGTCGCATGGTCGAAACAAGCATACGGTCGCCATCAAGGGACAAAGTGCCAAAGTTATCCCCGAACCCGATGTCAAGTGGCAGCACGATCTGGGTGCGCACCCATTGGCCATCAAATCGCTGGTGGGCATAGACAGCGCCAGCGCTGCAAGCAAGTGGGGCTCCGGTGCACACGGACGTGGCTCCGGGGTCTCCTGTCACGAAGTGGCGTGCATTCAGCCCCAAGGAGGAGCCGAAACCGGCGCGAATGTCCTCAGGCCCCTCCAACCTCTGAACGGGGCAGGCCGTCTGGGCGAGGCAGTCGGCGGTGAGGGTGGCAAGAGCGGCCAAGATCGTGGGTATGCGCATTATCACATTGTGACCGAAACCGCCCCCCAATGCAACCCCATTTACGTCGGCGCCTCGACCCCCTGGATGATCCCTTCCAGGATGCCCTCGGCCTCGCGGCCGTCGTTCTGCTCCAGCCCGCCGCGGATGATCAGGCGGTGGGCGACCACGGGCATGATGTTGTCCAGCACGTCCTCGGGCACGACGTAGTCGCGGCCGTCGATGAGGGCCGTGGCCCGGGCCACCTGCGTGAGGGCGAGCGCGCCGCGGGGAGAGAGGCCCAACCGCAAATCGGGCGAGCGCCGCGTGGCATTGGCAATCGAAACAACGTACTCGAGGATCTTCGCGTCCACGCGCACGGCGCTGGCATTGCGCTGCAACTCGATCAGCGTCTCCAGCGGCATCACCGGCTGGAGCTGCGGCAGCGCGTTGGCCGCCGGCCGCCGCTCGAGCACCTGCACCTCGGTTTTCGGGTCGGGGTAGCCCAGCCGCGTACGCATGAGAAAACGGTCGAGCTGGTTCTCGGGCAGCAGGTAGGTGCCCTCGAAGTCATACGGGTTCTGGGTCGCGATCACCATGAAGGGCCTGGGCAGCGGGTGGCTCGTGCCGTCGATCGACACGGTCGCCTCGCTCATGGCCTCGAGCAGCGCCGTCTGCGTGCGCGGGGTCGTCCGGTTGATCTCGTCGGCCAGCACGATGTTGGCGAAGATCGGCCCGGGCGTGAAGGTAAACTCGCCCCGCTCGCGATCGTAAATACTGACACCCAGAATATCGCTGGGCAGGAGGTCCGGGGTCATCTGCACGCGGGCGAGCTTGGCGTGCACGCTGCGGGCGATGGCCCCGGCCAGCACCGTCTTGCCCACGCCCGGCACGTCCTCGATCAGGAGGTGCCCGCCGGCGAGCATGGTCCGAAGCACGCGGTCGACGGCCTTGGGGTTGCCCATGAACACCGAGGCGATGTTGTCGCGCAGCCGGGCGATGGGGCCTGCGGGGGCGTTGGCGGCGTCGGGAGCGTCGGGCATGGGGTCTCCAGCAGGTCGGCCCTGAAGCAAGGCCATCGAAGGGCGCGGCCGGCCCGGCGGCGGGTTCGGAATCCAGAAGGCGAGGATACGCCAGAATCGCGGGCCTGTCGGAAGTCTTCGGGCTCGCAAATTGCCCCCATGGCCGCTACCCTTACGCCCCCTCTCCGGAACCGCCGTCGGGGGCCGATCCCGAACCCATCCGCATGACCCAGACGACCGCCCACAGCACGCCGCAGATCCCCCTGTACGGCCCCAAGGCCTCGGGTGTTGGCGTGGTTGCGTCCGCCGCGGCGGCGATGTTCGGGGCGCTGATCGCCCTGGCCGCCAGGGCCGAGGGCGATTCGATCATGGGCGGCGTGGTGGCCGCCGGGCTGCTCACCGGCTCGTGGGCGCTGGCGTGGGGCGCGGCAACCCTGACGGGGCCCTATCGCACGACGGTTGCCGCCATGGCCTGGCTTGCCCTTTCCACCATCCGTTTGTTGGTTTTGGTGGTGTCGGGCGTTGCTTTGGCGTTCGCCGCGCCAACGATGGGGCTCGGTTTCTGGTTCGCCATGCTGGCCGGTGGGCTGGCGTCGGTGGCCGTCGATAGCGGCATGGCCCTCAAGGCCTTCCGCACACCCCAGATTCTCTCGCCCGACCCATCCGATGGGCTGGCGTCGCTGGACAGCAAGAGCGGAGGCACGCGTTGATGCCCTTTGGTTTGGACATGACGGGTCTGATGACCGGCGTCGATCTGCTCACGCCGCTCCTGGCGGCCGAGTCGGGCGCCCTGCCCAGCCCGGTCGACCACATCGTGGTGCACCCGTTCCGGGTCTCCGAGGGCGGCTGGTGGTGGTGGTCGTCGGCCATCGCCAACCTGGTCATCTCGGGCCTGCTCATGGTCCTCATCGGCATGTACGTCGCCAAGCGCGTGCAGACCGGCCCCGAGTCGCTGGGCGAGGCCCGCTACCTGACCAAGGGCAAGTTCGCCCAGCTCGTCGAGGTGCTCATCGTCGGGCTCCGCGACATGATGATCAAGCCGGTGCTGGGCGAAAGGGCCGACAAGTTCCTGCCCTACCTGCTGTGCGTCTTCTTCTTCATCCTGATCAACAACCTGCTGGGCATGCTCCCGCTGATCGACCTGAACATGTTCATCAACTTCTACCTCGTCGAGGCGGGCGTCCTGCCGGGCGAGAAGTGGAAGGACCTGCACATCGCGCCCTTCGGCGGCACCGCGACCCAGAGCATCTGGGTGACGGGCGCCCTGGCGATCATCGCGGGCCTGGTGATCAACATCGCCGGCGTGATGCGCCTGGGCGTGGGCGAGTACGCCAAGCACCTGACGGCGGGCACGCCGGTCATGCTCTGGCCCATCATGGTGCCCGTGGAGATCATGGGCACGGCCATCAAGCCCATCGCGCTGGCCTTGCGTCTGTTCGCCGTCATGACGGCCGGCCACATCCTGCTGGCGGTCATGTTCGTGTTCTTCGAGATGATCGCCCGCGACACCGCCGGCATGACCGGTGGCGTGGGCCTGGTGGTGGCCGTGGTGCTGTGGATCCCGGTGATCCTGATGGCCACCTTCGTCTTCCTGCTGGAGGTCTTCGTCAGCTTCCTGCAGGCGCTGATCTTCATGTTCCTCACGGCCGTGTTCATCGGCCTGCTCGACCACCACGGCGACCACCACGAGCACGTGGACGAGCATTACGACCAGGACGTTCCCACCGCGGCCTCGCCCGTCTGATCGACGAGGTTCGCTTTTCACGAGTATCCGTACGCTGGCCACCGGCTGATGCCGGAGCCGTTCCAGAAAGGACCGCAGAAACGATGACCAAGAACTTCGCCCTGGCCACCCTGGCCCTGCTCGTGTTCGGCCCCGCCCTCGCCATGGCTCAGGCCGAAGGCAACGGTGACTTTACCTACTACGGCCTTGCGGCCATGGGCGCCGGCCTGGCCCTGATCGGCGGCGGCATCGGCATCGGCCTGGTCGGCAAGGGCGCCGTCGAGGCCATCGCCCGCCAGCCCGAGGCCGGCGGCACCATCGGCCAGAACATGATCATCGCGGCCGGCCTCATCGAAGGTGCGACCCTCGTGGGCGCCCTGGTGGGTCTGCTCGTCGTTCTCATCAAGTAAGTCCGCCGCCCGCGTTGGTTTTCAGGCCGCACCACCGGTGCGCGCCCAGGAGGTCGCGATGCGACGTTCGATGCTCACACTGTTGGCGACGCTGCTCGCGGCGATCGCCCTGCTCGCCAGCCCGGCCCCTGCGCCGGCTCAGGATGGCCACGGCGAGCCCGCCGACACCCACGCGGGCGACACCCACGCCGACCCGGCCCACGCCGGCGAAGACGCGCATGCCGCCGAGGGCGCGCATGACGACCACGCCGATCATCCCAAGGGCACGGTGATCCCCGGCATCAAGCAGGGCGTGCCCATGATGCTGGCCACGTTCATCGTGTTCGGCCTGGTGCTGTTCCTGCTGTGGAAGTTCGCCTGGCCGCCCATCTCCAAGGGGCTCGAGGAGCGGGATCGCAAGATCCTCGAGGGTCTGGAGGCTTCCAAGCGTGCGCTGGCCGAGGCCGACGCGATGCGGGAGCGCTACGAGAGTCAGCTCACCGAGGCCCGCGGCGAGGCCCAGCGCATCCTGGCGGAAACCAAGGCTCGCCAGGCCGAGTTCACCGCCGAGCTTCGGTCCAAGGCCGACGCCGAGCTGTCCCGCATGCGCGAGAAGGCGCAGAAGGACATCGACGCCGCCCGCCGCGTAGCGGTGAACGAGCTCTACGCCGAGGCCGCCCGTCTGGCGACGCTCATGGCCAGCAAGATCCTCGAGCGCGAGGTGAGCGAGCAGGACCAGTCGCGATTGGTCGAGCAGGCCCTGAGCGAGTTCGAGGCCAACCGCCGCGCTTCGGACAACTGAGTCGGAAAACGGAGTACCCAGGCATGCCGCTTCTCGAAACCCCGCCCGACGCCCTGTCGGAGATCTACGCCACGAGCCTCTACGAGGTCTGCCAGAAGAGCGGCGGCAACGCGGCCGTCCAGGAGACCCTCGACGAGCTCGAGGCCATCCTCGACATGGCGCGCAAGGACGCGGCCTTCAACGAGTTCCTGGCGTCGCAGGTGCTGCCCGAGAGTTCTCGCGCGGCCTCGCTCCGCACCATCTTCGAGGGCAAGGTCAGCACCCGCACGCTGACCTTCCTGCTCGTGCTCAACGAGAAGGACCGCCTCGGCCGCTTGCCCTCGATGATCCAGGCCTTCCACGACAAGGCCCAGGAAGCCTTCGGCCGCATCGAGGTCGACGTCCACACGGCCGGCCCGATCAGCTCGGCCGACCTGGACGCCATCCGCGAGCGGCTGGCCTCGGCCCTCGATAAGGAAGTCGTGGCCCACCACCGCAGCGATCCGGCCATGATCGGCGGGCTCAAGCTGCGGTTCGGCGACCGCCTGGTCGATGGCTCGATCGCGACCCGCCTTCGTCGCTTCCGCGACCAGCTCGGCGAAGACGGAGCCGCCCGCATCCGCGCCCGCGTGGGCGAGATGATCGACGCGAGCGCCGAGACTCCCGAACGCGACTGAGACACCGCCCGACTCTCCTCGAAGGGTGCAACCCATGCCAACGCGGACCATCGACAAGACCCCCGTGGACGGCCAGCGGGCCCTTGTCCGCGTGGACTTCAACGTGCCCATGGACGGCGGCGCGATCTCCGACGATCGCCGCATCCGGTCGGCCGTCCCCACCATCAAGAGCGTGCTCGACCGCGGCGGCAGCGTCGTGCTCATGAGCCACATGGGCCGGCCCAAGGGTGATGGGTACGAGGCGGAGTTCTCGCTTGCGCCAGTGGCCGAGCACTTGTCGAAGTTGCTCGGCACGACCGTCGCGTTCCCATCGCAGGATTGCGTCGATGATGCGGCGGCCGAAGCCGTGAGCGATCTCAAGCCCGGCGGCGTGCTGCTGCTGGAGAACCTCCGCTTCCACAAGGCCGAGAAGACTGGTGATGCAGGGTTCGCGCGGAAGCTCGCGGCGTATGGCGACCTGTACGTCAACGACGCCTTCGGCACCTGCCATCGAGCCGATGCTTCGATGGTCGCCGTGCCGCGCGCGATGGAGGGCAAGCCCAAGGTCGCCGGCTTGCTCGTGGAGAAGGAGATCGAGTTCCTGAGCGAGGCCATCGCCAACCCCAAGAAGCCGATGGTCGTGATCCTTGGTGGTGCGAAGGTTTCGAGCAAGATCGGCGCGATCGAGCACCTGCTGCCCAAGTGCGACGCGATGCTCATCGGCGGGGCCATGGCCTACACGTTCATGCGCGCCAAGGGCGAGCCCACCGGCACCAGCCTGGTCGAGGAGGACCACATCTCGACCGCCGAACGGGCGATGGCGGCGGCGAAGGCGGCAAACGTCGACCTGCTGCTGCCCATCGATCACATGGTGGCCGACCAGTTCGACCACGGGGCCCCCACCCGTGCCGAGGAACTCATCCCCGACAACGCGGTGGCGGTTGATATAGGACCCAAGACCGCCGAGACGTACGCCAAGCGCATCTCGGGCGCGAAGTCGGTGCTGTGGAACGGGCCGATGGGCATTTTTGAGTGGCCCGGGGCCGACCGGGGCACCCGGACCGTTGCGGAGGCCCTGGTGAAGGCGACACGCGGCGGGGCCACCACCATCGTCGGGGGCGGTGACTCGGCGGCAGCACTGGACGCGATGGGGCTATCGGCCGATATCACCCATGTGTCCACCGGCGGCGGCGCCTCGGTGGAGATGCTCGAGGGTAAGCGATTCGAGGCCCTCGAAGTCCTGGATCGCACCGCATAAACACGCCAGACGGGCCGACTCACCCCGATTGGCAAGACCGGGGATTGGGCAGACATGGGCACCTACGACTTGTGCGTGATCGGCAGCGGCCCCGCTGGACAGCGGGCGGCCATCCAGTCGGCCAAGGTCGGCAAACGCGTGTGCGTGGTCGAGCGATTCCGAGAGGTCGGCGGCGTTGCCGTCAACACCGGCACCATTCCCAGCAAGGCTCTCCGTGAAGCCATCCTGGGCACCAGCGGCAACAAGAGCCTGCTGCCCACCGAGAATGATTTCATGTCGGCTCGAAGCCAGTCCTTCGCAGGGTTGCTCGAGGCCGCCAACAAGGTCATCCGCCACGAAGTCGTCAAGGTTGCCGGGCACTTTGCGTCCAATGGCATCGACGTGGTCTACGGCGAGGCGTCTTTCCTCGATCCGCACACCGTGCGGGTTGCGGGCGCGAACGTTTCGGAAGTGAAGGCCGACAAGTTCCTCATCGCTGTTGGAGCCAGCCCGGCCCGGCCAGCTGATATCCCATTCGACGGGCAGAACGTCATCACCAGCGACGAGTTGCTGCGTCTCGATTATCTGCCCGCCACGATGCTCGTCATCGGCGGCGGGGTGATCGGCACCGAATACGCCTCGATGCTGACGGCTTTGGGCGTGCGTGTCACGCTCATCGAGGGACGCAACGAACTGCTCGGCTTCGTCGACAAGGAAATCACCGAAGCCCTGCAATTCCACCTGCGCAAGCGCGGCATGACCCTGCGCCTGGGCGAGAAGGCCGTCAGCATCTCGGTCATCGACCCGCCCGATCTGGCCCGCAGCGGCAACAACCAGATGGCCGAGGTCTATCTCGAGAGCGGCAAGACCCTGCGGGCCGACTGCCTGCTGTATTGCGTGGGTCGCCAGGGCGCCACCGACGCGCTCAATCTCCAAGCCGCCGGACTGACCGCCGACAAGCGCGGCCGCATCGAGGTCAACGAGCACTACCAGACCGCCGTCGAGCACATCTACGCCGCGGGGGATGTCGTGGGCTTCCCGGCTCTGGCCAGCACCAGCATGGAGCAGGGCCGCCACGCCGCGTGCCACATGTTCGGCCTGCAACTGCCCGAGGACTCGCGCACCCTGCCCTACGGCGTGTACGCCATCCCCGAGATCTCGATGGTGGGCAAGACCGAGCAGGAACTGACCGAGCAGAACATCCCCTTCGAGTCGGGCGTCGCCCAATACGACGAGATTGCCCGCGGCCAGCTCCTGGGCGACGAGCTCGGCATGCTCAAGCTGCTAATCCACCAGGAGACCCAACACATCCTGGGCGTCCACGTCATCGGCGCGGGTGCGACCGAGATCGTCCACATCGGCCAGGCCGTCATGGCCCTTGGCGGCACGCTGGACTACTTCATCCACACGGTGTTCAACTACCCGACGCTCGCCGAGTGCTACAAGGTCGCGGCGTTGAACGGGCGGAACCGATTGCGCAGCACCTGATAGCACGGCCCCGGCATAGCCTCGCCCCGGCATGGCCAAACGCACCCGCAAAGCCGCGACCCGTGAGCCCGACCCGCTGCCCGAGCGGGCGGTGGCCGCCGGCTCGCTGGACGACGTGCTGGGGCACGACGACGCGGTGGCCTTCCTCCGCAAGACGCTCGAGGCCGGCCGAGTGCCGCACGCGTGGATGTTCCAGGGGCCGCCGGGCGTGGGCAAGCGGACGCTGGCGCTGGCGTTCGGCGCCGCCCTTCTGACGCCCGAGGCTGGCCCTGAGCGCGAAGAAGCCCAGGAACTCCTCCAGAGCGGCGCCCACCCCGACCTCACGCTCATCACCAAGGAACTGGCCAGTTACAGCGAGGACGCCGGCGTCCGAAGCCGCAAGCAGCGCAACATCTCGATCGACCTGCTCCGCGAGTTCTTCGATCCCGCCATCGCGCGCATGTCGACGCTTCCCGGCGGCCTGGCCGCCAAGGTGTGCGTCATCGATGAGGCCCAGTTGCTCGCCCGCGAGGGGCAGAACCACCTGCTGAAGACGCTCGAGGAGCCGCCGCCGCGCACGGTCATCATCCTGGTGGCCGACCGCCCGCATGACCTGCTGCCGACGATCCACAGCCGGTGCCAACGCCTGCGACTCGGGCCGGTCGATGACGACTCCATGGTGCGCTGGCTTCGGGGTCGGGGCCCGATCGACGACACGGAGCGGTCGAACGTGTTACGACTCGCCGAGGGCTCGCCCGGCATGGCCGACCTGATGCTGAGCACCGGCGTCGCGTCATGGCCGCAGATCATCGAACCGCTGATCGAGAACGCCGTCGCGGGTCGGGATGATGGCTCTTTGGCAGAAGCCTGCGTCAAGCTCGCCGGCGATTGGTCGGAGGCCTGGGTCAAGGCCCACCCCGCCGCAAGCAAGGACGCCGCCAACCGCACAGCTCATGGCTTGGCCCTTGGTGTCATCGCCACGTGGGCGCGCTCGCGGCTCCGCAGTGGTCGATTGAACCCCGACGCCCTGGACGCCATCGCCGCGTGCTCGGGCCTGCTGGCCCGGGACGTTCAGCCCAAGTTTGCGTATGAGGTGCTGACCCAGAAGCTCGCGGAGGCGTCGGTTACGCCTGCACGCTGAGCGAGCCGGCGGAGTGCTCGACGCTCGAAGCCGCCTTGGCGGGCACCGACTCGGCCTGCTTCTTGTCCTGCTTCACGCGGTCCATCGCCAGCTTCCATGTCTCACGCTCGAACTCGAGCAGTTCGATGACCCCCTGCACGCGCTCGGGGTCCTTCTGCATGCTGGCCTCGGTCAGTTCGCCGAACATGAACATGAACAGGCTGGTCACCCGGTCGCACAGGTCGGGGTCGACCTGCCGGTTCACCCCTACGGCCAGTTCGGTAACTATGGCGCGGCACTGGCTGATGCCCTCGAAGCTCTGCTCATAGTTCTTGTCGATCAGGCCCTGCCTGCCCTGGTGGGCAAAACGGATGGCACCATCGAGCAGCAGCAGGCGCAGCTCCGCCGGCGTGGCGCTCATGACCTGGGAACGGAGGTACGACATGGCCGATTCGGGTGGCATGGCTCTCCTATCGACTCGTCCCAATCAGGGGTTGAGTCGAATTGTCGTTATCCCGTCAACGACGCCAGGGCCGCTTGTTGGGCCTGGAAGTTGCTGATGATGGTTTCTAGCGAGGCAAACTCCCGCTCCAGCCGCGTCCGCTTGTCGGCCAGCTTGATGTCGAAGAACGCGATGCGGTCTTCCTGGAGCCTCACTTGGTTGTCGAGCGCCCGGCCGCGAGCCGTCAGAACGCCATCGACCGAGTCGATATAGGTCTTGCTGAGCTCCTCGATTCGGGCGAAGACTCCCAGCGACGAGAAGGTCTCGCGGGCCGACGGATCGGTGACCTCGATGCCGCTCTCGAGCACGGTCTTGCCGCCCGACTGGTCGATCTCGCGGGCGATCAGCAGGTCCTCGACGGCCTGGGGATCCTGCTCGATGGCCTCCTTGAGCTTGTCCTTGTCCAGTTCCAGCCGTCCGCCGTCGCCGATGGTCAGGCCCACCTGGCTCAGGTTGCTGAAGCGGCCCGAGACGTTCTGCGGCCCGCTCAGGATGGTCTGCACAAGGGCGTTCTTCAGCCCGATGAGCGTGCTGTCGCCCAGCAGCGGGCCACGGGCCTCGGTCTCCTCGTCGTAGCGGCTCTGGAAGTCGATCCGGTCGAGGGTCTCGTTGAACCCCTTGACGAACTCTTCGATCTTGGTTTCGAGCTCCGTGCGATCGCTCGCGACGTTGATCGTGACCGCCTTGTCGCTGGCCGACTGGAGGTTGAGCGTCAGCCCCTCGAACACGTCGGTGATGGTGTTGCTCGAACTGGTCACCAGCACCGCGCTGGCGGGGTCGGTCGAACCGAAGAACGCCTTGGCGTCCTGGCCCTGCTGCAACTGGGTCAGGCCGAGGTCGAAGCCGCCGGTGTCGATCAGCGTCTGGCCGGCCACGCCCGACTCGCGTGCGGTGAAGCTGAGGCGGAAGGGGTTGGCGCCGACACCCTCGTTGAGGATCGACGCAGACACGCTCACACCGGCCTGGTTGATCTTGTTCATCACGTCGCGGAGCGAGTCGTCGGGGTCGAACTCGATGGTCGTCTCGTAGCTGCCGACGATCATGTTCGGCGTATCGCTGTCGGCCTCGCCCTCGATCTTGAGCGCCGTGGCGACCGAGCCGCTGACGTCCTCGATGGTCAATCTGCCGGCGCCGCCGCTGGTGTCCTCGATCACAAAGCCGTCGCCGTTGTCGTTGATGCGCACCTTGACGTCGTCGCCCTCGATGGCCGAATCGATGGCGCGCAGCAGGTCGGCAACCGTGCGAACGTCGCTGTTGATCTCGATCTCGTGCGCGTCGGAGTTGGCGTCGATGACACGGAACGTGCCAGTGCCGATGCCCTTGCCTCCGTTGAGGTCGGCCACCAGCGTGTTGAGCCCGACGTACTGACGCTGGATGCGGTCACCGTTGAACACGCTCGATGCAACCCCGGTTGCGCCAGTGCTGATGCCCAGCGCCACGGCGGTATCGGCGGCGCCGCCAGAACCAACGATCGAGAGATTGCCGCTGCCGCCCGACACGTCGGTGAAGCGCAAGCCCGTTCCCATTTCATCGAGTTCGACGGTGATCTTGCTGGGGTCGATCTGGTCCCGAAGCTGGTCGAGCAATCCGTTGAAGTCGGTGTCCAGGTCGGTCAGCGTGACGTTGATAACGGTGCCATCGCGGGCACGAAGCTGCAAAACGCCGTCTCCCAAGCTCTCGGCCGCACCCTTCAAGCCCGAGAGTAGAGTGCTGTTCATTCCAGCCAGCACACGGCCACCCTCGACGGTTCCCACGGTCGTGCCGGCGGTAAAGCCAAGGTCTTCGAGCGCGCTGCCCACCAGGCCGGTGGTCTCCTCAATCTCGATCGTGCTTGTGCCGGTCGAGTCGAACAACTCGAAGCCGTTGCCATCCACGTTGAGGCGGGCGACCACGCCGGTGCCGTCCAACGCGTCGTTCATTCGCTCGAGTGCATCGCCCACGGTGACGGCCTTGCCCTCGAGCAAGGCGTCTTCGCCTTCGCCCGGATCGGGATCGTAGATCTCGCCGAGGCGCACCTTCGCCTCAGTACCGTTGACAGTGATCGTGAAGTCGGCCGTCTGACCAACGATAACGTTGGCGAAAACGCCGTTTCCATCGTTGAGCACCGAGAGCGGCGTCGCATCGGTCAGGCCGTACACGCTACTGCCCACAAGTTGGGCGCTCGAGACCGAGGCGCCGGTCGCCAGGCCAAGGGACTCGACGACCTCCTTGGAACCGGCGTTCTCGATCGTGATGTCGCTGCCGTCGCCCGTGTCGGAGACCAGCACGAAGCTGCCGTCGCGCACCTTGGCCGTCACGCCGACGTCCGCCGCGTTGATGGCGTCGAGGACCTCGTTGACCGTGGCGACCTTCGAAAGGTCGATCTCTGCTGAGTCCGTGCCATCGGAGATTCGGATCTTGCCGCGGGTGATGCCATTGCCGCCGTTCAGGTCGGCCAAGGCTGTGTCGCGATCGAGCCGCGCTTCGGCACCCTCGAACGTGAACGACTCGGCTCCGACCGGCACGTCGTCTGCCGACGAGAACCCGCGGGTGAGCCACTGCTCGGTGCTGACCAGGCGATCGACCAGGAAGGTGTACGAGCCCGCCGCCGCACCCGCCGAGGCGGTGGCGGTCAGGATGTCCTCGGCCGAACTGGTGGCCTTCTTGGCGTCGAACACCGGCTGCGTGCGCAAGGAACTGACCATGCTGCGCAGGTTCTGCAGGCGCGAGTTGATGTCGAGGTAGGCGGTCTGCTGGACCTTGATGTTGCTCAGCCGCTGCTGGGCCAGCAGTTTGGGCCTGGCCTCGAGCGAGAGCAACTGCTGGATGATCGAGGCGGTATCCAGACCACTGGCTAAGCCGATGCCCGACGTGATGCCACCCATCGCAGACCTCCTTGCCCGCACGGGGACGGAACGTCCCCACCACTGCCACCAGCAGGCCTATCGGCCCGAAAGCGGACCGAAATCGAGTTCGATTCCCCCAACGCGATATCGGGGGCAGGATGTGCCGGCAGATCCTGCCGATAATGGAACCATGCCCCGCAAGAGCAAGGCCAATCTGGTGACCGCCGGCGGAGGAGCGATCCTCGTGTTATCGGGGCTTGTGGGCCTCTTCCTGGCCCTCTTCTCGGTAGGCAATATGGTCTGGCCCATGCTTCTCTTCGAGCCCATCGTGCTCGGCGGCGGCCTGATCGCGATCGCGGTGGGGCTCCGCGTGCAGAGGTCCAGCGTGCCTATGGCGCTCGCCACGGCGGCCGGCTGCATTGCCGTCGCCGGCTTCCTGAGCACCCTGGCGGGGCGGAACACGTTGGGCTCAGGGATACTCGTGCCGATGCTTGGCTTGCGGATGGTCATCGCCGCCGCGTTGGCCGTGTACGCTGGATGGTTGGTGATCGGCCCAAATATGAACCGCTGGCGTCAGGTCGTGATTGGTTGCGCCCTGCTCGTCCTCGGCGGGGCGATCGCGGCGTCTAGTTTTATCGGGCCTGCCAAGCCGTTCCGGGAATGGTTGCTTTCCCTGGGCGGTTTCGCAACCAGCGCCACCGCTTTGGTGTTGTTCGTGATCTTCGTGATCCTGACAGCGGCCGGGGTGCATCTGTTGGTCCGGCCGTTCGAGGTGGCCTTGGACGAGGGCGCCGCCGAAGGTTCCGCCTCTTCCTAGGGGCTGCCACCCCTCAGATCGTAATTCGGGGGCCAAATTCCCCAAGGACATCGCATGGGCATTCTCGAGATCCTGGGCCTCATCGCCGTCACGTTCGTCGCGGGTGCTCTGCTCGCGGCAGCGATCTTTCTCGTGCTCCGCCACCGTGCGGGCAGGAAGCGAAAGGTCGAAGAGCCTGGCAAGGTCGACCAGACCATCGTGCTGGCCGAGCGTGTGCGTTCGGTCGGACGGCTCGTGGGCCTTGAGGTGATGGTGAAGGAGATCGCAACCGCCTCGCGCGGCTTCCAGTGGATGCCCCCGCTGCTGCTGAGCCAGGCGAAGGTCGCGATGATCTTCCACTTCGAGAAGCAGTACTCGATCGACCTCGCACGCATCGATGACGACGACATCGAGCAGATCGGCATCAATCGCTTCCGCGTGACCCTCCCCGAGATCGACGGCACGCTGCGTCTGTCGGACGTGACGCCCTACGACATCCAGCACGGCCGCGTGCTCGGGTTGTTCGATGTCATCCCGATGACCGCCGAACGGCAGACCGAGCTCATGGCCGCCGCCCAGCGCGACGCGGCCACCTTGTACGAGAGCAAGGAGCCCAAGTACATGGCCGAGGCGAAGCGCAGCGTTGCGCGTCACTTGGCTTCGTTGATGGAACTCTTCGACGTCAAAGTCGAGGTCGTCTGGAGCGACGAGGTCGAGGAAGAAGACGCCAAGTTGCTCGAGCCCATCGCGGCGGGCTGAAGCGGCATGCCGCATTCGGGGCACTTTTCGATATCGTCCTGCATCGGATATGCGCAGTTTGGGCATCGCCCACGCCAGCGCCGACTGCGGCGGTGGAGCCACACGAGTGTGTACCACAACATCAGTAGTACACTGCCGTAGAACACGACGTTGCCCGCCAGCCCAAGCCACAGCGGAATCCATGGGAACGCCCGCTTGGCTTGCGTTGTTTGACTGATGGTCACGTATGACAGCCCGGTGTGCCGCGCCTGCGGTTCGTGGTTGACGTTGTTGTCGGTACGTCCCCAAACACAAAGGAACGGCCATCCCGCCGCGACACCCCGGGTCGTCTGCGGGTCGTTCTTCTCGGCCCATCGCAGCCAGTACGGCCTGGGGTCTCCCGGGACGATCGGTATCTCCTGGCTGCGGATCTTGTCGAGTTGGTCCGCCACGTGCGTGGGCATGGGCCCGGTGACGGTCATGAGCGTGTAGCCCGAGCGATGGACCGTAGAGACGTACGCGGTCCGGCCAACGGCCAGATCATGCCGTGTGCTGGTTCGCGGAGCGAATTGGCCGCCATCGGGGATAAGCACGCACACAATCGACGACGAGTACGCGCACACCACGCCGAGCGCGAGGCACACCAGCACCGGCAGCAGGATCGCCGGGCGATGCTCGCGCCCGCGCACCGCCTACCTCCCGAGCCCGTTCGTACCGGGCGCGGGGGCCATGTCGAACATTCGCTCCTGCTGGGGCTCGACGAACGTATCGGTCGTCGGGTGCTCCACGTCGATGCGGTAGTTGCCGCTCCAGCAGGCCGTGCAGTATCGCTCGGGCTCGTGCTTCGCGCACGCCAGCATCCCCTCGAGCGAGAGGAAGTGCAGGCTGTCGACGCCCAGGTACTCGCGGATGTCCTCGACCGTGCGGCCGTTGGCGATGAGCTGGTCGCGGCTGGCGAAGTCGACGCCGAAGAAGCACGGGTGGCGAATCGGCGGGCAGCTGATGCGCAGGTGCACCTCGGCCGCGCCGGCGTCGTAGATCTGCCGCATCTTCAACCGCGTCGTCGTGCCGCGCACCACCGAGTCGTCCACCACGATCACCCGCTTGCCGCGCACGAGCTCGCTGATGACGTTGAGCTTGAGTCGCACGGCGGTCTCGCGCTCGTGCTGGGTGGGCTTGATGAACGTGCGGCCGACGTAGCGGTTGGGCACGATGGCCTCGCGGTAGGGGATGCCGCTGGCCCGCGAGTAGCCGTTGGCGGCGCTGCGGCCCGAGTCGGGCATGGGCATCACGTAGTCCGCCGGCTTCGCCTGCATCGCCGGGTCTTCGTTCCAGAGCGCCGCGCCCAGGTCTTCGCGGAACGTCTGCACGTTCTGGCCGAACACATTACTGGCCGGGCTGGCGAAGTAGACGTGCTCGAAGACGCACATGGCCGTGGGCTCGGCCTCGGGCGCGAAGCGGCGGCTGCGCACGCCTTGCTCGTCGAGCGTCACGATCTCCCCGGGCTCGACCTCCCTGACCAGCTTCGCGCCCAGCACGTCCAGGGCCACCGTCTCGCTGGCCACCACGGGCGAGCCGTCGGCCATCTCGCCCAGCACCAGCGGACGCCAGCCCCAGGGGTCGCGGGCGGCCTCGATCCTGTCCTCGAAGAGGATCACCAGCGAGTACGCCCCCTGCAGCCGTCGCAGCGTCGCGGCCAGCGGGTCGGGGGCCTGCTGCTGCTGGGGGGCGGCCAGCAGGTGGATGATGACCTCGGTGTCGCTGGACGTATGGAAGATGTGGCCCTTCTCGCCGAAGGCGTGCCGCAGGGCGCTGGCGTTGACGAGGTTGCCGTTGTGGGCCACCGCGACGCGGCCGCGGGCGGTCGTCTGCACCAGCGGCTGGGCGTTGGTCGAGAGGCTCGCACCCGTCGTGCTGTAGCGGTTGTGGCCGATGGCCGCCACGGGGTTGCCCGCCGTGAGGGCGCTGAGCACGCGGGGGGTGAAGACCTCGGGCACCAGGCCCATGCCGGTGTGCCCCGTGATACCGACCCGGCCCGGCTCGTCGCCCCCGCCGTCGGTCGTCGCGACGCCGGCGGACTCTTGCCCGCGGTGCTGCTGGGCGTACAGGGCGGTGTAGGCCGAGTGGACGGAGCTGAGCTGGGCGTAGGGCCCGCTCCAGATGCCGAACACCGCGCACTTCTCCTTCTTTTCCCAGTCGTCCGGCCCCGGTGCACCCGGCCCACGGGCATTGTTCAGGACGGGCAGGGAGAGGGCAGCGCGGTGAAGGTCGTGGGCGTGGTGGGGGTCGTGGGGCATGCGGGGTTCCGGGCGGTCTCCGTGCGTGCTCGGGCTGGGGCGTGGGCACGAAGTCTAGGGGCCCAAAGCCACCATCCCCGCCCCCACGAACACCCCCACGAGCACCCCCACGCCCCCCACTGTCTGGCTCCCCACCATCCCCGCCACCCGCACCACCCCCACCACCAACGCGACACCCGGCGGCCGGGGATCGCCCCCCGCCCGCCGGATGCCGCTCCTTGGAGCTCGGACGGCCTAGGCCGCCTTCTCGGTCACCTCGACCCCGTTGCCCAGGCCCAGGCGCACGATGAACTCGATGCTGTACGCCTTGTTGCTGGTCTGCTGGGCGATGATCTGGTAGAACACGCGGCTGGTGCCGCTGGGCAGCGTCTCGTCCAGGAACGACTTGCTCGTCGTCGTCCCGATGCTGATGTACGGCTCGGCCTCGCTGAGCCGCCGTGTCACGTTGTAGAAGGTCCCCTGCGGGCCCTTGCCCTTCCAGGCCAGGTCCAGCCGCCCGCCGTTGATCAGCACGGCGGTCAGATCGGTGGGCTCCTCGGGCGGCTCGCTGGGCGAGGGTCCGAGGGGCGCCGGGATCTGCGCCATCTGATAGACCATCGGGTTGTTGTTGGTCTTGGCGAACGCCTTGATGGTCTGCACGGCCGCCACGGTGGCGTCGCGCATCGAGTCGGCGTCGGCCCGGAACGTCGCGCTCGCGGCGAGCTTGGCGTTCTCCTTTTCCTCGGCGTCGAGCTGCGATGCCTCGGCCACGGTGTGCTTTGTGGTCAGATCCGTGATGGTTTCAACCGACAGGCCGATGCTGGTGGGATCGGCGGACCAGACGGACAGATGGGCTCCGAGCCAGTCGATGGCGTCGTGCCGGCTTTGTGGCACAATGGTCATGACGCACCCCCTTCGATCTTATATTGTGCGAACGAGAAAGAACGATCTGAGTATCCGCAAAGTTTCACGATGAAACCTCCGTGTGGCCCCGCCCCCGCACCGGGGGTCATCGGCCGACCCGCGACCATCCGTAGCCGCGGCCAACACCGGGATCGACGGTCCACGGGGGCCACTTGAGTCGGAATCATCCGAAACCTCATTTATTTTTTCGGGGCCCTCCGGGCGGGGTTCGGGGCACTCCGTGCGGGGTTCGGGGCCCGCCGGGCGGGGTTCGGAGCCCGCCAGTGGAGCCCCCGACCGCACGCCGTGAGCCCAATACCCCGCCCGGAGGGCCCTGGCGGCCCCTGCGGGGCGTTTGGGGGTCCGAACACAAGGGTTGGAGGCCACCGATGTACTGATGGGGATGACCAATGTACTGATGGACACGACCGATGGACGGACACGCACGACCGTTGTACTGATGGACACGACCGATGGACGGACACGCACGGCCGTTGTACTGATGGACACGACCGATGGACGGACACGCACGGCCGTTGTACGGACACGCATGGCCGATGTACTGACACGCACGAGCGACGTGTGGATGGAGATGGCCGCAAACGGAGACAAACGGCCTTGCGTGGCCGCGGCGATTGTGGTATGCTGCGACAAGAAGGAGCACACGATGCCCGGATTCCGCGCCGCCATGGCCGTGCTGGCCGCTGCCGCCCTGCTGCCCCCGGGCGTTCTCGCCCAGAACTGCGAGCCAACATGGGACGGCTTTATCGGCCGCCCGGGCATCGACGGGATCGTCCACGCCATCGTGCCCACGGTCGTCGATGGCCGGCCGGTGCTCTTCGCCGGGGGCGCGTTCACCTCGGCCGGCGGCCGACGGGTGGGCAACATCGCGCAGTGGGACGGGCTGGACTGGGAACTGCTGGACGATGGCCCCGAGCCCGGTTTCGATGGCCCGGTGCACGCGCTCGCCGTGCACGATGACGGGTCCGGCCCGGCGTTGTACGCCGCGGGCGCGTTCTCGCGCGCGGGGCTGGTGGCGGCGAACTCGATCGCGCGCTTCGATGGCCAGCGCTGGTCCATCCTGACTGGCGGCGTGGACGGGACCGTCCACGCGCTGGCGACCTTCGACGATGGCTCGGGGCCGGTGCTGGTGGTCGGTGGATCGTTCGCCACCGCCGGCGGGGCCACCGTGAACTCGATCGCGGCCTGGACCGGGGCGGATTGGAGCCCGCTGGGCGCCGGGGTGGACGGCCCCGTGCACGCGATGGCCGTATTCGACGATGGCGGCGGCCCGGCGCTGTACGTGGGCGGCGAATTCAACTTCGCCAGCGGCGCGCCGGCGGCGGGCTTCGCCCGCTGGGATGGCCGGCGATGGAGCGGATCCAGCGGTGGCGTGGCGGGCGCCGCGCCGGTGGTCAACGCGATGCTGGTCCACGATGATGGCTCGGGCCCCGCGCTGTTCGTGGGCGGGCGGTTTACCTGGGCCGGTGGCGCGCCCGCCGCGGGGATCGCGCGGTGGGATGGCCTCGAGTGGTCGGCCGTGGGCGGGGGCATCGACGGCACGGCTCGGGCCCTGGCGGTCTCGGACGTGGGCGATGGGCTCGGCGCGATGATGCACGCGGCCGGGCAGTTTGGCATCGCGGGGGGCGTGGACGCATCGAACGTGGCGCGGTGGGACGGCCTTGGCTGGTCCGCCGTTGGCGAGGCCGGCCTGGTGGACGGCGCCAACGGCCCGGTGCACGCCATCGCGTCGTTCGAGGGGTGGCGTGGCACGACGCTGGTGGCCGGCGGCGACTTCACGCTGGCCGGGCCGACGAGCTCGCGGAGCGTCGCGCGATGGGGCTGCCACACCCTGCCCTGCGCGGCCGATTGCGACGGCGATGGGCTGGCCACGGTGTTCGACTATTTGTGCTACCAGAACCTCTTCGACGCGGGCGACCGCCGGGCCGACCTGGACGGCGACGGCGAGCTGACGATCTTCGACTTCCTGGCCTTCCAGAACGATTTCGACGCGGGCTGCGCGTAAGCGTCTGATCTTCCCACCCCCCACCACCCCCACCACCCCCGCAACCCCCACGCCCCACGCCGGTACACCCCAAGTG
>JAUHYE010000036.1 GCA_030426395.1 Phycisphaerae bacterium
GGAGTCGCGGCCAACAACGTCAGCGTGCTGCTCAACAACGGCGACGGGACCTTCGCCGCCCAGGTGCGCTACGGCGTGGGCGACCAGCCGCAGTCGGTGGCCATCGGCGACCTGGATGGCGACGGCCACCTCGACCTGGTGGTGGCCAACTTCAGGTTCGGCGAGGTCAGCGTGCTGCTGAACAACGGGGACGGGACTTTCGCCACCGACGTGCGCTACGGCACGGGGGCCGGGCCCTTCTCGGTCGCGATCGGCGATCTCGACGGCGATGGCGACAACGACCTGGCCGTGGCCAACGGCAACAGCCGCAACGCGAGCGTGCTGCTCAACAACGGCGACGGCACCTTCGCCGCCGACGTCCTCTACGGCGCCGGGAGCCAGCCGCAGTCGGTGGCCATCGGCGACCTGGACGGCGATGGCGACCTCGACATGGCCGTCGCCAACGCGCAGGACCGCGACGTGAGCGTGCTGCTCAACCGCGGCGACGGCACCTTCCCGCCCGACGTGCTGTACGCCGCGCGCGTCGGGGCCGCGTCGGTGGCGATTGGCGACGTCGATGGCGACGGCGACAACGACCTGGCGGTGGCCAACTTCGGCCCCGGCAACGTGAGCGTGCTGCTCAACACCGGCGGGGGCGCCTTCGCGCCCCAGGCCACCTTCGACGCGGGCAACGGGTCCCAATCGATTGCGATGGGTGATCTGGATAGCGATGGCGCCCCGGACCTGGCCGTCGCCAATTACTTTTCCAGCGACGTGAGCGTGCTGCTCAACCGCTGCGGCGGCGCGTCGTGCAAAGCCGACCTGGACGCCGACGGCGACCTCACCATCTTCGACTTCCTCGCCTTCCAGAACCTCTTCGATCTGATGGACCCCGCCGCCGACTTCGACGGCGACGGCGACTTCACGATCTTCGACTTCCTGGCGTTCCAGAACGCCTTCGACGCGGGCTGTCCGTAGGCGGGCCATCGGCACCGGCTGGCGGCAATCGGCGTACCATCGGGCATGATGAGCCCGAGCTTTGTTCGTGTCGTGTTGGTCCTTGGCCTGCTGCTCGCCGGCGTGGTGCCGGCGTGTGCGCAGCAGTCTGGTATGCAATCGTCTGATACCCAGCGGTTAGACATCGTCGAGCGCGGCGACTCGCCGCTGGACCGGTACACGGCCAAGCGCGACGACGCGTTCGCGTGGAAGGTGGTCCGCAGCTACGCCGACCGCGAGGGGATGGTGGGCTTCGCGATCGACCTCACGAGCCAGAAGTGGCGGGGTTTGCCTGATGGTGGGGGCGAAACGAGCCACCCGCTGTGGACGCACATGATGCAGGTGGTCGTGCCCGACGAGGTGAAGCATGACACGGCCCTGCTGCTGATCGGCGGCGGCAGCCGGCAGGACGGGCCGCCCGACACGCTGCAGGAAGAGCTGTGGATCATCGCGGAGATCACCGGCACGATCGTGGCGGCGGTGCCCAACGTGCCCAACCAGCCATTAGCGCTGCCCGATGACAGTGGCGAACTCGGCGAGGAACGCTACGAGGACGACCTGCTGGCCGAGAGCTGGGTGCTCGCCCAGCGCACCGGCGACGATGGCTGGGTGATCCACCAGGCGATGGTCGAGTCGGCCGTGGCGGCGATGGACGCGATCCAGGCGTTCGCCAGCAGCGTCGAGGGCGGCGAGCACGACGTGAACGACTTCGTCATCACCGGCGGCAGCAAGCGCGGCTGGACGACCTGGCTGACGGCGGCCGTGGACGACCGCGTGCGCGCGATCATCCCGATGGTCATCGACGTGCTGAACCTGCCGGCGACCATGCGGCACCACTACGCGGCCTACGGCTTCTTCGCGCCGGCCATCGGCGACTACGCCGGGCGCAACCTGATGCAGAGCCTCGACACGCCCTTCGGAGAGCGGCTGCGGCGGATCGTCGACCCGTACCTCTTCCGCGATCGCCTGGACATGCCCAAGTTCCTGATCAATACGACCGGCGACCAGTACTTCCTGCCCGATACGACGCGGTATTACCTCGACGACCTGCCCGGCATCACGAAGATGCGATCGGTGCAGAACTGGGACCACGCCATCGACCGCAATGGCGACGCGATCTTCTCGGCCGTGGGGTTCTACGAGGCGATCCTCAACGACGTCGCGATGCCCGAGCTGGAGGTCGAAATTGTCGAGGAGACCGACGAAGCCGTCGAGTGGTTGATGACCGTGGACATCGAGGACGAGCGCGTGAGCCTGCGCCGGCTGACGCTGTGGCAGGGCACCAACCCCGAGTCGCGCGACTTCCGCCAGGAGTCGATCGGCCGGCCCTTCCGCATGCGGATGCTGATGCCCGAGGAAGACGGCGAGCACGCGGGCAAGTACCGCGTGCGCATCGAGAAGCCCGAGAGCGGCTACACGGCCTTCTTCGTCGAGGACCGCTACGACGTTGAGGGCCAGAAGATGCCGCTGGTGTTCACGACGCAGGTGCAGGTGATTCCGGATGTCCTGGAACACGAAACGGAGACGGATCTGATCACGAAGCCCTAGCGATTGTCTGGTTTTCGCATTATTACGATCGCCAGTTTTTTGCGGACTCGATCGGCAGTTGGATGCTCAACTCGAAGTGCTCTATGCCGTGCGCGAAGGGGGGGCCGTGCCAAGCCTCGAACGCGGGCTGCGGCGCGGGCACGTACCCGCTCTTGGGCAGCCAGGTCTTGAACAGCCAATCGAGGGCGCGGACCTCTACGTCGATTGGGCCGCTGATGTCGACCTGGGCAATCAGCATCGGCGGGAACGTGTGCGAGCAGACCTCGCCGTCGGGCGTGAATCGCTCGGCCTCGACCGCGGCGTCGTAGCGGCACAGCTTGGTGTCGGTCACTTCGGGGTCTTCCCACATGTAGCCCAGCCATTGGCCGTCGGCGAGGCCACGCTCTTCGGCCCACGCGACGAGGCGCTCGCAGGCGTTGGGCACGACATCGGGCCGGTAGGGATCGTGGACGCGGACGTAGGCCACGCGGCGGGCCGGCAACTCTCGGATGCGCGCGGTGAAGCCGTCTGGATTCGCACCGGGCGGGAGGCCCTGGAGCTGGTGGATGTGCTCCTCGTCGGCGACGATCGACTTCCACTCGTGCCGCTTTTGTTCTCTGTATGCACCAACGTCGAATCCGCTCGGGGCCACGCCGAAGCGTTTCTTGAAACTACGTGAGAAGTCAGACTGAGACCCGAAGCCGCACTCGGCGGCAATGTCTGCGAGCGGCCGTGTTGGCGCGTGCGTCATCTTGGTTATCGCCCGTTCGAGGCGGACGCGTTGGGTGAACTCCAGGAGCGTCTCACCCTGCATGGCCTTGAACACGCGATGGAAATGGAACGGCGAGAAGCCGGCCGCGTCGGCGACCGTGTCGAGGGGCAGGGGCTGGTCGAGATTGTTCAGGATGAGGTCGATCGCCGCGTTGATGCGTTGCAAGTAGTCGTTGGGCAAATCTGGGATCCTTCGCAAGATCTGTCAAAGCCGCACGCCACCGGCGGGGTACAACCGCCCATGAATCGATACCGTAGCCTTGCCGTTCTCGTGCCGTCTGTTCTCATTGCCGGGTGCCACAGCAGCCCGCAAGAAGTTTCAGACGGAGCGATCGCAGCCCACACCGCCAGCCATATGGAGGCCCCGCCCATGCAACTCGGAGCGTTCTCGATCAGCCTCGCCGTCAAAGACCTCGCCGCGTCCAAGGCATTCTATGAAAAACTTGGATTCACGCCCATCGGTGGCGCGATGGAGCAGAATTACCTGATCCTGCGCAACGGTGAGGCGGCCGTCGGCCTGTTCCAGGGTATGTTCGAGCAGAACATCCTGACGTTCAATCCTGGTTGGTCGGGCACGGGCGAGCACCCCAAGAGCTTCACCGATGTGCGCGAACTCCAGAAGACGCTCAGGGGCCAGGGCATCGCCGTGGTGCAAGAGGCCGACGAGGCCTCGACCGGGCCGGCGAGCTTCGTGGTGGTGGATCCGGACGGCAACCCGATCCTGATCGACCAGCACGTGCCCAAGCCTGACTAGGCTGGCACCCGACCAGTCCCCGACATCAAGGCGCAACGCGTCAACGGCCGATGGGTACCCCTGGCCCATGCCCCGGCGACCGTGGTGGCTCGCCGGGCGTGGCGTCATAGGAAACTGGAACCGCCGGCGGAGCCGGCAGGGGGCGGCGATGGAACGCCGGACGGTCGATGTACGATTGAACCTCTTCGGGGTCGGGCTCGCGGTGGCCCTGGTGCTCGTGCTCGGGTTGGGAGCGAGCGTGATCGCGAGCGTTTCGGTGGCCACGCGGGCCTACACCTGGAAGGCCGAGCGGGACGAGACGCGGAGCAACACCATCACCGTCAAGGGGTACGCCCGCGAGCGGATCACGTCGGATCTGGCGACCTGGCGCGTCGTGGCCCAGGGGTCGGGTCCGACGCTGGCGGCGGCGTTCGAGGAGGTCTCGCAGAACACCGAGGCGATCCGCGCCATGCTGCTGGGGCGCGGCTTCGGTGAGGACGAGATCCGCCTGGAGGCCATCGAGACCGAGACCACCCTGGCGCGGGACGAGCATGGCAACCGCACGACCCGTGTCGAGTCCTACACGCTGGCACGTTCGATCACGGTGCGGACCGGCCGCGTCGAGTTGGTGCATGAGACCAGCGGGGAACTCACCGACCTGCTGGGCCAGGGCGTGCGGCTCATCGCGGGCACACCCAGCTACACGATCGCCGATGCCGAGCCGATCAAGATCCGATTGATCGGCGGCGCGACCGACAACGCGAGGCAGCGCGCGATGGAGATCGCCGCGAACTCGGGCGGCGGTTTGGGACCGGTGCGCAGCGCCAGCCAGGGCGTGATGCAGATCACCAAGCCGGCGAGCACCAGCGTGTCGTCCTACGGCCAGTACGACACCAGCACGATCGAGAAGGACATCAGCATCGTGATGACGCTGACGTTCCAGGTGGCTGGTTGAATCGCCCGGCTACTCGCAGCCGGTGTCGAACGCGTTCTGGAACGCAAGAAAATCAAACAGGGTCAGAACGCCATCGCCGTCGAAGTCGGCCGCCGGATCGCCCGCGTCGAAGAGGTTCTGGAACGCGAGGAAGTCGAAGATCGTGAGCTGGCCGTCGCCGTCGATGTCCTGGGCGCACTCGATGGGGATGAACAGGAAGGCGTGCCCGAGCACGCCGTCGCGCACGCCGGTGCCGACGATCCAGCCGTTCTCGTTGATGTTGTCGGCGCGCTGGAGCTTCTGCCAGCCGAGCGTCGCGGCGTCGGGCACGAGGTCCATGAGCGGGTAGAACTCTCCATCGACACCGTCGGGCATGATGAACGCGTCGATGCCGTCGAAGGGCGGCGCATCGAGATCGCTCCACCAGCCGACGATGGCGCCGGCCTCGGTGATCGCGCGGGCCACGCCCTGCGGCCGGCTGAAGCCCAGGCCGTCGAGCACGTGGATCGGCTCGTAGCCCTCGCCCGAGTCGCGCCACAGCGTCGCATACTCGGGCTGGGAGATGTGGAACTGCCCCTCGCCCACGATGTCGCCCGCGTTGTTCACGTCGTACGCGCGGCTGGTGACGCCGGTGAGGATGTCGGGATCGTGCAGGTTCGTGAGCACGCCGTCGTTCCACAGGTAGGCCTTGTCCTGGCCGGTGTTGTCCTCGCCCACGATGAGGCCGTGGTCGTTGATGGCGCGCGGGCGGTTGAGCAGGCCCAGGTCGGTGAGCGTGTTGTCGGCATCGAGCAGCCAGCCGCGGAAGCTGAATCCGCCGGTACCCGTGGGCTCGCGGCCCCAGCCGATGAGGTCGCCCGTGGTGTTCAGGTTGCGCACCGCGGTGAGCTCGAACGGCGCGGGCCGCGACAGCAGGCTCTCGATCGAGACCGGTCCGCCGTCGTCCCACCGAACGGCCACGGGGTCCTGGATGATGCGGATCGGCCCGGGCCCGCCCTCGAAGACGATGCGATCCGACGTGCCGAGCGCGCGGTCGTCGGCATCGATGGCCCACGCCTCGCTCGCGTTGTCGTCGCCGCGCAGGAGCGGCAGCACCTCGACCACCGAGCCCTCGCTGGTCCAGCGCAGCGCCACCGGCTTGCCCTCGAACGGCTCGAAGCCGTGGCCCACGACCACGCCGTCCTCGTTGACGGCCGTCGCGTCGACGATGGACAGGCCCAGCGGGTCGCGGGTGACGTCGGTGAGGTCGATGATGCGGTAGGTGGTCTGGGCGCAGGCGACGCCGGCGACGCAGAGCAGGCAGGCGATCGTGGGGGTGGTGGGGGTGGTGGGCATGTTCGGGGTCCTTTCCTCGTCGAGTCCGTCCTCGTCGATTCCGTGCGGGCGCGGCCAAACGCCCCGGGGTCGGGGCGTATTCCGGGCTGCTCTTGAACATACCCGAAACCGGGCCCTCCTCGCTACGAGAATCCGGCCCGGCCTGCGTGCCTACTCGCAGCCCGCGTCGAACTCGTTCTGGAACGCCAGGAAGTCGAACAGCGTGAGGCTGCCGTCGCCGTCGAAGTCGGCGATCGGGTCGCCCGCGTCGAAGGCGTTCTGGAACGCGAGGAAGTCGAAGAGGGTCAGCCGGCCGTCGCCGTCGAGATCGGCCCGACAAGGCTGGCGCTTCCCATAGATGACGTAGGCGCGTACCGTCGCCACGCCGGCGCTCTGCACGGCCGAGCGATCGCCGCCGATGATGTCGTCGATGCCGTCGCCGTTCACGTCGCCCGCGGGCGACACGTCGAAGCCGAAGCTGTCGCCGGTGTCCTCGCCGCGGATGCGGAAGCCGTCCACGCCGCCCATGGTCTCGAGCAGCAGCGTCTGTGGGAAGTCGTCCGCGCGGCCGTAGACCACGTGGGTCGCGCCCATCTCGCGCCGGCCCGGGGCGCCCACGGCCACGTCGTCGCGCCCATCGCCGTTGATGTCGCCCAATCCGGCGACCGACACGCCGGTGCGGTCGGGGCTGGCCAGGCCCTCGAACCGGACGCCATCGGGGGCTTGCAGGCCGGCCGCTTCGAAAATCTCGGGGAACGGCGGATCGCCCGCGCCCCGGCCGTAGACGACATAGGCGACGCCGCTGGTCGAGCCGATGTCGCGTCGGGCCTGGGGCGCGCCGATGATCAAGTCGCCCACGCCGTCGCCGTTGAGGTCGCCCGCCGGTGCGACGGCCTGGCCGAAGCCATCGCCATAGTTGTCGCCGCGGATCTCGAAGCCGAATCCGGACAGACGAGCGCTGCGGATGATCGGGGGGAAGCCGCCCACGCCGGCCGTGTCGCGGCCATAGATGACGTAGGCCGAGCCCTTACGCGTGAAGTAGTAATACGGGTGCTCGGGCGCATCGGTCGAGCCGATGATGGCGTCGTCGAAGCCGTCTCCGTTGATGTCGCCCGCCGAGGCGACCGAGAGGCCCAGTTGCGTCCGGTACTCGGTGCCGACGACGGCGAAGCCGTTGGCGCCATTGAGGTTGCCGACGGGGATCGTGGCGTCGAACCCGGTGGTCTTGCCGAAGATGATGAGGGCCCTGCCGGCGTCGAACCCGGTGCCTGAAGGGGCGTAGTACCCAGCCGATCCCACGATGATGTCGTCGATGCCGTCGCCGTTGATGTCGCCCGCGCGGGCGACCGAGCTGCCGACCTCGTAGCCGAAGCCCTCTTCGCCGACCAGCGTGAAGCCGTCTTCGCCGTTCAGGTCGGCCAGGGACAGCGCGGCGGGGAAGCCGGTCGTCTTGCCAAACACGACCGACGCGCGGCCGTCGCCGTCGCCGGCGCGATCGGATCCGAAGATCACGTCGCCGACGCCGTCTCCGTTGACGTCGCCCGCGCTGGCGACGGCCCGGCCGGCGCGGTCGCCGGGCTCGAAGCCGTCGACGCGGAAGCCGTTGGAGCCGTCCAGGTCCTCGAGATCGAACACCGCCGGGAACCCGCCGCGCGTGCCGAAGACGACGTAGGCCGCGCCGGTGAGCACGCCGTCGGTCTTGCCGACGATGAAGTCGCCCACGCCGTCCCCGTTCAGGTCGCCGGCATCGGAGACGCTGAAGCCAAAGCCCCACATCGTCGGGATGCCATCGATGGCGAAGCCGTTCGTGCCGTCCAGGTCGTCGGCGAGCACCTCGGCGGGGAACGGCTCGGTCTGGGCGAGCACGCTGGGGGCGGAGGCGGCCATCGCCAGGCCGGCGGCGAGCGCCAGGGTCGCATTGGGGATGTTCATTCGGGTTCGGGCTGATGTTCGGGTGTTCATTGGTATCACGGGCGCACTCCTTCTCGGACAGTCTACCGCAAAAACCGCCCGCCCACCAACGCCATTTCGCCCCGGAGCACGAGAAAGCGGGCCCCAACCTTACCGGTGGGGGCCCGCGCTTGTACGCAAGTACGTTGTCAATCGGCGGGACGACCCGCTAGCTGGCCTTGGCCGCCTGCTCATCCTCGGGCGCGGCGACGATGGCCGCCGAGTTGTTGCCGCCGAAGCGGACGGCGAACAGGGCGGGCGCCCCGTTCTTGGTTGCCGTCTCGGCGGTGATGCGATAGGTGACCAGCCCCGCGCCCTCGGGGATGGTCGAGTCGGTGAACGAGCGTTCCTTCGCGTTCACGACGAACGTGAACGGCTCGCTCTGCCCGGCGCCCACGCGCCGCTCGACGCGGTAGATGGTCTCGCCGGTGCGCGGCGGGTTGGGGCACTTGAAGCTCAGGGTGATGTCGCCGTCTTGCAGCAACTCCACCTTGAAGCTCGTGGGCGTGCCGGGGGCCGGCCGCGGCTGGCGATCGGCCGGGGCCGGGATGCCCGCGGCCTGGTAGACGAGCGCCGGCTCGGACGAGCCCCGCGCGAACGCGCGGATCTTGGCCACCAGCACCGACGCGGTGCCGTGCATCGCGTCGATGCCGCTCGAGTAGGCCTCCGAAGCGCCGAGCCAGGCGGTCCTGGCGGCGACGAAGTCTGCCTTGCGATCCTGGGCCTGTCCCACCAGGGCGGTCAGGTTCGCCACTTCCGTGGCGTCCAGGCCTACGGAGGTCGGGTCGGCGGTCCACAGTGTGGCGTGCTCTTCGCACCAGGTCAGGGCGGCCTCGTTGGTGTTTGGGATGGTGCTCATGACGCACGTCCATTCTTATATTCGGCGCGATCCGCGGTCGCGTCGTTGTGCGGGTTGGTCGAGCCGGCGCGTGCGGAGGGCGCGGGCGTTCCGAAAGCAAAGAGGCCGTGCATCGTGTTGCACTCCATGGCCCGCACGCCCGAATCCCCACGGCTTGCGCACCGATCTGTTGGGCCCGGACCATCCCGTGGACCGCGGCCCGCCATGTGTTCGCGGGCGACGTTGCCCGCCCGGCCCGCGTTCCCCGGGCCGGTCCGAACAGAACTTCGGGACGATCGCGGGGCCGCTTGACCAAAGTCCGAGATTTCCGTACAGGTTTTTGGACCCCGCCGCGAACCGCGCCAAAACCGCCCTGGCGCGCTCCCAGGGCGGTTCGGCGTGGCGCAAAGGGTCCGATCACACGATCTCGGGAGTCACAAACTCATGAGTTTTCGTCTCACGATCATGAGTTGGAGACTCCCGATCCTGAGTTTTCGTCTCCCGCTCATGAGCCCGAGCCCGAAATTCTTGAGATCGACGCCCGGGCTCATGAGCCCGGGCCGGGCGCTCAAGAGCCCGCCGCCGCCACTCATGAAGCCGCGACCCGATGCCATGAGGCCGGGGCTGCCGCCCGCGGGTTCGACGCTCCGTCCGAGCCGCGTGCGTGAGCACGCGTGCCTCACCGTGGGGCAAAAGAAAACCACATTCGAAGGATTGATCCATTCGTGAGCAGTATTACTGCTTGCTTTGGTTGGAGCGATTCCATGCGATACTCTCGATTTTCGAGAAGCCATGCGCTTCGACTTCCGACCAAGCTACCGCCAAGATCAGTTCCATTCCTAGTGCGAACAAGCTAACGAGAACGTGAGTGTCCGGGTCAGGAACCTCTGGCAGGAAAGAGCCGAAATCGCCTAAGTCCGCGGTGGCAATGCCGCCGTTCGGACTCAGCATGATTCCTGGCGATGCCATGCCCTGGCTGCGCAATTGGGCGATCTGGCTCTTAAGCCACTGCCAGTCGACCGAATCCATCTTCGCAGGGGCAAGCCTGTGGAGTAGTTGGGGGCACCAGAAGTCAACGACGCCAGCGATCAGTGGGCGGAGCATCGCGATGGCCTGTTCATCAGTGGCTTGCTCGACCGCCCGCATCAGTTCTGTTTCAGACAGAGCCTCCGGATTTCGCAGATCCAGGTTGTCTTCCAGAAGACCCCACAATGTCTGGAGGGAATTCCTCGGCAACTGCCCAGCCTTTGCGAACACTACCGAATGTTGTAGCAGATCCCGGGCCATACGAGCAATCTTGTCAACATGCTGGGCTTGCTCTTCATCGTTCAAATCCGGAGACAAGGCGCCGTCGAACAAACCGTACGACTCGTACCCAAGGGCTAGGGCGGTTCTGAGCAACTCGCTTCGCTTGCCAATGAACACATCGGCGACCCACTGCACCATCTCGTGGGCACTTCGTGCCGAATCGTCATCCAGTCCATGTCGCCCGAACATGATCGTTGGTGGCGAACTCTCCAACTCATCCGTGCAGTGAACGCGATACAGCAGCGCGTGCAACGGTTCCCAAAGATCCATCTCGGCCCAGAATAAGCGCGCTTCTAGCTTTGATCGCACGTGCGCGTCACCCGTGCAGTATGCTTCCGCAACGGCTGCGAGACGCCCCAAGCGTGCCCCGAGCTCGAACATCGCGCCAAAGGTCCACTGCCCACCCGGCACGACTTCCGGCAGGGTCAACCCATCGAGTATCACCGCTCCCAGTCGCGGGTATCGCCAATCGACGCCCGGCTGCACAGTGCTGGGAATGAATTCCGCCCGGAGAGCGACCCGAGACGTCAAGTCGCGGGCAAACTCCCCAGGAATGCCGAAGAAATCGAATGCCACCGGCCTGGCTCGTCGTTCCATGGCGTGTGCCGGCCCATCAATCCGGTCGGGTTCTCGCAATGCCCGCCATGTGCTCAGGCCCTCCCACGCCGGCGCTCCCCAGTGTTTGAGATAGGCTGTTGCGGTCCGACCGACAGTCTGCGTCCAGAAGTGCGCTTCGGTGAGCTCGCGATATCGCTCGTTGTCGAGCAGGAATCTCTGCAGCCGTTTTCCCTCGGGAGGCAGCGATTCGATGTCTGGCAGGATGCCATTATCGATTGCCACGGAGAGGAAGGCATACGGATTGATGATTCCAGCGGTGATCACCAGAGGACAATCCGTCACTTCCGGGTGCATGGCATCTTCCCAGAGCATCACGAAACCGTGGCACCCCCGGCGATCCGCTTCTCTGGTGATGAGTTCCATCGTGGTCGAGGCGATGGCGTCGAGATGCTCGCGGGTCAGGTCCTCCGAGGGATGCAGGCAGAGGTCCGCAGTGGACACCGCCTCGGCGGGTAGGATGCCCTGGCCGATCGGCGACCATGCTTGCGGCAGATGGACATGGAGCGAAACACCCTCAGGCTCTGAAATGGCTTTCAGGCACAGCACGCGTCGGTTGCTCCAAGTCATCAAACTGGATAGCGCGTGATCGATCGTGACGCCGAACTCGGTCCCGATCATGACGAATACCAAGTCATCATGACTCAGGAATGGGCAGTGGTTCAGCACCTCCTGCTCGTATGCCAGCAGCTCGGTTATGGCCTCTCGCGGCGTTTGCTTACCAACTTTGAGCTCGAAGATTACCCATGTCGCGTACTCGGGGTTGCAACAGAGCAGGTCTGCGTACATGGACGGCCCTGAAGAGAGCACGAGCGATCGCCTGTTGTCGGTGACGATCTCCAGTTCCGTCAAACGTGTCAGCACGAAGTCGGCCGCCTCCGTGACCCGCAGGCGGCAAAGGTAATCCACGGGAAACGCGGGCCAAAAGTCGTCCGCACGACTCTGCTGTAGCGCGGCTTGGACGTGATCTTTACCATCAATCGAGTCTAGGAAGTTGCCGTCGCGAACTAGCCCTTCGATTGCAGCTTGGAGATCGGATTCAGTCACTCACTCACCCATGCCCCGGCAACCCAAACCTTCCACACAACCCCCGCACCTCCTCGCGCACCTTCGCCGCCTCGGCGTCGAGCGACCCGCGAAGCCCCGCCGTGAGCACGCGGTCGATCAATCCGGCGACCTCGACCATCTCGGCCTCGCCGAAGCCTCGAGTCGTCACGGCGGCGGCGCCCAGGCGGATCCCGCTGGTGGTCTTGGGCGGACGCGGGTCCTGGGGCACGCCGTTCTTGTTGCAGATGATGCCGGCGGCCTCGAGCCAGTGCTCGGCGTCCAGGCCGGTGAGGTCGTCGCTCTTGCCGCGCAGGTCGACGAGCATGAGGTGGTTGTCGGTGCCGCCGCTGGTGATGCGGTAGTCCTTGGAAGCGAGCGCGCCCGCGAGGGCCTTGGCGTTGGCGATGACGTTCTTCGCGTAGGTTTTGAACTCGGGCTGGAGCGCCTCGCCGAACGCGACGGCCTTGGCCGTGATGATGTGCATGAGCGGGCCGCCCTGCATGCCGGGGAAGACGGCGCGGTTGAGCTTCTTGGAAAGCTCCTCGTCGTTGGTCATGATCAGCCCGCCACGCGGGCCGCGGAGTGTTTTGTGCGTGGTGGTCGTGACGACGTGGGCGTGGGGGAAGGGACTCGGGTGTTCGCCCGCGGCGACGAGCCCGGCGATATGCGCGATGTCGGCGAAGAGGATGGCGCCGACCTCGTCGGCGATGGCGCGGAACTTCGCGAAGTCGATCACGCGCGGGTAGGCCGAGTAGCCGCACATGAGCACCTTGGGCTTGTGCTCTCGGCAGACCTCGGCGACCTTGTCGTAATCGATGCGCTCGAAGTCGGGGTGGGATTCGTCGTAATGGAGAGGATAATGCACGGGCTTGAACCACTTGCCGCTCATGTTGACCTTCAGGCCGTGGCTGAGGTGCCCGCCGTCGGCCAGGACGAGGGACGCGAACGTGTCGCCCGGCTGGAGCAAGGCGAGGAAGGCCGCCGCGTTGGCCTGCGCGCCGGAATGAGGTTGCACGTTGGCGTAGGTGCAGCCGAAGAGCTGCTTGGCGCGGTCGATGGCGAGCTGCTCGACGGCGTCGTGGTTCACGCAGCCGCCGTAGTAGCGGGCGCTCGGGTAGCCCTCGGCGTACTTGTTGGTCATGCACGTGCCCGCGGCGGCCATGACGGCCGGGCTGGCGTGGTTCTCGCTGGCGATCAGCTCGATCGTGGATGCCTGCCGCTCGCCCTCGGCGTCGAGGATGCTGGCGACGGCGGGGTCATGGGCCAGTGTAGGGGCGAGCGTTCTAGAGTGTGCCCGTGAACAGCCTCGCCACAGCCCGAACGGACCTGGCCAACTGGATCGGCGGCCAGCCCCGCCCCGCCACCGGCGGCGCGACGATCGGCAACATCGACCCGGCGACGGGCGAGACCATCGGCACGATTCCGGCTTCGGGAACGGCCGACGTGGACGCGGCGGTGGACGCGGCGACGGGCGCGTTCGATGCGTGGGCGAGCCTGGATGGCGAAGCCCGTTGCGACATGCTCATGAAGCTCGCGGGCGCGGTGGAGGCCGACCTGGACGCGTTCGCCCGCGCCGAGAGCCTCGACAGCGGCAAGCCCATCTCGGTGGCGCGGACGATCGACATCCCACGGGCCGTGCGCAACCTGCGGTTCTTCGCGACGGCGGCGGCGCAGTTCGCCAGCGAGAGCCACGACGTGCCGGGCTCGATGCTCGGCTACACGCTGCGGCGGCCCAAGGGCGTCATCGGGGCCATCAGCCCGTGGAACCTGCCGCTGTACTTGCTGACCTGGAAGATCGCGCCCGCGCTGGCGGCTGGGTGTACGGTCGTCGCCAAGCCGAGCGAACTGACGCCGACGACGGCGTCGATGCTTGCCGAGAAGGCCGCACGTGTCCTCCCGCCGGGCGTGCTGAACATTGTCCACGGCTACGGCGAGCCCGCGGGCGCAAGCATCGTGCAGCATTCGGGGATCGCCGCCGTGACGTTTACGGGCTCGACCAAGGTTGGCCGGTGGATCGGCAAGTCGTGCGGCGAGTCGCTCAAGCCGTGCTCGCTCGAGCTCGGCGGCAAGAACGCGTTCGTTGTTTTTGACGATGCGGACATCGAGAAGGCCAGCGCCACGGCGATCCGGGCGGCGTTCAGCAACCAGGGCCAGATTTGTTTGTGCGGCTCGCGCGTGCTGGTGCAGGCGAGTGTGTACGACAAGGTCGTTGCAGCGCTCGTCGAGGGCGCGAAGAATCTGAAGCCGGGCGACCCATTCGAGGGCGACACCCGCTTCGGCGCGCTCGTCAGCCACGACCATCGCGACAAGGTCGCCGGCTACGTCGAGCGGGCGGTGGGGGATGGCGCCCGCGTGCTGGCCGGCGGCAGTCGGCCCGAGAGCCTGCCCGACCGCGTGAAGCACGGCGCGTTCTACCTGCCCACGGTCCTCGACAACGTTCGGCAAGACTGCCAGATCATCCAGGAAGAGGTCTTCGGCCCGGCCTGCACCGTGCAGAAGTTCGAGACCGAAGAAGAAGCTATCGCCCTGGCCAACGACACGCCCTACGGCCTGGCCGCCAGCGTGTGGACGAGGGACCTGGCCCGCGCCCACCGCGCGAGCGCAGCGCTCCAGGCCGGCATTATCTGGGTCAACTGCTGGATGCTCCGCGACCTGCGCACGCCCTTCGGGGGCGTCAAGCAATCGGGAGTGGGGAGGGAGGGCGGCTGGGAGGCCATGCGTTTCTTCACCGAGCCCAAGAGCGTGACCATTAACATGGGTGAGTAACCGATGTCCGACCAGATTTCTACCGATGCCGCCCCCAAGCCCGTGGGCGCGTACCCGCACGCCCGCCGCGTGGGCGATCTCCTGTTCTGCTCGGGCGTCGGGCCGCGTGCGCCTGGCGAGAACACGGTGCCGGGCGTCACGCTCAACGACGCCGGCGAGATGGTCGACTACGACTTCGAGGCCCAATGCCGGGCGTGCTTTGCGAACATCCGGGCCGTGGTCGAGGCCGGCGGGGCGAGGTTCGAGGACATCGTCGACGTGCAGGTGTACCTGACCGACATCCGGCGTGACTTCGCCGACTTCAATCGGCTCTGGAAGGAAACCTTCGCCGGCGAGGGCAAGCCCAACCCCTGCCGGACGACCATCGAGGTCAGCCGCCTGCCCCAGGGCGGGAATGCTCCGATCGCCGTGGAGCTGAAAGTGGTGGCCGCCCTGCGTCGCTGACCGATACCCTCGGCCATATGCCCACGACGACGACATCCGCGACCACCCTCACCCTCGACACCGATCGCTGCCTGAGCACCGCCGTGCACGACCACGGGCTCGACCCCGACGTGCTGGCCCCCAGCGGCCCTGCGGCCGCGGCGGCCGTCGTGCTCACGCAACGGCTGGAGAAGACCCGCGGCACGGGCTGGGAGCGGTGGCGGCTGCTGGCCGAGGGGGCGATGCGTGAAGATCACGTCAAGGCCGTCAAGGCGATCGCCGAGAAGTACGCTGGGCAACTCGACAACGTGGTGGTGCTGGGCATCGGCGGCTCGGCGTTGGGCAACATCGCGCTCCAGAGCGCGCTCAACCCGCTCACGCATAATTTGATGCGAGATCGCAACCACCCACGCCTGTTCGTGCTCGACAACGCCGACCCGATCCCGTTCCACCAGACGCTCGGGTTCATTACGAGCGAGGACCCCAGGTTCGACCGCACGCTGTTCGTGGTGATCAGTAAGAGCGGCGAGACCGCCGAGACGGCGGCGCAGTTCTTGATCGTGCGCGACATGCTGCAGAAGGCGCGGGGCGATTCGCACGCCGATCGGCTCATCGCCGTGACCGACCCCGAGAAGGGCACCATGCGCCGCCTGTGCGACGCGGCGGGCTACGAGACGCTGCCGGTGCCCGAGGGCGTGGGGGGCAGGTTCAGTGCGCTGAGCCCGGTGGGCTTGATCTCGTGCGCCCTCTGCGGCATCGACATCGATACCTTACTTGATGGCGCCGCCGCGATGGAGCAGGCGTGCCGCAGCGAAGACCTGCACGCCAACCCGGCCGCCATGCTCGCCACGGTGCTCGTGGAACTCGGCCAGCGGCAGGGCAAGACCGTGCACGTGATGATGCCCTACGCCAACCAGCTCTACCTGATGGCCGATTGGTGGCGGCAGCTCTGGGCCGAGAGCCTGGGCAAGATCGTCAAAGGCGTCCAGGGCGTCACCTACGCTGGCTTCACGCCAGTCAAGGCCCTGGGCGCGACCGACCAACACAGCCAGGTGCAGTTGTATCGCGAGGGCCCCAACGACAAGGCCATCATCTTCCTCGAGGTCGAGACGTTCGCCACGGACGTCGCCATCCCCACCGGCCTGGGCGAGGACGCGCTGGCGTACCTCGAGGGCTCGAGCCTCGCCACGCTGCTGAGTGCCGAAAAGAGGGCCACCGAGTTCGCCCTCACCGAGAGCCGCCGCCCCAACCTGACGATCAAGTTCCCCGAGGTCACCCCCCATACCGTCGGCCAGTTCATGATGCTCTGGCAGGTTGCCACCGCCTACGCCGGGCTCATGCTGGGCGTGGACGCGTACGACCAGCCGGCGGTTGAGCTGGGTAAGAAGGCGACGTTCGCGTTGATGGGCAAGCCGGGGTTCGAGGTGTTACGGGGGAGACTGGAGTCGTAAGACGAACCCGGTTCATGCGGACGCAGTAGTAAACATACCATGTTCTGGCCGTTCCGAAAGTCTGCCCGCCAATTCTCGAAAGAGCTTCGCGCCATTGTCCGGGGCGATCCGGAAGTTATGGCACGCCTGAGGGCGGAGAGTTGGCAAGACGAACAGAAAGACCGGCTTGTTGACGACGGAGTATGTGTGACCCTCTCAACGAAAAAAGGCGAAGTGCTTACTTTTTGCTGGGATGCCATCCAAGAGTTCGCCATCATCACGAACAGCCTGGGGCCTTTCGTGGACGATGTGTGGAACGTCGTGCGTACTGCGGATGGCGAGGCGTCGTGGCCAAGTGGAGCTGCTGGGGAAGAACCTGTGCTCGAACGAATGTGTGGGTTGCCCGGCTTCGACACCCAGAAGTACATCGCCGCGATGGGGAGTACGGACGATGCCGAGTTCGTGTGCTGGAGGCGGTCATAGACTGCCCCATGCCCACCCACACCCTCCACACCCTCTCCGACCTGCCCACCGACCAACCCATGCCCCTGATCGACCGCCGCCGCATCTTGGGCGAGCGGATGATGATCAGCGAGGTGGTGCTGCACCCGGGCTTCGAGGTCGCCAGCCACAGCCACGAGAACGAACAGTTCGTCGTGATGCTCGAGGGACGGGTCGAGTTCACCATTGGCGGCGAGGGCGGCGAGAAGGTCATCGTCGAGGCGGGCCAAGTATTGGAACTACCACCCAACCTGCCCCACGCGTGCAGGGCGCTTGAGCGGTGTCGCATCCTGGATCTGTTCAGCCCGGTGAGCGAGAAGACCGGGGTCGATGCGGCCGGGTGAGGTCTCGCAGGCTGGACGCTACACTGGTCGATGGACGAGCCGTCGGATCATCCCAACCCTGCGATGCGGGACGCACACACCCTCTGGCGAGCGTTCCTCGATGCCAAGAGCGCCGGGGATCGGCCTGCGCTGGCCGAGGTCGAAGCCCGGATGGCCTCCGCCATCGCGTACGACCGTGACGATCCCGCGCCTCGATTCCTGTACGGCGTGATGCTCGCCGAGTGGTGGATGCGCGGCGATGCACCCGAGGGCACCTTCGAGCGGGCCCGGGACGAGTATCAGGCCGGGTTAGCCATGTACAAGGACGATCCGTTCGAGGATCGCCCGCCCCGCGAGCCCGACGACACCGCGGTGATGCTGCACATGAATCTGGGCACGCTGCTGGATGTTGCATCGCAGCAGGGCACGCTGCCAGCCCGAACTTTGGGCGAGGTGTACGAGCACTACAACACCGCGCTCCAGATCGATCCGGAGCACCGTCCGACGCAACTGCTCCTTGCTTCTCTGCTCGTCAGGCTGGCGTTGGCCGGCCAGGTGGACCTGGGTGCGCTCGAGTACGCCGAGGCGCTCTTCCGCCGGGTGCTCGATATCGAGCGAGACAATGCGCATGCCATGCACGAGCTGGCGTCACTCCTCCAAAATCTTGCACTCGTCGGACAGCGCCCGGCCCAGGCATTCGTCGAGGCCGAACAGCTCTATCGGCGGGCGATTGAGATCGAGCCCGATGTCGCGTCCCATGCGGTGCGCCTTGGCATGCTCCTGGGCGTGATGGCCAACAACGGGCTGAAAGCCGCGCGAGCGTTCGAGGAAGCCGTCGCTCTTCTGCGACGGGCCATCGAGCTGGAGTCAGGCGACGCGCAGCCCTACATGGCCCTGGCCAGCACGCTGATGAGCCTGCACCAGCACGAGTTGATCAACCTGGACGAACTCGAAGAGAGCCGCCAGCTGTTCGAGCGCGCCCGCGAGTTGCATCCCGAAGATCCCAAGGTTCTCACCACCTACGCGATGATGATCATCTCGATGGTGCAGCACGAGCGATGGAGCGTGAGCGAGCTCGACCGTGCCGAGGATTTCTTGAGGCAGGCCATCAAGCATGATCCGGGCAACGCCCACGCGCGCAGCCTCTTGGCGCGGATGTACGAGTATCAGGTCGATCAGCACGGCACGCCGACCGAGAAGCTCGACGAGGTTGAAGCCTTGTACCGCGAAGCGATCGAGCTCGACCATGACGACCACGAGTCCCGTGTCGATCTGGCGAACCTGCTGATGCGTCTGCACGCCCTCGGCCATCGCGAGTCGAAGGCGCTCGACCAGGCCGAACGGCTGTACATGGGGGCTATCGACGCCCTGCCGAACGATCCCATCTCGCGGTATTGCCTTGCCAACCTGCTGGCGCGGATGGCCGACCAGGGCCTTCGCGACGCGTCTGCTTTTGATCGTGCCGAGGCCCTCTTCCAGGAAGCGAGCCAGATCGCCCCCGACGACGTGCAGGTGGTGGGCAACCACGGCGTCCTGATCTCCGTCATGGTGCGTGCCGGCGCACGCCAGCCCGAGGCGATCCAAGGCGCAATCGACATGCTGCAACGCGCGATCGAGCGGGCGCCGGACGAGGCCACGCTCCACCTCCAGCTCAACAAGCTATACAACGAAGCGGCGGACTTGAACGTGGGCCCCGCCGATGCGCGTACGAAAGCGATCGAACACGCCGAGCGCGCGTACGAGCTCATGCCCGAACCCACCGTGCGCGATGCGGTCGCCGCCTCGTATCTGTACGGCACTGTGGGGGCCCGCTCGGTAGACCATATGTTCCGCAAGGCCCGCGAACACTGGGAGGCCGTGCTCGAAGAGGACGAGCACAACCCGGGCGCCCTCACGGGCCTGGGCATCGCCCATTCCAATCTCGTGGGGGAAGGCTGGGAACCGGCCGAGTTGCTGCATCAGGGCGTCGACTGCTTTCGTCGAGCGCTCCGGGTGTCACCCGACGATGTGCACGCTCGATTCCAGCTCTCCACGATCCTGCTCCAGCGTCGCAACTACGGCTTCGGCGGCGGCGAGGTCTACACCGAGGTCGAGCGTCAGCTCGCCTGGCTCGCGGACTGGTTCGCCAAAGAGCGGACCAAACCGTCGCGACGCGCGGTTTCGATGGCCTGGGTGATCGAACGCATCCGTATCGGCGTGCGCATGAATCTGGCCGCGCAGCGCGACGAAGGACCGGAGGTATTCCGCTCGCTCCTGGAGCCCGCTCGCGAGGCTCACAACGCAACGGAGTTGTTCGCCGAGCGATCGCACAGCCGGTATCACATCCTGCTGGCTCGCCTCATCGATCGTGGTGCGATCGACGACTCCGTTCGGGCCACCGCCGAGGCCGAGGCGTTCGCCAGGGCGCTCTGCGACGATCGCCCGCAATCAACGGATCGTGCCGCCACGCTCGTGTGGATCCTTCTCGGCGGCGACGGCACGCCCGGCCGGGCGATCGGAGTGGCGCGCCGGCAAGAAGGCCTCGAGCGATTGCGTCTTGCGATGCAGAATCCTCGTGGCACGCACCCCACGCCAACAGAACTCGAGCTCCGAGTCATGGCGTTCATGCACGACCACGCGGAAGCTCGATCCCACCTGGCCGCCATCAAACGCATTCTCTCGTCGACGCGCGTGCGAACGCTGGGCTCCGAGTACACCCGCGTCATCCGGACGGTTGGCGACCACCCCGAAGCCCCCTGGCTCGATCGTCTGGCCGCCGTGTGTCGCGGCAGGGCCGGCGTCGAAACGCTCAACGAGTGGCCGGCGTGGGCGGATGTGGTGGGCGGCTAGTTTTCCGGCTCGGGTCTTGCTTTCGGGAACCGGTTGCTCGCGCGGTCTGGTGGGTGGGTGATTGATCGGGGAGTGCGGTGAGCCACCGGCGGTTGGAGCGATGACGGTCTCCGTCTTGGATCATGAACTCCCGTTCATCTCCCAACCATCGGGACGGACATCGACCCGCCGCGCATCCCTATCCTGTGCCATGACGACGCCGACCAACCCCGTGATTCGCCTGCTCGTGATCCTGGCGGCCTTGTGCTTGCCGCTGGTCGCGACCGCGCAGGATTTCGACCCATCACAACCCCTGCCCGAAGACCCGCGGCTCGTCCGCGGCGAACTCGACAACGGGCTGGACTACATCATCATGCCCAACGCCGAGCCGCCCGGCCGCGTGGAGCTCTGGCTGCACGTGCACTCGGGCTCGCTCAACGAAGAGGATAACCAGCGCGGCATCGCGCACTTCCTCGAGCACCTCGCCTTCGCCGGCAGCACCAACTTCCCCCCCGGCACGGTGCGGCCGTTCTTCGAGAATCTGGGCCTGAGCTTTGGCCGCCACCAGAACGCCGTGACCGGCTTCGATCGCACGGGCTACACCATCAGCCTGCCCAACAACGAGGCCGACATCGTCAACGCCGGTCTGCTTTTCCTCAGCGACGTGGCCGAGAACCTCATCCTGCCCGACAGCGGGATCGAGCAGGAGCGTGCGATTATTCTGGAAGAGCGCCGCGCTTCGCTCTCACCGCAGCAGCGCGTGCTCTATGACCTTATCGAGCGCATCGCGCCGGGCAGCGAGTTCGGCGAGCGCATCCCCATCGGCACCGAGGAGATCCTTACTACCGTCGGCCTCGAGCCGATCAAGGCCTACTACGACAAGTGGTACGTGCCCAGTAACATGACGCTGCTCATCGTGGGCGACGTGAAGGCCGAGGACGTCACGCCCAGGATCACCGAACTCTTCGGCGGCGGCGAGCTTGTGCCCCAGCCCGAGCCACGCGACGTGGGCGTGCAGCCCACCGAGGGCCGCCGCGCGATCGTCGCCAGCGATCCCGAGGAATCTCGCGAAGAAGTCGGCATCAGCTTCATCGATCGCCCCGGCGAGCCAACGACGACGCTGGGCGGGTACCGGCGCGATCTTGTCCGCTCGCTGGCGACCTCGATGATGAACGACCGCCTGCGCGAGGGCGTGCGCGACGGCGAGTTGTCCATGCTCAGCGGCAGCGTTACCACAGGCGACTTCGCCGGCGCCATCCGCTGGACGCAGGCGACGGGGCGCAGCGAGAAGGGCCGGTGGCGCGAGGTGCTCAGCGAAGTGGGCCGCGAGGTCCGCCGTGCCACGCTACACGGCTTCACGATCGAAGAACTCGAGGACGCCAGGACGCGGCTGCTCTCGAGCGCCGAGCGCGCCATGCTGCGCGAGTCAACGCGGCCCAGCCGCTCGCTCCAGTCCGCCGTGGTCGACGCCATCGCGAACCGCGAGCCCTCTATGAGCGTGTCGCAGCAGCTCGACCTGCTGCGCGAGCTCTTGCCTTCGATCTCGCTCGAAGAGATCAACGAAGAATTCGCCACGCTATTCGCCTTCGACGACGCGGTGTTCACGCTGCAGACCGCCGAGGACGAGGATACCCCGACCGAAGAGCAGCTCCTGGCCGCCGGCGTCGAGGCCCTGAGCGCCACGCCCGAGCCCTACCGCCCCGAGGCCCGGGCCGAGAAGCTCCTGAAAGAACAGCCCACCCCAGGCGAGATTGCTCAGCGCACGACGCACGAGGAAACCGGCGTCACCAGCCTGTGGCTGAGCAACGGTGTCCGGGTGCACATCAAGCGCATGACCGAGCGGCAGGGCACGGTGCTCGGCTCCATCCAGGTCTACGGCGGGCTGGTCAACGAGACGCCCGACACTCGCGGCCTCAGCGACGCCGCGGAGACCGCCCTCGCGCGGCCGGCGGGCGGCGGGCTCAGCTCCTCGCAGATCAGCGACCTGACCACCGGATGGAAGATCTCCGTCGGCGGCCGCTCGAACGACGATGGCTTCGAGGTTGTCCTCAGCGGCAGCCCCGCCGAGCTGCCCAGCGCCATGGAGCTGGCCCACCTGCTGCTGACCGACCCGATGGTCGAGGACGCGGCCATCGAGCAGTGGCAGCGCGGCCAGAAGAGCACGCGTGAGCGGCTCAAGGCCCTGCCCCAGGGCGCCGCCATCGAGGCCATCTTCGAGGCGATGTACCCCGAGGGCGATTCACGCCCCAAGCTCATCCCCCTCGACCGCGTCGAGGCGATCACGCCCGAAGCTGCACAAGACTGGCTCGACACACAACTCGCCGGGCCCATCGAGGTCACGCTCGTGGGCGACCTGAACGTCGAGGAGACCATCGAGCTCGTGCGCACCTACCTGGGCTCATTGCCCGACCGCCCCCGCGTGTCGGCGAGCACCAACATGGACGTGCGCACCATGGAACGGCCCACCGGCCCGCGCGAGGTCCTCAAGGAACCGGAGATCACCACGCCACAGGCCTTCGTCATCGCCGGCTTCTTCGGCGCCGACGAGTCGAACGAGCGCGACCGCCGGGCCCTCCAGCTCTCGGCCCGCATCCTCAGCCGCCGCATGATCGACCGCATCCGCGAAGAACTGGGCCTCGCCTACAGCCCCAGCGTCTCGAGCACCACCGAGACGACCTGGCCGGGCTTCGGGCTGTTCAGCCTCCAGACCACGACCGATCCCGAGCGGGCCGAGGAGCTGGCCGACGAGGCGCAGGCCATGTTCGCCGCCTTCGCCGCCGATGGCCCCAGCGAGGAAGAGCTCGCCATCGCCGTCGAGCAGCTGCGCAACATCCACGACGAGGCCATCCGCGAGCCGGGCGTGTGGCTGCGCGAGCTGCGCACGCTGGCGTACCTGGGTCGCAGCCTCGACACCCTCGCCAACGAGCGCGAGGCCCTGGGCGAATTCACCCCCGCCGAGCTGCGCGATGCCTTCGCGAAGTACGCCGTGGAAGAGGGCCGCATCCGCATCATCGTGCGGCCGGTAGGAACTCCGGCGGGATTGGATCAGGAGGGGCTGGGTGAGGAGGGCGTTGCCGAAAACGGCGGCTAACGCTCCTATCCGATGAGCCTCTCGTCGAGCCCCCCGCATGCCATCGAAGCCGGCTGGCTCGTTCTGTGTTGGATACCATCACGCAGTGGGGGGCCCCGTTGGGCCTCGTAAAGGGATCTAAACGGAGCACACCGCCATGCATAGGACGAGCATCGCCGCGGCCGCGATCGCGATGGCCCTGGGCCAAGCCCAGGCCAACGCCCAGAACAACGAAGAGCCCACCCCTCCCACCCCGGGCTACAACCACCCCATCCCCGAGAAGATCATGACCCCCGACACGGTCGAGACCTCGATCGGGACGCTGGAATTCTTCGACGGCATGCCCGACGAGGCCACGACCGACCTGCTCTACGACAATCTGCTGCGCATGCGCGGCATCGAGACGTTCCTCAATGGCATCCCCGCGACCTCGATCGAGGGGCTGCGGCTCGGGCACATCGAGCTTGGCATCGAGACATCGAACCACGCCATGCTCTTCGAGACGCTCATGGACTCGGCCGGCCTGTTCCTGACCGGCAACACCGACACGGTCTACTGCTCGCTGTTCCTGGACCTCAAGAAGGACGGCCCCACGGTCGTCGAGATTCCCGCCGGCTGCGGGCCGGGCACCGTCAACGACGCGTACTTCCGCTTCGTGGTCGACATGGGCGCCCCTGGGCCCGATCGCGGCCAGGGCGGCAAGTATCTGATCCTGCCGCCGGACTATGAGGGCGACCTCGACGGCCCCATCGGCGGCAAGAAGACGACCATCGACGGCGAAGACTACTTCGTGACGCGGTCGCCCAGCTACGCGAACTGGGTGATCCTCCGCGGCTTCCTGGTCGACGGCAAGCCCGACGCGTCGGCCAAGATGTTCCGCGAGGGGCTGAAGGTCTACCCGTGGTCGGCCCGCGCCAACCCGCCGGCGATGCGGTTCACCAACGCCAGCGGCCTGCCCTTCAACACCATCCACGCGAACAACTTCGACTTCTACGAGGAGCTGCACACGGTCATCGATCGCGAGCCCGTCGGCCTGCTGGATCCCGAGCTGCGCGGCCTGTTCGCCTCCGTCGGCATCCAGAAGGGCACGCCCTTCGAGCCCACCGAGCGCGAGAAGGAGATCCTGACCGACGCGGTCGCCATCGGCAACGCCACGGCCCGGGCCATCGCCTTCCGCCCGCGGCTCGAGGGCGCGCAGCTCTACCCCGACAGCGGATGGACGACGGCCTTCGTCGGCGGCAGCTACGAGTGGCTGCGCGACGGCGGCGACGGCGGACGCAACCTCGACGCCCGCACGTTCTTCTACTACATCGCCACGGTCAACACGCCCGCCATGGTGCTCAAGATGGTCGGCCGGGGGTCGCAGTACGGCTTGGTCAGCAGCGACGCCAACGGCGACTACCTCGACGGCTCGAAGACCTACTCGCTCAACATCCCCGCCAACGTGCCCGCCAAGGACTTCTGGTCGGTGGTCGTCTACGACCCGCAGACGCGTTCGGAGCTGCAAACGGATCAGCCCTTCCCAAGCAAGAACAGCAAGAAGGGCGAGCTCGTCGCCAACGCCGACGGCTCGGTGGACCTCTTCTTCGGCCCCACCCCCGACAGCGCGCCATCGGGCAAGCAGGGCAACTGGATCCAGACCGTGCCGGGCAAGGGCTGGTTCGCCCTGCTGCGCCTGTATGGCCCGCTCGAGCCCTGGTTCGAGAAGACCTGGCGGCCCGGTGAGGTCGAGCTGGTCCGCTAGAAATCCAAGGAGCTCGCGCGCCCGGCGCGGCGCGATTTTGTGTAAGCAACAGAAGCGAACAAACCCTGCACGCACCACGGAGACCGCGAGATGACGCCGAGATCCAACGAATCGATCCGATCACGCCTGGTGCGAGCGGTGCTCGCGCCCTCCGTTGTCGTGGCTACCGCCGTGGCCATCGCCGGCGGCGCTGGCGCGCACGCCCTCGCGCAAGAGTCGCTGCCGTTCCCGCCCACGCCCTCGGCCTCGACGGCGGGCCTGAGCATGCAGGACTCGGTGCACAAGAAGCGGGTGACGCCCAGCCGCCTGCCCGCCGATGCGCCCAACATCCTGATCATCCTGATCGACGACGTGGGCCCCGCGACGGCGAGCACGTATGGCGGGGAGATCAACACGCCCAACCTGTCGCGCGTGGCGGACATGGGCATTTCGTACAACCGCTTCCACTCCACCGCCATGTGCTCGCCCACGCGGGCGGCCCTGCTCACCGGCCGCAACCACACGCGCGTGGGCAACGGCCAGATCGCCGAGTTCGCCAATGACTGGGACGGATTCAGCGGCACGATGCCCAAGTCCTCGGCCACCGTGGCCGAGGTGCTGCGGCACTACGGCTACAACACCGCCGCCTGGGGCAAGTGGCACAACACACCCGCCGAGCAGACGACCTCCAAGGGGCCCTTCGACTACTGGCCGACGGGCTACGGGTTCGAGTACTTCTACGGCTTCCTCGCGGGCGAGGCCTCGCAGTACGAGCCGCACATGGTGCGCAACACCACGGTCGTGCAGCACCCGATGCAGTTCGACGACGGCACGCCCTACCACCTGACGCACGACATCGCCAACGACGCCATCGGCTGGCTCCGCGAGCAGCAGGCCTTCGCGCCCGACAAGCCGTTCTTCATGTACTGGGCCACGGGCGCCTCGCACGGCCCGCACCACGTCCCCGTCGAGTGGGCCAACAAGTACAAGGGCAAGTTCGACGACGGCTGGGACGCGTATCGCGAGCGCGCGTTCGAGAACGCCAAGGCCAAGGGATGGATCCCCCAGGACGCCACGCTCACGCCGCGCCCCGACACGCTCGCGGCGTGGGACTCGATCCCCGAGAGCGAGCGGCCGTTCCAGCGCCGCTTGATGGAGGTCTTCGCGGGCTTCACCGAGCACGCCGACCACCACGCGGGGCGGATCATCGACGAGATCGAGCGGCAAGGGAAGCTCGACAACACCATCATCTTCTACATCTGGGGCGACAACGGGTCGTCGGCCGAGGGCCAGAACGGGACGATCAGCGAACTTTTGGCCCAGAACGGCATCGCCACCCAGATCGGCGACCACCTTCGGGCGCTCGATGGGCTCGGCGGGCTCGAGGTGCTGGGCACGCCCCTGACCGACAACATGTACCACGCCGGGTGGGCGTGGGCCGGCTCGACGCCGTACAAGTCCACAAAGCTCGTGGCGGCCCACTTCGGTGGCACGCGCCAGCCGATGGCGGTCTCCTGGCCGAAGAAGATCGAGCGTGACACCACGCCGCGTTCCCAGTTCCACCACGTCATCGACATCGTGCCGACGATCTACGAGGTGCTCGACATCACGCCGCCGCAAACCGTGTACGGCGTTCCGCAAGACGTGATCGACGGCACGAGCCTCGCGTACACCTTCGACGATGCGACGGCAGAGGGCCGCCGGCTCACGCAGTTCTTCGATGTCATGGGCAGCCGGGGCATCTACCACGACGGATGGTTCGCCTGCACCATCGGGCCACGCACGCCGTGGGTGCCCGGTGCGCCGGACATCGCCAACTGGGATCCGCAGGACGATACGTGGGAGCTCTACAACATCGAAGAGGACTGGTCGCAGGCCAACGACCTCGCCGCGGAGCACCCCGAGAAGCTGGCGCACATGAAAGCGCTGTTCCTGGTCGAATCGACCAAGAACCAGAACCTGCCCATCGGCGGCGGGCTGTGGACCATCGCCCTGCACCCCGAGGACAAGCCGGCGACACCCTACACGCAGTGGACGTTCTCGGGGCCGATCACACGGATGCCCGAGTTCACGGCGCCGTCCCTTGGCAACCGACCCAACGTGGTCACCATCGAGGCGACGATCCCGGACGACCCCGACGGCGTGCTGTACGCGCTGGGCGGGTTCTCGGGCGGCTTGTCCCTCTACTTCCACGAGGGCAAGCTTTGCTACGAGTACAACCTGTTCGAGATCGAGCGCACGCACATCCGCTCGTCGCAGCCGATCGCGGCGGGCGACGCGACCATCGAGGTGGTCAGCGGGTTCGAGCGGCAGGGCCGGAACCTGGTCGGCACGGTAACGATCAGCGTGAACGGCCGGCAGGTCGGCAAGGGCACGATCCCGCGCTGCGCTCCGCTGGCGTTCACGGCGAACGACTGCCTGGACATCGGCAGCGACCTGGGCTCGCCCGTGTCGATCGACTATTACCAGGGCCAGCCGCCCCACACGTTCAACGGCACGATCAAGGAGATGCGTGTCCGGTACCAGCAGTAAGAGGCCCCGGCGGCACAGGGACACCAACCCATGAGCATCGCGCACAAGATCGGCCACGAGATCGTCGCGATCGCGCTGACGACGGCGTACTTCGCGGCGTGGTTCGGCATGCTGCTCGCGCTCAAGGCGCTGCTGCTGGCCGAGTACGACGTCGAGTTCCGCAGCTTCTCGATCGCGCTGGTCGCGGCCCTGGTCGTCGCCAAGGTCGTGCTGCTGCTCGACCACGTGAGGCTGCCCGGCCCGCTGCTGCGTTCGCCCGCGCTGGTCGAGGTGGCCCTGCGGACGGTCGTCTACTCGGCGGGCGCGCTCGCGCTGCTGGTGGTCGAGAAGGCCTTCGAGGCCCGCCACGAGTACGGCGGGTTCGCCCCGGCCCTGCGCAACCTCTCCGAGCACGCCGACATCAACCAGATGTGGGCGACGGCCATCGCCGTCAGCGGGGCCCTGCTGGGCTTCAACGTGCTGTCGATCCTGCGGCGGCAGCTCGGCGTGCGGTCGCTGGTGGGGGTCATGCTGGCCCGGCCCCGGGCCCCCGGAGACGCCGCCTAGAACCGCAGCGCGAGCTGGGCGCCCACCACCGGGCCGTGGGTCACCATGTCCCAGCCGAAGCCGCCCGACGAATAGTCCTGGCCCAGGGCGCGGTAGCCGCCAAACAGGGCGACATCCCAGCCGCCCAGTTGCCAGCGGTACCCGCCCAGCGCCTCGGCCTGCCACGAGAAGCGCGCGCCGCCGATGCCGAAGCCGCCCACGTCGGCGCGGATCGTCGTCGACCAGCCGTTGCCGAAGTCGTGGCCCGCGCGCAGGCCCACGAAGGGCTCGACCCATTCGGCGTTCTGGTCCTGGTCGCGGCTCTGCCCGGCCATCAGCACCGTGCCGTCGCGCAGCGTCACGGTCGACTGGGCCGTCACGGTCGTGTCCACGTCGATGGAGGTCAGCCGCGCGCCCACGAAGGCGTCCACGGTCAGCCACTGGCGGCCGCCCGAACCGCCCCAGTGGCCCAGGGGCGCGTCCAGCAGCCGGTAGCCCGCGAAGGCCTCGGTCCACGACGCGTCGAACTCCAGATCGCTGCGCACCTCGCCGTTGCGCAGCACGCCGCGGGCGTTCTCGACCTCGGCGCTCACCCAGGCCGCGTTGATCTGGAACACGAAGCCACCGGCCTCGAAGTCGATGGCCCCCATGTAGCCAAAGGCGCTGTCGGAGGTGTCGATGATGTCCGCCAGGGAGGTGTTGATGTCGAACTCGATGCCGCGGGCCATCACGTCGCCCGAGAAGCCCGGCAGCCAGGCGTAGGGCGTCACGGCCACGCGGAAGCGGCCGGGCGAGGTGGCGTTCTCGCCGGCGTTCTGGCCAGCGTCCTCCCTCGTGTCCTGGCTGGCGTCCAGGCCGGTGTCCTGGCCAACGTCATGGATGGGCTCGTGCGCCCCGGCCGCCGCCGCGACGGCCAGCAGGCCGGCGATCGCCAGATTCCTGGCACGAACCGGGGCACGCCCACCCCCACCCCCACGGAACATGCTTCGCATGCCAACCCCCTTCGCGCCCCTTGGCACGTCTGGCCACACGACCAGAGTCTACCCCGCGTCGCGTGGCATGGGCCGGGAGGCGTGGGGCCGGCGGGGGCCGGGCGTGCCCGCCTACGCGCAGCCCGCGTCGAAGGCGTTCTGGAAGGCCAGGAAGTCGAAGAGGGTCAGGATGCCGTCGAAATCGAAGTCGGCGCGGCCGTCGCCCGCGTCGAAGAGGTTCTGGAAGGCGAGGAAGTCGAAGATCGTCAGCGCCCCGTCGCCGTCCAGGTCGGCGCGGCACGGGGGCCCGCACCGGTTCAGCAGCACGCCGACGCCGCCGACAAACTCGATGGCGACGGCCAGGTCCAGGTCGCCGTCGCCGTCCAGGTCGCCCACCGCCACGGCCGAGGGCGAGACGCCCGCGCGGTACCGCCTGTCGGGCCCGAAGGTCCCGTCGCCGTTGTTCAGCAGCACGCTGGCGTCGTCGCTCTCGGAGTTGGCCGTCACCAGGTCGAGGTCGCCGTCGCTGTCCAGGTCGCCCATGGCCACGGCCCAGGGCTTCTCGCCCACGCCGTAGAGGACGTCGGACGCGAACGAGCCGTCGCCGCGGTTCAGCAGCACGCTGATGTTGCGGCCCAGCCAGTTGGCCAGGGCCAGGTCGGCGTCGCCGTCGCCGTCCAGGTCGCCGATGGCCACGGACTGGGGGGTGATGCCGGCGCCGAACACCGACCGCTCCAGGGCGCCGCCGCCATCGTTCAGCAGCACGTCGACCGAGCCGCTGTCGACCGCGATGGCCAGGTCCAGGTCGCCGTCGCCGTCGAGGTCGCCGGTGGCCACCGCGTTGGCCCCGGCGGTCACGCGGGTGCCAACGCCCGGCGCGAACCTGCCGTCGCCCGTGTTGAGCAGCACGCTCAGGCTCTCGTCGCCGCGGGTGACCACCGCCAGGTCGGCGTGGCCGTCGCCGTCCAGGTCGCCGATGGCCACCGACCGCGGCCCGGCGTGTGTTGCGTAGAACTCGGGCGGTAAGAGCGTGCCGTCCCCGGCGTTCATGAGCACGAGCACCCATTCCTCGTCCTGCCCATCCCGGTCCACGCCCACCGCGGCGACGTCCAGGTCGCCGTCGCCGTCGAGGTCGCCCAGGGCCAGGCCAAGGAGCCAGGCGCCCGTCGCGTAGGACACGGCCGGCGCGAGCGTGCCGTCGCCGCCATTGCGCAGCACGCCGATGTTCCCCGTGCGCCGGCTGGCCACGACGGCGTCGGCGTGGCCGTCGCCGTCCATGTCGCCCAGGGCGATGGCGTCGGGCGTGGGGCCCGCGTCGGCGGTGGCCGGCGGCTCGAAGATGTCCGTCGGGCCGCACCCCTGGGCGAGGGCGTGGGTGGCCGCCGGGCCGGCCAGAACGAGAACGGCGGCGGTGGCGCCAACGAGCGTGCCGGTGCGATGCGTGCGCATGGTTTCTTGCTCCCCAATGTCTCGACCAAATCCCCGGCCCATGGCCGGCCCGATGTCCCGCGCAGGGTGC
>JAUHYE010000162.1 GCA_030426395.1 Phycisphaerae bacterium
GGGCCCACCGCGGCGATGCCCTCCGCGCTACCCAGTTGCTCGAACAGCTTGTAGGCCTCGGCCACCCGCGGCGCGGCGTCCCCAAACTTCTCCTCTTGCAGGTCGAGCTGGGCGAGGTCCCACTGGGCCGAGGCGATGCCGTTGGCGTCGCGGAGCTGGCGATTCGTGTCCAGCCGCTCGCCCTGCAGCCGCCGGAACTCGCCGGTATTCCCGGCCCGCAGGTGATCGTGGGCGAGTCGCTGCTTGAGCACCGCGACCGAGCGCACGTCGCCGAGGCGTTCGTAGACGGGGAGCTCTTCCTCCTCGCGTATGCGTCTGGCCTCGTCGAGCTGGCCCTGGGCCTGCAGGATGTCGGCGATCTTGCCGCGCGCGACCGCCACCGCCCGCACATCACCCAGCCGCTCGTAGACGGGGAGCTGTTCCTCCTCGCGTATGCGTCTGGCCTCGTCGAGCTGGCCCTGGGCATACAGGATGTCGGCGATCTGGCCACGCGTCACCGTCATCGACTGTACGTCGCCGAGCCGCTCGTAGACTGGCAGCTCCTCCTCCTCGCGTATGCGTTTTGCCTCGTCGAGCTGGCCCTGGGCCTGCAGGATGTCTGCAATCTTGCCTCGCGTTATCGCCATTTCGCGCACTTCGCCGAGGCGCTCGTAGACGGGGAGCTCTTCCTCCTCGCGTATGCGTCTGGCCTCGTCGAGCTGGCCCTGGGCCTGCAGGATGTTGGCGATCTTGCCGCGCGTCACCGCCACTTCCCGCACGTCGCCAAGGCGTTCGAAGACGGGGAGCTGCTCCTCCTCGCGTATGCGTCTGGCCTCGTCCAGCTGTCCCTGGGCCTGCAGGATGTCGGCGATCTGGCCGCGCGTCACCGCGACCGATCGCACGTCGCCGAGGCGTTCGTAGACGGGGAGCTGTTCCTCCTCTCGGATGCGTCTGGCCTCGTCGAGCTGTCCCTGGGCCTGCAGGATGTCGGCGATCCGGCCCTGCGCGATCGTACGCTCCCGCGGCCGATCGCGCATATGTTCCACGAAGCGCTGCCAGGTTTGTCGGGCCTCTGCGAGTTGGCCTGACGCAGCCTGCCAGTTTCCCAGCTCGAACAGGTACACGCCGACCTCCATATCGCCCGAGGCGGCCTTCGCCAGCGTTGCATCAAGGTCTTGGCCACCTTTTTGCAGCATCGCCGCCGCCCCTCCGCCATCGCCTGTGGTGAGCAGGCTGGACGCCACGACGCTGTAGAGCTCCAGAGGCACGGGCTGGTCTTTCGCCTCGATCAGAGCGACCGCGTGCTGGCCGATCGTGGCGGCGGTCGCGGCGTTGCCGCGGCCCAGCCCCCGGACGCCGTTGGCCGCGCAGGCGCTCAGCACGGTCGTGTCGCCCGCCAGCAGGCCCAGCTTCGTGAGTTCGATGTCGGCCGCGTTGGGCCGACGCGCACCGCCATCGGCCCCGCCCCACGCCTGGAAGAGTTCGGGCGTGGCCGCCCGCGAAGCATCGGCTCGCTCGGGCTCGTCGAGCGGCTCCAAGCGGCCCGAGGCCAGGGCGTTGGCGCCAAACGCGGCCCGCTCCGGGTCGTACACGTCGTCGGCCGGTTCCAGGAGCCCAAGGTCCGCCAGCCGCCCCCCGATGCCCGGAGGCCCGCCGAGTGCCTCAACGACCGACGCCGGCACCGGAAGCTCGAAGAGGGTCATCGACCGCAGCACCTCAAGGCCCTTGGCCCCGGCCAGCTCGACCAGATCGTCCAGCCCAAGGTTCTGGAGGAAGGCTCTCACATGCGCGCTCGCCGGCATGCTACCGGCCTCGAAGTATGCTTCGACCTCGTCGAGCAGTTGGCTGGCGTCGTCCGGTGAGGCGGCCTTATTCAGCGCCAGGTCCCGGCCCAGCAGCGTGTGCAGCCCGGGATTGCCGCGCGCCACCTCTTGTGAACGGGCGAGCAGGCCCGCGCGGTCGGCGACGCCATCGTCGAGGGTCTCCCTGGCCGCGTCGAGCTGGCGAAGGCTCAGTTTGCGCCGGGCCGCATCGTGGAACGCGGGCAGTTGGATCGGTGCCAGCACGCCCTCCAGGTCGCGGCCGCCGTCCTCCATCGTGAAGCGGTAGCGGCTGGTGACGATGAGCCGGCTGTCGCCCGTGCAGGCGTCGAAGGCCCGGAGGATGGCCCGGACCACGGGGTTGGTGTTCGGCTCGACCGTGTGCCGCGCGCCATCCTGGCCGGGCACGAGCACGCGCTCCAGGTCGTCGACCAGCAGGAGGATCGCCCGGCCGTTGCCCGAGCACGGGCCGTTGAGCAGGTCGAGCAGCACGCCCTCAAGGGCCGCGGCGTTGTCCCGGACCGCGTTGATCCCATCGGAGATGATCTGATCAGCCCAACGCAGCGCGTCGGCGTCCTCGCGCTTCTGGCGTGGCGCGTTGCCAAGCGTCCGCCTGATGTCTTCGAGCACGCTGGTCGCGTCGTAGTCCTCGTACACCACCGCGAGGCGCAGGTCATGCCGCCGATCGGCGATGCGGGCCGCCAGGCTCGACTTGCCCAGCCGCCCCATGCCGTGCAGCAGCACGCCCGCGCGGTGCGCATCGCGCAAGGCCGCCAGAGCCCGCTGCAGCTCGCGCCGCCGGCCGACGAACATGCGCGGTGAGGCCACCTCGAGCCCGCTCTCGCCCCGGGTCTGGAGCACGCGCGTGTAGCCGGCGTCGGCGGGCAGCAGCAAGCGTTTTTGCTTGGGGCCCTGCCGCACGATGGCCCCGCCGCCCTGGGGGCCGACCCAGAGCCGGGCGAGGTGCCAGTCGCGCCGGAAGACGTCGGCCTGGGCGGTGGTGGCCCGCGTGCGGAATTCCTCCGCGTCCTTATCGCCCGCCGAGTGTTCACTCGACGCCACCAGCAGCGCCCGGCGCGCCGCCGCCATGGCCTGGGGCACGTCCATCGATCGCGCGACGCGGTTGTACACCTCCCGGGTGAATCTCGTGGCCGCCGCGTCGGAGACCGACCCGCTCCAGCCGAGCACCGCCGGGAAGCCGGCGTCGACCAACCCCGTGGCCAGCGAGTGGACTACGCGCTGGTTGGCCGCTTCGGCCTGGCCTTCGTTCTCGTCGCCCTCGTCCTTCCGCTCGCGCTTCGCGGCCGCCGAGAGGCAGGCCGAGACGAACAGCAGCCTCGGCTTGGCCGGATCGATGTCGTCGCGGAGCTGCGCCGCGCTGACGTGCCGGACGCCACCGACCGCGTCCTCCATGGCCAGAAACGGCTCGGGATCGTTGTTGCCGTGGCAGGAGATGTGCACGACCGACGGCGGGTGCTCGATGCGTGCGAGCTGCTCGCCGAGTTGGGTGGGATCGCCCGAATCCTCGACGATCAGGTCGAGGTCGCCGCCGCGGACCGCGTCGAGGACGGCCATCTCCTCGGCCTCATAGTCCAGCTCAACAACACCCCTGGGCGAGGACGCCATGAACATGACCCCGAGGCGGAACTCGTCCGGTTCGGGGGCCTCGGCCGGGGCGCCCAACCGGCGAAAGGGTGCGTAGCCGAGGCCCTCATCCTGAGCGAGGAAACCGTGCTCGCCGGCCAGTAACTCCCACGGGGCCCGCAAGACCGCGAGGTCGTCCGATGTCGGTGATTGCGGGCCACGAATCTCGAATCGCAGCGGGCGGGGGGCCTCACGCATCACCCGCGTGAACGCGCCATCGCCGGCGTCCAGCCATTTCCACAAGCCGCGACCAATCTCCAGCAATCGCGGGAAACGCAAGTCGGCCGCGCCCTTTCCAGTTATACCCAGTACTTGGTCATATTCGGCCGCGAGTTGGCCTATGTGTTCGAGGCGTTTGGCGTCCAGTTTTCGGCGTTCTGCAACACCGCTCTCATTGAGCAGGATCTCGACGTACCCATTCGAAACATAGATTTGCATCATGCGATAACCCCCTTGCCTCCAGCGACCTGTGGGCGACAGGCTCGTAATGGTACCGGTTTAGGGTATGTATTCTGTCATGATCCGTTCCCAAAATGGGCCGCCCAGAGGCGTCCCGGCTCTTCACCCCCAACTTGGGGACAAAACTGAACGCAGGTGTGAGAACGTGCGACCATGCCGTGTGCCCGCTTCCATCCCTGTCGTGGCGATTTCGCCCCGCAAACGAAATAGTTGTCCGAGCTGTGACAACCTGGCTCAAGCACCCCGCCAAGTCCGCTGATGCCCCTTGCCCCTCCATAGAGATCGGCGTGGTGACCCACGCGGCTCGGACATCTCGACCCCCACACCCACGGGCCCGCCCACGCGGCTCCGCTGTCGTTGAGCCCCTCCCGGCCCGCCCGGAGCGCGGGTCCGGATATGAGAACCGCGCCCAGGGGGTCCGCAAGAGGCTCCGACATCGCGAGCACCGCCGGAAACCGCCCCAAGATTACCAGGACAGTCGAGCTGAGCGCCAGCCGGCGCCTGCTGGCGGACGGTGGGCCGGTGGTGGGGCCGGTTTGGCTATCGGAAGCCTGCCATCGGCCAATGCCACGGGGGGCCCGGCTCGTGCCAAGCGTTGATCGGCACGGTCTCTCGGTCAGCCGGCATCGCCCGGACGGGGTCGGGCGGTCGGAAACCCGTGCGTGGCGGATCGGGCTTGAGTGCCGCTGGTGGATGGCCGATTGGGAGTGGGAGCGCGGGCCGGGCGGGTCCGCGATCGATGGGAGGACGGGCCATGGCCAGGCGGGCGGACAAGAACGACAAGGAATTTCTGGTGGACTGCCGGGCGCTTGCCACGCGGTGGCAGGGGGCCGATCCCACGGCCTTCGGCCTCACCGAGCTTGAGGTCGACCTGTTCGAGACCCGTCTTCTCGCGGCTCTGGAGGCGCGCGAGACGGCCCAGAAGGCCAGGATCCTCGCCAAGGCGAGCTTCGTGGGCCAGCGCGAGGCCGTCGCGAGTTTGCGGAGCCTCTTCGGCGCGCTCGTGGGCAGCGTGGACGTGAAGGCCAAGCGCGAGGGGCCGAAGAAGGCCAGGGGCGTGTACGCCGCGGCGGGCATCCGGCCGCCCGAGAAGCCCGGGCCCCGGCCCGCGCCGCCGCCGCCGGAAAACCTCGAGCCCACGCTGACCCCCGGCGGGGCGATCGTGGTGACATTCACCATCGACGACCGGGCCCGCGGCGGTTTGCTCTACGAGGCGCAGCGGCAGACGGCCGATC
>JAUHYE010000163.1 GCA_030426395.1 Phycisphaerae bacterium
GTGGTTGCTCTGGCAGGGGGTGGTGATTATCCTCCACCCGCTCGGTTCCGGCCGATTTTGGCCTTGAGCGTGCAACCCGCGACGCGTGCCGCGGGTATCAAGTAAAGACCCACCCTCGCCCGGCAACCGCCAGGGCAACAAGCGGGCCGGCCCGAGCGCCGCCGCCCGCCCGACCGCCACCCGAACCCAAACCCGCAGGATCGGCGGCCGGCAGATGCCAATGATGGCCCACAAGTCCGAGTGACGAAGTAACAGGACGCGCTCGAACGCGTACACCTCCCCACACCGACCCAATCGACCCCCACCAACCCCAGCCCCCGCGCCACAACGCCACCCCGCACAACCTTTGGAGCTTGGCATGAGCACCAGCCGCACCCCCCGTCGCCTCCTCGCTTTGGCCCTGGCCACCTCGCTGGCCACCTCTTTGGCCAGTCCGTTCACGGCGATCGCCGATGGCACGAGCGCCCCGACCCTCGCCGAAGCCCGGACCCAGGCCGACCAGTTGATGGCCCAGGGCCAGTTCGTGCGGGCCCAGGCCACGCTGATGGAGGCCCTGAGCGACGCGACGGGCAGCAGCGACGAGCGTGCCGAGGCCCTGGTGGCGTTGCAGAACATCCGCCGCAAGATGGCCGGCGCCGATCGCCAGGAGATCGCCCTGCAGCAGGCCGACATGGCCATCAGCGAGGGCAAGCTGGCCTTCGCCGCCTCGCGCGTCGAATCGGTGCTCGGCTCGGCCGAGGAGGGCTCGGTGCTCTGGACCCGCGCCACGCAGGCCCAGGCCGAGATCGCCCGTCGCCAGCAGGCCCTGCGTCCGATGGTCGAGGACGCCCTGGCCCAGGCGGGCAACGACCTGGACTCGGGCCGCTACGCCCAGGCCAAGGCCCAGCTCGCTGTGGTGCGCCGTGCGGGTCTTGAGCTCGATCGCAAGCTGGACGACAAGCTGACCCGCATGGAGCTCCGCCTGGCCGACGCCGAGCGCAAGGCCGGCACGATCTTCGACGCCGAGGCCGCCGCCGCCGCGGGCGTGCAGGCCGGCGTGGTCCGCGGCCGCCAGGAAGGCCAGCAGGGCGAGCCGGTCGACCCCAGCGGCATTATTCGCGAGGTCAGGCAGCAGGAAACCCGCGCCCAGCTCTCGCAAGCCGACGGCGCCTACGAGCGCGGCGAACTCGCCGAGGCCCGCCGTTTGTACCTACTCGTCCGCGGTGACCAGGATCTGCTGACCCCCGAGGAGCGTGAGCGCGTCACCAACCGCTTGGACGAGATCGCCGTCCGTCTGAGCGGCCGGGCCAGCACCCAGGAGGGCCAGGGCCTGGGGCCGACCCGCATCCTGATCCGCGAGAACGCGTTGGCCGAGTTCAACGTTGGTGTCGACGAGGCCGATCGCCTGCTGGGCCAGGGCAATCTGAGCGGTGCCCGCGAGCAGGTTCTTCGTACCAGGCTCAACTTCCAGCGCAACCGTGACGTCTTCAGCCAGCCCGAGTTCGAGGACAAGATCAACCAGCTCGACGACCTCGAAGCACGCATCGAGCAGGCGCGTCTTCAGCGTGAGGAAGATCAGGCCGAGGCTCTCGCCGGCGAGGCACGCGATGCGGCCGAGCAGCGCAAGCGCGAGCAGGAGAACGAGCGCAACCGCACGATCAACCTGCTGCTGGATCAGGCCCGCGACTACCAGATGAACATGCGGTATCGCGAGGCGCTGGACACCATCGAGCAGCTCCTGCTGATCGATCCGATCAACCCCTCGGGCCTGCTGCTCAAGAACGCCTACGAGAACATCCTGATCTACGTCGATTACAACCAGATCCGCAAGGAGCGTGACAAGCGGTACACCGGCCTGCGTGTCGAGGCCGAACGCGCCCTGATGCCCGACCTGAACGTCATCAACTATCCCGAGAACTGGCCGGCCATCAGCCAGAGCCGCGATGCGCAGGCCGAGTTCGTCGATAAGCCCGAGAACCGCCGCGTGCTGGCCGAGTTGGCCGACAGCCGCGTGCAGATGAACCTCCAGGACAACCCACTGGAGAGTGCACTGACCTACATCGCCAACCAGGCCGAGGTCGATATCGACGTCGACTGGGAGACGCTCGACACCCTCGGCATCGACCGCAACACGCCGGTGACCCTCCGCCTTGGCGGCAGCGTGAACGCCATTACGGCGCTCGATCGCCTGCTCGAGAAGGCCAGCACCGACGAGTACAACGCGGCCGACTGGGCCATCATCGACGGCCTGCTCACCGTGTCTTCGGCCCAGAGCCTGGTCAACAAGACCGCCGTGGGCATGTACGACATCAACGACCTGCTGCACGAGATTCCCGACTACCCCGACGTGCCCGAGATCGACCTTCAGCAGGCCCTGCAGAGCAGCCAGGGTGGCGGCGGGCAGAGCCCCTTCCAGGACCAGGGCGGCAACGAGATCGAGGAGACGCCCCTCGAGGACCGCATCAACGAGATCATCGACATCGTCGAGAACAACATCGAAGAGGACCGCGGCTTCATCGAGGGCAGCTGGACCATCACGCCCTTCCGCGGGGTGCTGATCGTCCGAGCCACCCCCAAGGCCCATCGCCAGATCGGCGGCCTTCTCGACCAGCTCCGCGCCCAGCAGGCGTTGCAGCTCAACGTCGAGACCCGCTTCCTGTTGGTGAACCAGGATTACTTCGAGCAGATCGGTTTCGATCTGGACATTTACTTCAACGCCAAGAGCGACCAGTTCCAGACCGCCCAGGCCAACGACCCGAGCCTGCTGCCCAGCGACTTCTTCGACTTCGCCGGGCCCAACGGCCGTCGTCGCACCGTTGTGGGTGGTGGCGCCGATGGCCAGCAGGTCACCCAACCCGTCGCCGCGCCCGACAACACGAGCATCATTGGCGCCGGGCAGAACTCGCTGGGCCTGGCGGGCGCCCTGGCCCCGACCGAGGGCCTGGCAAGCACCATCCTGGGCGCCGCTCCGGCCCTGGGTGTCGCCGGCTCGTTCCTCGACGACGTGCAGGTCGACTTCCTGGTGAAGGCCACGCAGGCCGACCGTCGCTCGACCCAGCTCACCGCTCCTCGCCTGACGCTGACCAACGGCCAGCTGGCCAACATCTACGTTGCCACCCAGGTGGCGTATGTCGGCGACCTCGAGCCGGTCGTGAGCGACAGCGCCGTCGGCTTCGACCCCACCGTGGAAGTCGCCACCGAGGGCGTCACGCTTCTGGTCCGTGGCACCATCTCCAGTGATCGCCGCTACGTGACCATGAACGTCGACGCGGGCCTGGCCCAGATCGACGGGTTCGCCAGCGAGCAGGTCACGGCCGTCGCCGGCGGCACCCTGGTCAGCTCGGCCGACACCCAGTCGTTCATCCAGTTGCCCACCGTGACGGTCACCCGTGTCCGCACCACGGTCACCGTGCCCGACGAGGGCACCCTGCTGCTTGGCGGCCAGCGACTGGTGAGCGAGTTCGAGGTCGAGACGGGCGTGCCCCTGCTGAGCAAGCTGCCCGTGCTCAACCGCTTCTTCACCAACCGCATCCAGAGCAAGGAAGAGCAGACCTTGCTCATCCTCATGAAGCCAACCGTGCTCATCCAGAACGAGCAGGAAGCCCGCAACTTCCCGGCCATGGGCGGCGGCCTGAACCCCTTCTAAGCGACAGACCGGCCTAGGTGTAGCCCTCCGGCCAAACGAACCAATAGAAACGCCCGCCCCAGGAATGCCCGGGGCGGGCGTTGTTGCTACGCTTGCGCCCAGGCGCGTCGATGGCTCGACCCGCCCAGCCCACTCGGAGAGCCCAGCATGCCTGCCGAAGAGACACGTTTGCGCATCACCAACAAGGACGGGGTGACGCGGGTCGAGTTCCTGGACCGCAACATCCTCGACGAGGCCAGCATCCAACGCATCGGCGAGGAGATCACCGAGATCATCGACGCCGCCAGCGAGCCCAAGCTGCTCATCAGCTTCACCAACGTGGACCACATGTCCTCGGCCGCCTTGGGCACCCTGATCACCATCCATCACAAGATCCGAAACCGCTCGGGCGAGCTCCGCTTGGCCGACATCGACCCGCAGATCCAGGAAGTGTTCAGCATCACCAAGCTCGACCGCATCTTCACCATCCACGAGGATTCCGAGAGCGCGATGAAGAGCTTCGGCTGAAACGACTCATTTCCTCGGGGCTGACCGAATGGCACCAGACGAGCAAGCCAGCGTGAGCGACTCGGCCCGGATCATCAATGACCGGCAGCACATCGACCAGCTCTGGACGGTGATCGAGTCGGCCATGCAGGACCGCGGTTATCCAAAAGCCTCGACCTTCGCCGTCCGCTTGGCCCTCGAGGAAGCCATGACCAATGCCTTCCGCCACGGGCTCAAGGATCTGCCCGACGACACGCCCATCACCGTCGACTACGGCATCGACGCCGAGCACGTCCGCATCGCCGTCGAAGACCCAGGACCGGGCTTCGACCCATCCGACGTGCCCGACCCGACCTCGGAAGAAAACCTCACGCGTCCCGGCGGACGCGGCATCCTGCTCATCCGCTCCTACATGACACGGGCCGACTTCAAGAACCATGGTCGCCGGCTCGAGATGGTGTACGACCGTCCGCCCGAGGCCGAGAACTGACCGCTGCTACCATGTCGGGAATCCCCGGTTTCCGTGTGTTTGGCCTTGCGGTTGAGACTGAGTATCACTAGACTGGAACTGTTCTAATTGGATGCCCCAGCGGGCCCTCCACCGAGCCGACGCGGTTCGCCTCCCGACCTACCCTGACGGCAAGCGAACGCCCGGCTGATTCGAGCCGCGGCCCCGCCGCCCCACGGAGACACCATGGCAGTACGGGCGTACGTCCTGATCGAGACGGAGGTCGGCAAGGCCGCCGCCGTGGCCGCGGCCGTCCGGGACCTCGACGGGGTGGTCTCGGCCGACGACGTCACCGGCCGCTACGACGTGATCACGCTGGTGGAGGCGGTCGACGTCGACACGCTCGGCCGCATGGTGGTCGAGGACGTGCAGCAGATCCCGGGCATCCGGCGGACCAGCAGCTGCATCGTCATCAACCTCTGAGGGCCCG
>JAUHYE010000037.1 GCA_030426395.1 Phycisphaerae bacterium
GGTCGAGCGGGAAGGGGCCGTGATCGCGGCGGTGGGGCCCCAGTCGGTGCTGCGCGAGGGCGATCGCCTGGTGTTCGCTGGGATCGTCGAAGCCATCAAAGACCTGCAAACGCTGCGCGGGCTGATTCCCGCAACCGATCAGGTCTTCAAGCTCGATTCGCCCCGATACCGGCGGCGCCTGTTCGAGGCCGTGGTCTCGCGCACCAGCCCCGCGGCGGGACGCACGATCCGCGAGGGGCGCTTCCGCAACACCTACGACGCTGTGGTCATCGCCGTGGCGCGCGAGGGCGAGCGGCTGAAGGGCAAACTCGGCGACATCGAGCTCAAGCCGGGCGACACCGTGCTGCTCGAGGCCGACCCCGGATTCGCCGAGTTGCACCGCAACTCACGCGATTTTCTGCTGGTGAGCGCGCTCGAGGATTCCACCCCGCGGCGCCACACGAAGGCCCCGCTGGCGGTCGTGTTCCTGGCCGGCATGGTCGCGCTCGCGGCGCTTGGCGTCATGGATATGCTCACCGCTGCGCTCGTGGCTGCGGGATTGATGGTGGTGTCGCGTTGCTGCACGATCACCGAAGCGCGGCGGAGCATCGACTGGTCGGTGCTGATCGTGATCGGTGCGGCGCTGGGATTGGGTGAGGCACTGAGCGTTTCGGGCGCCTCGCTCGAAATCGCCAACGCCATCCTCAGCGTGGTCGGTCAGCATCCATGGATGGTGCTGCTGGCAATCTACGTCATCACGAGTCTTGCTACGGAGGTCATCACCAACAACGCCGCCGTCGTGCTCGTGTTCCCGATTGCCGTTGAAGCGGCCGCGAAGATAGACGGAGGCGTGAACCTGATGCCCTTCGTGATCGCCATCATGATCGGCGGATCAGCAAGTTTTGCCACCCCGCTTGGCTACCAGACCAACCTGATGGTGTATGGCCCGGGTGGCTACCGATTCGCAGACTTCCTCCGAATCGGTGTCCCGATGAATGTCATTATCGGAGTCACCACGGTGGTGCTCACACCGCTCATCTTCCCCTTCTGACAAGCCCGCCGACCCGCACGCAGTGCTACGCTCCTCGAATGTCTGTCCAGCCGGACGACAATTCAGATTCCAGCAAGAGTCTGCTGCCCCCCGGAGTGACACCGGTGGTTGTGGCGTCGCACCGTCGATCGGGCACGCACCTGATGATGGACCTGCTACGCCGACACTTCGACGCGTGCAGGCCGCCGTTTCGCTTCGGCGTCAACCCGCACCGATATCTCTACTTCGTCCTGGATCGTCTTCGACCGACGCACCCCCACCATGTGGGCGTCGATGCATGCCTGCGCGTGATGCGTTCCACTCCGATGCCCGCGCTGAAGACCCACGCCACACCTCAGTTCCCCGATCTCCCCAAGCCTTTTCGGGATTTCTGTTCCGAGGCTTTGCAAAGAGGCGTGGTAATCTACTGCGTGCGCGACGTTCGCGCGGTTCTGGCAAGCCTCCACGCGTTCGAATCGGTGTACGACCCGGGGGCACGCGTCTCATTATCGGACTATATCCGACAAGAGGTGGATGGCCGGATTCGGCCGCGGATCTGGGCGGATCATGTTCGTACCTGGATTGACTATGTGCCTTCGCTCAAAGTCCTGTATTTTGAAGACGTTATCACCCACCCCAGAGCAACCGTGAACCAGTTGGCCGAGTGGCTGGGCGAATCGCCGAGAGTCGTGGAGCCCGTACTACCGCCCAAACTGAAGTACCGACAAGTGCTGTGGCTTGCCAGGATGACCGGAGTGCCGGAGAGCACGAACGTTATAGGACGAAAAGGCGGCATCAAGCCTCAAAATTGGCGTACCGAGTACACCGACGATGACCTCGCCGTCCTTGAGAAACACGCGGGCGATGAGATGCGGCGGTTGGGATACCTGCGCGGCAGAGACTGGACCGTGACCGCCGAGAGCCGGTCCTTCGGCGTGTGAACCCGCACGGGCCCGGGGGCGAACAACAGGCCCGCATCCGATGTCCAGCGTCGCTGGGTTACGGGCGGCGGGCGCGATAGCATCATCCCTCGCCCGCGGCACGGCCTGACGCGGTGGGCGCTTCACGGATGGATCGACACGGTGCAGGCCCAAAGAGGAGCGGACATGGCGGGCGAGTTGGTTGTTGTTGCGGGCGGTGGCGGTTTCATCGGCGGCCACTTGGCGGCGGACCTGATGCGTCAGGGTTTCCGGGTGCGTTCGGTCGACCGCAAGCCCATGGACGAGTGGTACCAGGTCCACAACGACGCCGAGAACCTCGTGGCCGACCTGAACGGCATCGACGCCTGCCGGCAGGCCTGCCAGGGCGCCGACCAGGTCTACCAGCTCGCCGCCGACATGGGCGGCATGGGCTTCATCGAGACCCACAAGGCTGAGTGCATGCTCAGCGTGCTCATCAACACCCACATGCTGATGGCCGCCCGCGATGCCGGCGTCCAGAAGTTCTTCTACAGCTCCTCGGCATGCGTGTACAACGGCGACAAGCAAGTCGATGAGGACGTCGTCGCATTGAAAGAAGAGGACGCCTACCCCGCCCTGCCCGAGGATGGCTACGGCTGGGAGAAGCTCTTCAGCGAGCGCATGTGCCGCCACTTCCGCGAGGACTATGGCATGTACACACGCGTGGCCCGATACCACAACGTGTACGGCCCATTCGGCACCTGGGAGGGCGGCCGCGAGAAGGCGCCCGCCGCCATGTGCCGCAAGGTGATCGAAGCCAAACTCACCGGCGACCACAGCATCGAGATCTGGGGCGACGGCAAGCAAACTCGCTCGTTCATGTACATCGATGACTGCGTGAACGGCAGCCAGAAGATCATGCACAGCGACAGCATCGAGCCGTTGAATCTGGGCAGCAACGAGTTGGTCACCATCAACGGCCTGGTCGATATTGTCGAGGACATCGCCGGCATCAAACTCGACCGCAAGTACAACCTCGACGCGCCCAAGGGTGTGAACGGCCGCAACAGTGACAACACGCTCATCGAGAACGAGATCGGCTGGTCTCCCTCCATCCGTCTGCGTGACGGCATGGAAAAGACGTACAAGTGGATCTACGACGAGCACATGAAGAAGTACAACGGCAAGGTACCCCAACGTGAGGCCGCGCCCAAGGGCGCCCATGTGGGTAAGAAAGCCACGGCAGCCTCCTGAGCGTTTCCCCGAGGCGTCGCGGGTGAAAACTAATGCCGCATTCGCAGAACAACCCCGGACTCAAGCCGGTTTGTCCCACAACCACTGACCCCGTCCTCGGAGGGAGGAATCCTGTGCCCTACACGACTACGTCCACCAAATCGAAACTGCTGGCCGCCGGCCTGGTGCTGGCCCTCGCCGGCATTCCCGCGATAGCCCAGAACAGCGGCGGTAACTCGCAAGAAACCAAGCCCGCCGCGGGCCAGGCCGATCTGCCCAGCATCGAGAGGCTTACCGAGATGACCGTCGAGGCCGTCGGTGGGCGTGAGAACATCGAGAAGATCAAGACGCTGCACACCGTGATGACCATGAGCGTGGGCGGCATGAACATCACCATGGACAACAAGTGGAGCCGCTCAGGCGGTCGCATGGCCAAGAGCGAGACCCCGTTTGGTAACTCCGAGATGGGCTCGGACGGCACCACCGCCTGGACCAAACTGCCCGATGGCAGCTACGTCATCCTGGAAGGCGATCAAGCTTCGCAACTCGATAGCCAGGCATCGATGCACATGGGCATGATCGATCCGAAGGAACTCAAGAAGAACATGGAGACCATGGAAGTCACCGGCCGTGAGGAGTTCGACGGCCGCATGGCTTACAAGGTGAAATTCCAGCCCAAGGCCTCGCAGGGCAGCGGGTTCATGTACTTCGACGTGAACAATGGCATGCCCCTTGGCATGAAGCAGACCGAATCGACGCCCATGGGCGAGCAGACCACGACGATGACCCTTGCCGATTGGAAGACCGTCGAGGGCGTCAAGTTCTTCCACACCATGAAGGTCACCGCTCCGGGCATGCCCGGTGGCGGCTCGGCCGACATGAAGGTGACGACCCTCGAGGTGAACAAACTCGACGAGTCCGCCTTCGCGCTGCCCGCGCAGGTCAAGGAGATGGCCGCCGGTTCGGGTGGCAGCGAAGACCAGGGGACAGAAGAGGCGGCCGGCGACGACATCAAACTTGAGGATCTGCCCGAGGCGTCTCGTGATCAGATCAAGCAGACGATCGCGAGCATCAAGCAGGGCGGCGCTCAAGCGATTGAGGCGGCCTTGCAGCAGTACGAGCGTGCGCTGCCCCAGATTCCCGAGGGCGACATGAAGCTCCAACTCCAGTACATGATCCAGGAGCTCAAGAAGGCCAAGTAAGCACGCCGCCATCCGAGCCGTTCGTACGGCCGCCCGCCTCTCGCTGGGGCGGGCGGCCGATTTCAATGGGGCTTAGTCCGGATTGCGTTGCATCTGGCACGTCCGTGAACCGATAGAAGGGCGAGCCATGCCGACCCAGAAGCCCGCCATCATCATGATCAGCCAGGTCTACGTGCCCGATCCGGCCAGCGTGGGCCAGCACATGCACGATGCAGCCGCGGAACTCGTTCGTCGGGGCTGGCGGGTCATCGTCTACGCCTCGGCCCGAGGCTACCAGGATTCGTCGGTCCGTTATCCCTCGCGCGAGACCATCGACGGCGTCGAAGTCCGCCGGCTCGGGCTCTCGAGTTTCGGCAAGCGGGCGATGCCCATCCGTGTCCTGGCCGGCGTGCTCTTCCTTTTGCAGGCAATCGTGCGAGGGCTGTTCGCAAAGAATGTCCAGTGTGTCTTCGTGAGTACCAGCCCTCCGTTCACCGGGGTGTTCGGCACGGTGCTGGCGAGGCTCAAGCGAGCCGCGCTGTTCTTCTGGGTCATGGACCTGAATCCCGACCAGTTCATCCAGACTGGTGCTATCGGCGCGAAGCACCCCGCGGCGATCGCCTTCGACGCAGGAAACCGGGTCACGCTCCGCCGCAGCGATGGCGTGGTCGCCCTCGATCGTTTCATGGCCGAACTGGTGAATCGCAAGGTTGGCGTTGGCGATCGGATGTCGATCCTGCCACCATGGCCGCATGAAGACCACGTCGAGCCAGTGGAGCACGCCGACAACGACTTTCGCACGCAGCACGGGCTGGACGGAAAGTTCGTGGTCATGTACTCGGGCAACCACGGCATGACCACGCCCGTGACCACCGTGCTCGACGCGGCCCTGAAGCTCCAGCACCGCGACGACTTGGTCTTCATGTTCATCGGCGGCGGCGTGGGCAAGGCCGACGTTCGCCGCGTCATCGCCGAGCACGCGCCGAAGAACATCATCGACCTGCCCTACCAGCCGTTCGATCGATTACGCTACTCCCTTTCGGCTGCCGATCTGCACGTCGTGACGATGGTCGACGAGGTGGTGGGGTGTATCCACCCCTGCAAGGTGTATGGCGCGATGGCGGTGGGGCGGCCCATCCTGTTTGTGGGGCCAAGGCCCAGCCACGTAACCGACCTCCTCGACGGACAGGACGTTGGCTGGCACGTGGCCCACGGCGATGCCGCTGGCTGTGCCGAGCAGATCGAGGCCGTGGCCGCACTGCCCCCCGAACGGCTTCGCGAGATGGGCGACAACGCCCGAGCCTACGTCGACGAGCGATACACCCAAGCCCGCCTGCTCGGCGAGTTCTGCGACGCCGTCGAGCGGGCCATCCGCTGCCGTCATCCGACGACCGAGGCCACATCGCCCTCGCCCGACGCATCCCAAACTCGCGGCTGAATCTGGCCGATCCTTTGCGTCGGAGCCGCCGTAGAAGGAGCGGCCATCGATGGGCCGATATGGCCGCTCGCATATACTCCACGCGGGTTTGTCGATCGGTTGTTTAGATTGTGTTCGGATGCCGGGAGAGCAGTGTTGGGCCAGCAGGCAACGGGGCAGAACGAGCCGCCATCGCGTGACGCCGTCGCGGCGGCGATCGACGGTGCGCTAGCGATCGCCGACGAGGCCCATCGCCTGGCCGAGGCCCGCCGCGCGGCCAACCTGCTCAACGCCCACTGGCGGTCCAACCCGGCCAGTGCGGCCTGGGTCGCCGGCCGATTCCAGAAGTTGGCGGTCACCCTCTCGGCACCTATGTGCGACCTGCTTGTGCTACGCAGCTTCACGCTCGAGCCGGTCGTTCCCCTCGCACGCGCGTGCGCGGCCGAGCATGGCGTCGACCTCCGCGTCCGCTTCGGCGAGTTCAACGCGTGGACGCAGGAACTGTTGTCCCCTGCTTCAGCGGTCTACCAGGACCCAGCCCCCGACGCCATCGTGCTGGCCGTGCAGACCCGCGACATCTCGCCAGCGCTGTGGTTCGAGGCGGCCATGCTCGATGAGTCGGGTTTGGAGCAAGAAGCCGATCGAACTGTCGAGGCGATCCTGAGCCCTGTGAGGGCGCTGCGAGAGCGCAGCCAGGCCCACGTCATCATCCACGCACTCGAGAAGCCAGCCGTGCCATCCGCGGGCGTCTTTGAGTCGTCCGGTGGGCAGGCGATGACACAGTCGGCCGCGATCGACCGTGTCAACACGAAATTGCGCGAGGCCGCCGCTTCCATGCCTGGCGTGTATGTGCTCGACTACGACGGCCTCATCGCCCGTTTCGGTCGAGACCGGTGGTACGACGAGGACAAGTTCCTGACCGTGCGTCTGCCGATGGTCGCCGACGCGCTGCTGCCGCTCGCGCGTGAGTGGGCGAAGTACCTGCTGCCCGCGATCGGCCGCCAGGCTAAGTGCCTCGTGCTTGACCTCGACAACACGCTCTGGGGCGGTGTGGTTGGGGAAGATGGTCCGACCGGCATCCGCCTCGGCGTCGAGCACCCCGGGGCGCACTACGTTGCCATCCAGCGTGCCGCGCTCGACCTGTCCCAGCGTGGCATCCTGCTCGCGCTCTGCAGCAAGAACAACCCGGGCGATGCGATGGAGGTCATCGAGAAGCACCCGCACATGCTGCTGAGGCCCGAGCACTTTGCCGCCGTCCGCGTCAACTGGACAGACAAGGCCCAGAACCTCCGCGAGATCGCCGCCGAACTCAACATCGGCCTCGACTCCCTTGTGTTCCTCGACGACAACCCCGTCGAGCGGGAACTTGTGCGGAGCCTGGTGGCCGAGGTCACCGTGCTCGAGCCGGCGAGCGAGAACCCGCGCGACATGCTCGCCGCCGTGCGATGCTGCCCGCTCTTCGAGCGTCTGAAGCTCAGTAGCGACGACCGCAAGCGTGGCAAGATGTACGCCGAGCAACGCCAGCGTGCCGAGCTCGAGAGCAGCGCGGGCTCGCTCGAAGACTACCTGCGATCGCTCGAGATGGAGGCCGACATCGGCATTCTCGACGCGTCGAGCGACCCCGCGATCATCGAACGCGTTGCCCAGCTCACCCAGAAGACCAACCAGCTCAACATGACCACCAAGCGGTACTCCGTGCAGGAGGTCCGCGCGTTGGCCGACGATCCCCAGTGGCGCATGTACTGGATCGGCGTCCGTGATCGCTTCGGAGACAACGGCATCGTGGGCGTGATGATCGTCAAAGCCGATGGCAAGGGGTGGGAGCTTGATACCTTCCTGATGTCGTGCCGCGTCATCGGCCGAACGGTCGAGACGTGCATGCTCGCGACGCTCGTCGAGCACGCACGCCAGGCCGACGCGACCGTGCTACGTGGCTGGTTCCTGCCTACGCGAAAGAACCCGCCGGCCGAGGCGATCTACCGCGAGCACGGTTTCATCGAAACCAAAAAGACGGACGAAGGCGTGCTGTGGGAGCTTGATATCACCGCCAACGCCCCCGAACAGCCGGAGTGGATCGCGCGCCGCGTCTTCCTCCCAACACCCGCGTAAACGGAGCTTCTGAATGCCCGACTCGGTGCTGAACACGACCTGCGAGATCATCGGCGACGCCCTGGGCCTGCCGCCGGTGGCCCAAGACGCCTCGCCCGAATCGATCGAGGAGTGGGACAGCATCGCCCACCTGAACATCGTGATGGCCCTCGAGGGCGCTTTCGGCGTCACCTTCGACCCCGACGAGATCCCCGAACTCGTCTCGCCGACCATCATCGCCCAACGCGTGGAGGCGAAACGCTGACCGCCACGGCCGCCCGGACCAACCTGCGCCGTGCTTCGGCCGATGACCTGTACGGCTTGACCGAATTGCTATCGCAGCGCGATGGCTGCGATCTCGAGCCCGAGCACGTCGGGCGCGCGCTGTTCGGCTTTGATGAGGCGTACTGCGTGACTTGGTTGGCTGAGGTCGGCGGTGCGCCCGCCGCCAGCACTGCCTTATACCTGCGGACCCTTTGCGTGCCCGGCCGGAGCGAACAGCCCAGCATCGGCTATTGGGCCCACCTCTTCGTGCTGCCCGAGTATCGCAAATTGATGCTGTACCCCCAGCTCGTGTTCGCGATGCGCAAGGCCATGGCAGAGCTCGGCCTCGACATGATCATCACGGCGACGCGGCGCCCCGCCGTCGTCGAGGGCCACCTGAAGCTTGGATTCAAGGGCGTTTGCTCGTGGCGGGTGCTGGTCAAGCCGCTCAAGCCGTTCGCACTGCTGGCCAAGCACAAGGGGATCAAGGTCGCTTCACTCGTGGCGCCCGCGGGCGATGCCCTTTGGAGCGCTGGCCAGTCCATCTTGACCCGTGGCGGCGAATCGGGGGTGGAACTCCAGACTCTCGATGCAGCGTCGATTCAGCACGATGCGGACCTGCTGGATCAACTCTGCGAGTTGCTCGCCGACTCGGCCGGGCAACGAGCCGCCACGGACTGGACGCCCGACCTGCTGCGCATCCGCCTCGACGGCTGCGTCGATGGAGAGCCCTACACCGCCTTCCTCGCCAAGCGTGACGGAGTGCTGGTGGGTGTTGCGATGTGCCGGTTGGCCACCCGCGGCAACAACATTCGCACCGGCGTGATCCTCGAGCTGGCCGCTCGCGATGACGACCGGGATGTACTGCGCTCACTGGCTACGGCGAGCGAGCGGGAACTGGCTAAGCGCGGCGCCGAGGCCATGCTGTGGCTCGATGGCGCGGGCGAGGGCACGTCCGACGTGCTCCGCGGCATGGGATACCGTGTCGCCGCCGATGAGATGTACCGCTTCATCGCTTTCGACCCGTCCAAGACTGACGAGCCACTCCCCTCCGGCGCGCCGGCCTGGCGGTTCACCTTCCTCGACCACGACGCCTTCTGAGTGCCATGCCGGAGAAGCCCAACATCACGCACGCCATGTCCTTCGACATCGAGGACTGGTTCCACATCGTGCAGGTGCGCGGGCTCGAGGCCGAGCATTGGGACGACCTCACGCGCCAACACACGCTCGTCGAACGATACACCGATCAGATCCTGCAAACCTGCGCCGATGCCGGCACGCACGCCACCTTCTTCGTGCTGGGGTGGATCGCCGAGCGATACCCGGCCCTGGTGCGACGGATCGCCGACGCGGGGCACGAACTGGCCAGCCACGGGCACATGCACGATCGTGTCGGCGAGATCGGCCGCGAGCGATTCGCCAAAGACCTCAAGAAGTCCATCGACGCCATCGGCGATGCCAGCGGCGTGCGCGTCAAGGGGTACCGTGCGCCCTCCTTCTCGATCGTGCCGGGCTGCGAGTGGGCGTTCGACGAATTGGCCCTGGCTGGGATCGAGTGGGACTCCAGCCTGTTCCCGGCACCCCGAGGTCATGGTGGATACCCGTGCCCGCGCGAGCCGCATCTCGTGACCACGCCGACTGGCGCGACGATCCGCGAACTCCCCATGTCGGTGTGGCAGCCCGTTCCCGCCGCACCGTTCCGGATGGGCTTCTCCGGAGGCGGCTATCTGCGCCTTTTGCCGTATTCACAACTGCGATCCGCCATCGCCAGCGAGGCAAAGCAGGGCCGGCCGACGGTCGTGTACCTGCATCCTCGGGACTTCGCGGGCGACTGCCCTCGCTGGCCCATGCCGCCGCATCGCCGGTTCAAGTGCTACGTCGGCCTTGCATCCACGCAACGAAAGCTCGAGCGGTTATTGGCCGATAATGCCTGGGAGCCCTGCGGCTCCGTGCTGTCACGGTGCCTTGATCAATCTCATTCCGAGATCGGCGTGGCAGCAGACGAAGAACCCAACACCCAGAGCCAGATCGCTCCATCATGACGATTGCCGACACACACGAGACCAAGACCGCGCCGCACGACCGGCACCCGCATCCGGCCGACGCCGAGCCGATGTCGCCGGTGGGCGACCTCGAGTCGCATCGCACGGATCTGGCGAAGCTCCCCCCCGTTGAGGGCTACCCGGCGCCTCGCAGCGTGCCCGTCGCCGTGCTGGTGCCGGTGAAGAACGAGCAGATCAACATCGCCGCGTGCCTGCGCCGCCTCGCGTGGGCCGAGCAGGTTACGGTGATCGACAGCCAGTCGACCGACGACACGATCGCGCTCTCGCAAGCCGCTGATGCCGAGGTCTACCAGTTCCACTACGACCGCTCGACCGGCTGGCCCAAGAAGAAGAACTGGGCCCTCGAGCACGTGCCCTGGCGGCACGAGTGGGTCCTGATTGTCGATGCCGACGAGCACATCACGCCCGAACTGGCCAAGGAGATCCAGGCCGTCGTGACAGGCGCCAGCACCCCCGATCGCAACGGCTGCGGTGACGGGTACTGGATCAACCGCAAGTTCATGTTCCTCGGGCGATGGCTCAAGGGCGGTGGGTGGTACCCGAGTTGGAATCTCCGCCTGTTCAAACACAGCGTCGGCCGCTACGAACGCATCGGTGACCTTGGCGACACCGGCTCGGGCGACAACGAGGTCCACGAGCACCCCGTGCTGCTCACCGGAGAGGCGGGCTATCTCGAGCACGACATGCTCCACTACGCCTACCGCGACCTCACCACCTGGATCGAGAAGCACAACCGCTACACCACCTGGGAGGCGCACGCCTGGGGCGCGAAGGATGCCGGGGGCGTGAAGGCGAAACTCTTCGGGAGCGCCATCGAGCGTCACCGCTGGATCAAGAAACGTGCCCGCAATCTTCCGGCGCGCCCGCTGCTTCGTTTCTGCTTCGATTACTTCATCCGCCGCGGCATGTTCGACGGCTACCCGGGCCTGGTGATGGCCACCAACATGGCGTGGTACGAATTCATGTCCGTCGCCAAGCGGCGAGAGATGCAGATCGCCAAGGACTTGGGCCAGGAGTACAGCGGAGCCCCGCCCGCATGACCGACCAGCCCTCGCACATGAACGCCCGCGACTATGTCGACCGGGGCGCCGACCCAAACGACCGCCACAAGAGCCCGTACTCGCTCAAGGCCAAAGTCGGTAGGGTGCTCTGGGGCGTCGCGCAGACCACGTTGTTTCGCTTGTCGTTCCACAATTGGTACGGATGGCGTCGGTGTTTGCTCAATCTGTTCGGCGCCACGATCCACCCGAGCGTGCACATCCGGCGCACCGTGCAGATCGAGATTCCCTGGAACCTCACCATCGGCCAGGGGAGCTCCGTGGGAGACCGGGCCATCCTCTACTGCCTCGGCCCGGTGACGATCGGCAGGTCCGTCGCGATCAGCCAGGGCGCTCACCTGTGTGCTGGCTCGCACGACTACACACTCCGATCCATGCCCCTGCTGCGGCCGCCCATCGTCATCGAGGACGACGCCTGGATCGCCGCCGATGCGTTCGTCGGCCCCGCGGTGCGTGTTGGCCAGGGCGCGATCCTCAGCTCGCGCGGCTGCGCGATGAAGGACCTGGAGCCCTGGTCCATCTACGCCGGCAACCCCGCGCAACGGATCAAGGATCGCCCACCGTTCAAAGGCGTTCCAGAGGCGAGCAACACGTGAGCCAGCTGCGCATCGTCCACGCTATCGGCGACCTCGACCCAGCGGGTGGCGGGCCACCCGTTGTCGCGGCCCGGCTCGCGGCGGCGCAGGCGCAACAGGGGTGCGAGGTCACCATCCTCTCGTATCGATCGCTCGAGGGCGGACCGCGGGGCGACAAGCTCATGGCCGAGACACCGCACGGTGAACTGGTCAAGCTGGTGTCGGTCGATTCGCCGGGCCGGTTCGAGCGTCTGACCGGTCGAGCAGCGGCCAAGGCGTTCGGTCGAGTTGCCGACGGTGGTGTCGACGTCCTCCACACGCACGGCGTGTGGGAGCCCATGTTGCCCGCGTGCGCGACACTCGCCAGGCGGCGCGGCATCGCCTATGTCGTGACGCCCCATGGCATGCTCGATCCTTATACGCTCTCGGTCAGCTCGCACAAGAAACGCATCGCGCTGGCCACGACCCACAGGTCGTTCCTGCGAAGGGCGACGTTCGTCCACATGCTCAACGCCGACGAAGCGACCCTTGCCGAACCGGTGCTGCACGGCACACCCACGCGAGTCATCCCGAACGGCATTTTCATCGAGGAACTCGAGCAAGCGCCCGTAGCCGGGACATTCCGAGCATCGCATCCCGAGCTTGGCAAGCGTCCCTATGTCCTGTTCCTCTCTCGGCTGGCCCACAAGAAGGGCCTCGACTATCTCGCCGACGCCTTTGCGTTGCTCTGCCAGCGCATGCCCGAGATTACCCTCGTCGTCGCTGGGCCCGATGGCGGCGAGCAGGCGCCGTTCGAGGCCAAAGTAAAACAACACGGCGTGTCCGACCGCGTCCACGTCGTTGGCCCCATCTACGGCCAGGATAAGCTCGCGGCAATCCGCGACGCCGCGGTCTTCTGCCTGCCCAGCCGCCAGGAAGGGTTCTCCATCGCCATCACCGAGGCGCTCGCGATGGGCACGCCCGTCGTGATCACCAAGGCCTGCCACTTCCCAGAGGTCACCGAGGTTGGTGCAGGCATCGAGACCGACCTCGATGCCACGCAGGTTGCCGACGGGCTCGAACGCGTGTTGTCCGATCGTGACGCCTCCGCAAGAATGGGCCAGGCTGGCGCGGCGTTGGTCCGCGACCGATTCACCTGGCCGAAGGTCGCCAGCCTGACGATCGAGCACTACGAGCAAGCTTTATCTGGAGCGAACGCCTGATGCTGCCGACCTTTCTCATCATCGGGGCCCAGAAGAGCGGCACCACGACGCTCTACCGAGACCTGCTAACCCAGCCGGGCGTGTACTTCCCGTACCACAAAGAGCCGACGATGCTCGCCCACGATCGCGTGCTCACGCCCGAGGGGCTGGCCGAGTACGAAGCGCTCTTCGCGAGCGCCAAGCCGAGCGACGCGCGTGGCGACGCGTCCACGGGGTACGCGAGGATCCCTCGATTCACGAACGTCCCCGAGCGGGCCCGACAGGTGCTGGGAACCGATATCCCGCTTATCTACTTGCTGCGCGAGCCGGTGAGCCGCATCGTCAGCCAGCACCACCACGTCATGACGAGCCAGACGGTGCCACCCACGGTCGACGGGTTCGTCGACGCCGAGCCGAACGCCATCCACTTCAGCCGATACGCGTTCCAGGCCAAGGTATGGCTCGAACACTATTCGGCGGATCGCCTGCACATACTGCTGTTCGAGGAGTACGTGGCCGATCGGCGCGGCGCGATCAGCCAACTCTCGGGAGTGCTCGGGTTCACGCCCGACCTCGACAAGATCGACCCTGACGCACGGTTCAACACCGCCCAGGACCGATCCTCGGATAGCGGCATCGCCATGCGCATCAGCCGATCGCGGCCCTATCAGCGGCTGCGCCCGTTGCTGCCCGCGGCCACGCGCGATCGGCTACGCCGGGCGTTCGCAAAGAAAGCGCCGCCGCCACCACCCCCTCCGTCCGAGGCGTGCGTCGACCGGCTGCTTGCCGAGTTGGAGGACGATCAGCGAGAGCTCGCCGAACTGATCGAGCGACCCTATCCAATCTGGGATCCGCAGGCCGTTCGTGCCCGTTACGCGAAGCTCCGCGAGAAGCAACGCGACGGCTCGTGATCTTCTTTACGCGACCTGGGGCACTCGATGGCCGCTCAGCAGCAGGTGGGCCAGGCCCGGGTTCGTGCGGCGGAACCGAGCGATGTCGCCCGCCCACGTCAGGAAGAGCGTCGAGAAGAGCACGTGGATGAAGCCCCAGGTGCTCGTCGCCACGTAGATCATGTGGTTCGAGAATCCCTGCGCATAGATCATGAACATGAACGCCGCGAGCGTGCTCGTGAGCAGTGGATCAACATCGAGCAGCGCCCTGTTCCGCCAGACGTAAAATGCGGCCAGCATGCTGAGCGCCGCCAGCACCAGGTATGGTGTGACGAGCACCAAACCGCCCGTGTAGGCCTGCTTCAGATAGGCGTTGTGAGAGTGGAAGCCGAGTTCTTCATCACCCTCCGCCTGCATGCCGGTGGTGCCCAGGAGCCCGGTGACCGGCCGCTGGGCGATGGACTCACGGATGTAATCCAGCGCCTGCTCACCGCGGGCGGTCTCGAGACTGCGATATCGGCCAAGCGGATTCGTATCGACCCTGCTCAGCACCACGGCCACGCCGACCAGCATGATGCCGATCATCGGGACGGCCAATGCCGGCTTGCGCAGCATGACGAAACCTACCGGGGCGGTCACGCCGAGCATGGTGATCATGACCGTGCGACTTCCCGAGAGAAGCCCCATGCCCGCCGCCGCCGCCGCCGAACCCGCCCAAATCAGGCGCATGGCCAGGTTCTTCCCGGCGACCGCTTGATACAAGCACAGGCCTGCGGTCATCGTGAACGCAACGCCAACCTGGATCGTCGCCGCGCCGTACGGCTCGAAGCGGGAGTGTCCCGTATACGTCCAGTTCCCCGTCACGATCGCGCTCAGGAGAATCGGCGTCGCAAGCACGAAGCCAAGGGCCAGGTGCCGCACCACGCGTTGGAGTGTCTCGGCATCCACGATTGTCCGCGCGACAGCCAGAACGGCGAAAACCATGCAGATCCACTGCACCGCGCGCAAGAGCGGGAACGTGCTGTCGACCGTTGTCATGATGAAGATCGGCGTCACGAACGCAAGCGGCAAATAGGCGTACGAGATCATGCTCAAACGGCGCTTTGAACCCGGGGCGAGAACCGCCGCAACGGCTACGGCCAGGAGCATCGCAGACCCAAGAGCCTTGGCCGCCAGGGCGGGAGCTCCAAGGAGCGGCAGTCGCCCGATGATCAGGAAGGGTGGGAGGGCCGTAAGCGCCAAAGGGAGCCGCAGCCGGGCCGGGCAGAGCAGGAACATGAGACCCAACACGACCGGCGCCATGAAAAGCACCGGTAGGGGGACGACATCCGTGTATTGCTCAAAACTGAACAAAATCCGATCTCCCAGGCCAGGGCGAATTCTACGGGCTCACCCACCCGCCCTAACGCTGCCGCAGGCAAACGGGTTCGTCGCCGCTGGATCAGCCCAGGGCCTCTCTAGCTTCGGTTCGTGGGGCCGGAAACTTGGATAGCTTCGACAGACGGAAGCCAGTCAAAAAACAATTATGAACAAAATCTGAACAAAAGAAAAGCGGGGTACCATCGTGAAACGGCACCCCGCTGGAGGAGAGAGAGAGATACCCGATTCTAACCCGTGTATCGGACCTCTCAATGGCTCACCGATCGCATCTTTCTAGTTTACTAGGGTAAACAAGCACTAAACGACAGAGTTCTCCGATCATGATCCGTTTGGGTGCTCCTGCGTACTCGCCGCTATGTGAACGATTTTCACGCCTTTGAGGCCGGTTTTTCGCCACGATGATCACCGGCGTCACTGACAAGAACCACCCTCTTCGGGTGGGCCTGTTCTGTCATGGGATGGAAAAAAAATTTCGAGTTACTGTGGCTGGCGTGGTTGTGCGCCACGCTGCTCACTCTGAAGCAGGCGTCGAACGGCGCTGGCGCGTTGTTCCGCGGGCATTTCGGTCATGCGGGCGATCAGGGCCTCGCGCCGCTCGGCGGGCATGGCGGCGAGGCGATCACGCACGCGAATGCGCGCCTCTTCGGGAAGGGTCGAGAACCACTGTCGCAATTCCGACACGCCACGATGGGCGGCTTCGCCTTCGCGCCGTTGGCGCTGCGGACGCTCATCCATCTCATCGAAGCGGGCTCCGATCTCCTTGCGGTACCGCTCTTGCGTGCGGCCCATCTGCTCGTCGACGGCCTTGGTTCGCCACTCCTCGATGACCTTGCCGACGTGGGCCTGCTGTGCCGCACTCAGTTCGGCCCAGATGTGGTGCTGCAAGCCCGCGAGGGCCTGGGCGGCCTGACGCCGTCGATCACCCTGTGGTCGGTCACGCTGCGGGCGATCGCTTTGCGGCCGGTCGACAGGCCGTCGATCCATCTGTGATCCGTCGGCATCTGGGCGGCCGCGTTGGGCACTATCGGCTTGCGGGCGACGGTTCTCGCCCTCAGGGCGGGTACGAGGGGCAGGCCGTTCCGATGCTTGGTCCGTAGCGCCGCGCCGTGAGTCGGGGCCCTGTCCTTGGCCTCGTTGTTCGCGAGCCTTGCGCTCGAAATCGTGCACGTGGGCGGTGATCCGCTCACGCTGCTCTGGAGAAAGGCGAATCTCCAGGGGGGCGTCTTCGGCCATCAGATTGCCCAGCGCCTTGCGGAAAACCTGGGCGGGTACCGCTTGGGCCATACGGGGGCCCATGGATTCGGCACCGGCAGAGAATCCAGACTCGGTGCCGGGCACGCGCTGCTCTCGGACACGTGGCCCAGAAAGCACGGGGCGGTCGTCCGGCTGGGCCCGGCGCGCTGGTGGCTGCTGGTCCTGGGACCATGCGGGTGCGGGCAGGGTTGCCAAGCCCGCGACGGCCAACAAGGCCAGAGGTGCAAGGCGTGAGGGATGAGTCATGGGTGCCTCCTTTGACGGCCAGCGCGTGCGATCGGCGATCGCGGTGGCGTGGCCCATTCGTCCTTGTTTGCCCGCCGGGCGGACGCCGGCTGCACCGGCACAACGCCCAGCGACGGCGACCCATTGCACCCATGGCCATACGATTGGCCAGCCAAGCCGCTTTGTACCATTTCGCCGAGGAATCATGCCCATATCCGAAGAACAAGTCCGCCGATGGTTATCCGCCGTGACCCCCACAGGTGAAAGCGCCGACCTCGTTTCGGCCAAGCGCCTCGAGTGGGTTTCATTGCTCGACAACGCAGTGGCTATCAAATTGCACCTGCCGGACATCCGGGACGAGCCGCGCGCGATGGAGGCGGTCGCCGGAGCATGCTTGGAAGCGGTCCGACAAGGGGCGATCCGCGCGGGCGAGCGTATCCGCGCGATGCGCGTGCAATTCGTCGATCACGATGGCGGCGTGGTTCGTGAGAGTTCGTTCGAGGCTTCACCCAAGGGCGTACTACGCCCTGCCACCGAAGCAACTTCGAGCAAACCCCATGCTCAGCAGTCAGTGGAACCAACACCGACGCTGGCTGGCGTGAAGCACGCCATCGCGGTGGGGGCGGGCAAGGGCGGTGTCGGCAAGAGCACCGTGGCGGTGAACATCGCCGTCGGGCTTGCACGCCGTGGGAGCGCAGTCGGTCTTCTCGATGGCGATATCTATGGGCCCAGCCTTCCGACGCTCATGGGTCTCGGCGCCATGGAGCCAAACGTGCTGGAGGGCAAATTCCAGCCCTTCATGACCCATGGCGTGAAATCGATGACCGTCGGCAAACTCGTCGAAGCCGACAAGCCACTCATCTGGCGCGGGCCGATGGCTCACGGGGCTTTCAAGCAACTCACCGACAAGACCGAGTGGGGCGAACTCGATCATCTGGTCATCGACCTGCCTCCGGGCACGGGCGATGTGCCGTTGACTATGGCCCAGAATCTCAAGCTCACGGGTGCAGTCATTGTGTGCACGCCCCAGCGTGTGGCGCAAGACGACGCTGTGCGCGCCGTCAAGATGTTCGAACAACTCGGCGTCGAGATCTTGGGTGTTGTCGAGAACATGAGCGTGTTCGTCGCGCCCGATGGAGCCGAGTACGACATCTTCGGGCGGGGTGGCGTGCAGCAGATGGCCCAGAGGCTTGGGTTGCCGTTCCTCGGTTCGCTGCCGATGACCATGGATCTGCGCACGAACAGCGATGCCGGCGATCCAAGTGCGAATTTCGAGGGCGATTCTCCACCACAAGCACGGTTGCGCAAGGCCCTCGATGATCTGCTGAACAACCTCGAGAGCCAGCTCGCGTTGGCGTCGGTGCGTCAGGCCAAGACGGCTCCAACACTCACGATCCGATAGAAGCGAAAGCTTCGTAGACAAACAAGAACCCCCGCGACGTGAGTCGCGGGGGTTCGAACGATCTTGACCGAACGGTCAGACGTGGATGCTATCGATTAGCAGCCGGCGTCGAACTCGTTCTGGAAGGTCAGGAAGTCGAAGATGGTGAGCACGCCGTCACCATCGAAGTCGGCCACGGACAGATCGCCAGCGTCGAAGGCGTTCTGGAAGGCGAGGAAGTCGAAGATGGTGAGCACGCCGTCGCCATCGATGTCGGCGCGGCAGCCGCCGCCGCCCACGTCACCCTCGGCGATGATGATCAGGTGGGTGTCGGGGAAGGCGATAGCGTCGTACGAGGTGTACTCGGTCAGGCCGCAGGAAGCCGAGAACAGGTAGCTCGGGGCGTCCTGGCCGAAGCTGTTGCCACCGGGGAAGTACACGTCGCCGGTGAGGCCGCCGCTCAGGTCCTGGAAGTTCGGGACATCGATCTCGACCATCAGGGCGGTGCCGGCGTCGACCGAGCCGTCCACGTCAACGGTGATGACCTCGAGCGAGCGATCGCCGAGGGCCACGACGGTCGAGCCAACGAGCGTACCGGCGACCGTCGGGGGGCTGCCCGCGGGAACCTGGTAGAGGTTGACGGTGATGTCGGCCTCGATCAGGGTCGGCAGGCGCAGGCTCTCGATGCCAAACTCGACGGTGCTGACGGTGAAGCCCTCGGAAATGCCGAAGTCGGCAAGGGTGAACGACCGAGCGAACGAGTTCTCGGTGGTGGTCTGCGGAGCGGCGGTGCTGGCGCACGCGACGCCGACGCCGCCGGTCACCAGGAACTCCTCGAGGTTCTGCGAGAGACGGATCTGGGCGCTGGCAGCGGTGGCCAGACCAGCGACGGCGATCGTAGCGAAAGCAAACTTCTTCTGCATGGTATTCCTCCCCAGGGATAACACGAACAAAGTTCTGACAGAACTGAGGCAACCTTGCCTCGGGAAATACGCCCGCAAATGCGAGCGCCACCCTTAATGTACCCCAAAACACGTCAGAATGAAAGGGAATATGGAAAGTATCCTGCGAAAACTGCGACCGATAACACAATGCCGGCCCGTCAATCTGGAAATTACGGGTTATCGCCCGCAGGATTTCCACAGGCTCTCGATCGGATTCTAACAGGATCCTCCCGCAGGCATCCCCAAGGTCGGGGTGTTAGCAGCCCAGGTCAAACTCGTTCTGGAATGCCAGGAAGTCGAAGATCGTCAGCGATCCATCGCCGTCGAAGTCGGCGGTCAGGTCGCCGGCATCGAACAGGTTCTGGAACTGCAGGAAGTCGAAGATTGTCAGGGTGCCGTCGCCGTCCAGGTCGGCGCGGCAGCCGGTTCCGCCATCGCCCTCGACGGTGATGAACAGCTTCGGGCCCTCTCGACCCTCGAATGGCTCCTGGCCGCGATAGGTGGCCGAGACGTTCGGGTCGATGTCGTCGACGAAAACCAGCGTGAGCAGGTCATCGCTCTCGATGTCGTCCTTGAGGGCGTCGATCAGGTCAAGCGATTCGCCTCCTCCGCCCGGCCCGCCAGCCTGGTCGAAGCGGTCTATGTCTCCCGAGGCCGTCTCGAAGAACAAGAAGCTCAGGATGGGATCGGGGTCGCCGAGCTCGAGCTGGGGGGTGCCCATGTCGAAAAATGGGAAGAACAGGTCGCTCAGGGCGGACTTGATGTCGGCCGTGTCATCGATCGAGTAGTAGACCGCCACGAACCCGTCGTTCGTGAAGGCCGCGTTGTCCTGGGTCAGTTCGAGGGCCAGGCCCGTGACCTCCCACCCGCCGGGGAAGAGCGTATCGAACTCGTCTCGGACGCTTGACAGGTCCCATCGTGCCACGCCGTAGGAGTCGAATTCACCGCCGCCGCTCGCTGAGCCCTGGATGTTGAAATAGCGATCTCCGCCGCTCGGGCCGCGTGGGCCGTCGGGCAAGATGGTGCCGGTTTGGAAGGCGACTGCCGAGAGGGTCTCCTGGGCGAGTGCGGTCGATGCCACGGCGATGCCGCAGAGCGCGATGATGGTGCGAGTCATATTCGGAATCTCCCTATTCGCCGAATCCGCGTGCATGGGCTGGGGCCATCGGGCCCACGATGCTGATGGATTGGGCCCAGCGAGCGGATTTGGATTCGATGGTAGAAGCCGCTCATGGTGACCCTGGCTCTGAACTGTTAGGACTTGTTAAAATGACAACGAAACGTTAACGTTTTCGGGCGTGAAACTGGGCGAACTGTGTGCGGCGACAAACGACAATGGCCGGGAGCAATCGCCCCCGGCCATTGGGTGTTTCCATGCACTGCTGGCTTACTCGCAGCCGGCGTCGAACTCGTTCTGGAAGGCCAGGAAGTCGAAGATGGTCAGGTCGCCATCCCCGTCAAAGTCTGCGGCGAGGTCGCCGGCGTCGAAGAGGTTCTGGTACGCGAGGAAGTCGAAGATCGTGAGCGAACCATCGCCATCGAGGTCTGCGCGGCAGGTGGTCACGGTGTCGCCCTCGATCACGACGCCAACGGTTGCACCGGTGCCACCGGGCTGCCACTCACCGGTGTCAAACCGGGTCGTCGAGGTATATCCGCTCACGCCGGTAGCCCAATTCCACACTGGGTTCTCGGAGGCGCCGTAGTCGCTCTCAGCGACGATCCAGTACGCCTGGCCGGCGTTCAGAACGGTGTCACCGCTGGCGGTGGCGGTGTCGAACTGCGGATCCCAACCGATGGCGGTGATGAACAGGTCCATGACCTCGAGTTCTTCGCCCGAGGGGATGAACGCGTCGCCAACGGCCTCGTCGGTCTGGACGCTGAGGCGGACGGGGCGGTCGAGGGGCACGCCATCGTTGTTCATGAACCAGGCCGACACGCTCGTGAGCTGGTAGTCCTGATCAGGAACGAACCTGACGGCCACGGACTGGTTGGTGAAGACGTCGAAGCCCACCAGGCCGAAGGGGCTGCCGAAGGGGCCGGCGGTCTCGTAAATGACATCGGCACACGCGAGCGGGGTCGTTGCGGCGATGGCGAGGGTGGTAATGGTTGCGAATCGGATCATGTTCGGTCTCCTTGGGGGGGCACGGCTTGGGGAGGCCCCCGGACGTCCGCATTGTTCGCCTCGAAGCGTGCGGGGTTCCAACAGCAACGCACCGGGGCGCGCCGGTATTTCGGCACGCCCCGGCACGGGGTATTGGTCGGGATTCTGTTTTGGGGTTTACAGGCAGCCAGCGTCGAACTTGTTGGAAAACTCGAGGAAGTCGAAGAGGTCCAGCGTGCCGTCGCCGTTCAGATCGACCTCGCAGCCGACATTGACCGAAACCATGTCGCCGGCGCTGTTGCCGCTGGGTGCGACGCAGCCGACGGCTGCGGTGTCGCTGGCCCGCAGGCGTACGGTGTAGGCGCACCGGTCGAGCTTGGTGGTGTCCCAGACCGCGATGGTGCTGCCGGCCGAGACGTTACCGGTGCCGCTGGCGATGCGGGTCCAGCCTCGGCTGCCTCCGCCGGTATACTCGAGGACCCAACTGCCGATATTCTGGTCAAAGACCTGTCCCCTGATGTCGACCAGGCCGCTGATCCACTCGCAGGGCGTCACGGAAGTGATCTCGGCGATGGGAGCGGTGTTGTCGACCTCGTAGGTGTTGGTGGTGTCGGCGGCGCGGCCGCACACGTCGGTCACGCGGACGCGTACCTCGTACTTGCCATCGGGGACGGTGCGCGTGTTCCAACTCGCGAATGGATCGTTGGTGACGGCGCGGGTGTAGACCGGCGTCGAGGTGTCGACGGGCAGGAACGGCCCGCCGGTGGTGGGGCGATAGTTCACGGTGTAGCTCGTGAAGCACGAACCCCCGACGCTGCCGTCCAGGCAGATGTTGCCGCCAACGATGGTGTCGGCCTCGGGCGTGCGGACGACGGCCGGGTTGGCCGTGGTATCGAGGCGGACCTCGATGGCGGCGCTGGCGGTCAGGCCGACCTGGTTGATGGCCTCGACGAGGATGATGTAGTCGCCGTTGAGCGCGCCCGTGGTGTTCCATGTTGCCAGGGTGCCGGCCGAGCAACGCTCGGTGCTCGACGCATTGATCAGCGTCCAGCCCGTGCCCCCGGCGTCACTCGATCGGCGGACGCGGACGGTGTACGTGAGGTCGCTCTCCGGATCGCAAGCCAGCCCTTGGATGTTGACCATGCCCGGGCAAACGCACGACTCTGGGCTGGGGCTGGTGATGCTGACATTGGGCGGTGTGGTGTCGATGATCGGGGCTGACACGGCGATTGTCGTGCTCAGTCCATTCTCGAGTTGGATCGTCATCTGCCCGCTGAGATCGAACTGGTCGGCGTCGGTCAACGATCGGAAAAACCGCGAGTCTCCACCCGGGAAGATCGGAGCAAACGAGAAGCTGTAGTCGAGCGTGTCGCCGTCGCCGCTCCGGGTGCATGACGTTGGGGCCGAAGTGCCCAGCCCTGGCGTGTGATAGTCGACGTCGGTTGCAAAGTCTCCCATGCCCTCTCGCACCACGCGGCTGATGCCGAATGCGCTTGAGCCTGTGACGTTTCGGATGCGCGGCTGGAAGCTCAGGGCACCCGTCGAGGTCCTGATGACGCGGTCCTGGACTTCACCTTGCATGATGATGAAGCCGAACGAGTTTCGCACCTGGAACGGCACGATAGCCTCGCGCACGACGGTTCCGGCGGGGCCCGTGCTCCCGGGCAGCGTGACCGCGCCTCCCGGCGACAGCGGCACGGCAATGGCCTGGCCGGCGGCGAGCGTGAGGACGGCGAGCGGGGCGAACAACAACCTGGATCGGATCGGGGGCATGGCATGAGCTCCTTGTGTGAGAGGGAACCTGGGGAAGTGCCCGTCTTGCTCCAGCGGGAGCAAAGCCGTGTCGTCACGCGATCACCGAGAATTTGTCTGCGGCGGGTACGGGGTTGGCCCCGTGAGCGCCGGGCGATCGTCAGTTTCGCCTATGCTGCGGCTGAATCGGATCCCAATCCACCGAACCAAACTTCTGGAGCTTTGTGATGGCCGACACCACTCCCAAGATCCTCGTCTTCGCCGGCAGCCTGCGGACCGACTCGTGGAACCACAAACTCGCGGTCGCCGCGTCGAAGGGCGCCGAGGCGGCCGGGGCGGTGGTGACGGTCATCCGCCTGCGAGAATTCCAATTACCGCTTTACGACCAGGAGATCGAGGACCACCAGGGCCTGCCCGAGAATTGCCTGAAGCTGAAGGAACTGTTCAAGGCCCACCATGGGTTCATTGTCGGTTGTCCGGAGTACAACAGCTCGATCACGGGCGTGCTGAAGAACACCATCGACTGGATCAGCCGCCCGCGCGAGGGCGAGGCGCCGCTGGAGTGCTTCGACCGCAAGGTCATCGGCCTCACCGCGGCGTCCGAGGGCGGCTTGGGCGGCATTCGCGGGCTGCCGACCGAGCGGACGATCTTCGGCCACATCAAGGCAATTGTGCTGCCCGACCAGTACGCGCTGGCCAAGTGCCATGAAGCCTTCGATGACGACGGCAACCTGAAGGACGACAACCAGCGGAAGATGGCCGAGGGCGTGGGCAAGGCCGTGGCCGAAGTGGCGGTGAAGATTGGAAGAGTGACGGCCTAGGGATTCTGGTAGCCAGTCCACGATTCTCCCTGACGGCACCAAGCCTGAAGCGCATCTCCGGTGGCCACGATGATTCGACGCATGGTCGAGCGGGTGGTTGCCTTCGAGGACGGAGAACTCGCTCCGGCCGTGCTGTCGTGCCTGTACTTCTTCTGCCTGCTGTTCGGCTACTTCATGCTGCGGCCGCTCCGCGACGCGATGGGGCTGGCCGGCGGGGTCGATGAGCTCCGATGGCTCTTCCTGGGCACCCTTGGGGTCATGGTTGTGGCCAATCTGGCTTTCGCCGCGGTCGCGTCGCGTGTGTCACGGCGGGTGTTCGTGCCGCTGGTCTACGGCTTTGGCGTGGCGTGCCTTGTCGCCTTCTTGCTCGCTTTTCTCGTGCTCGGCAGTACCAAGTCCGAAACCGTGGGCAAGGTCTTCTACGTCTGGTTGAGCGTCTTCAACCTCATGTCGACCACCGTGTTCTGGGGCTTCATGGCCGACGTCTTCACGCGCGAGCAGGGCAAGCGGCTCTTCGGGTTCATCGCGGTGGGGGGGACGATCGGGGCGATCTGCGGCTCGCTGTGGGCGGGCTCGCTGACCGATCTGCTGGGAAGCGTCGGTATGTTCGCCGCCGCATCGGTGATGTACGTCGCGGCGGGCGCGATCGCCGTGGTGCTCGACAGCGTCGCGCAACGACGCGACATGGGTGCCCACGAGCACATCCGCATCCGTGGCGTCGCGCTGGGTGGCACGAGTTGGCAGGGCCTGATCGACGTGCTGCGTTCGCCCTACCTGTTGGGGATCGCCGGATACGTCGCAATCTTCACGATCGGCTCGACGCTGCTGTACTTCGAGAAGATGCGCATCGTCGAGGCGTTCGCCGACACGACCGAGTCGCGTGCCCAACTGCTGGCGTGGATTGAGCTCGGCGGCCAGGTGCTTACGGTCGTGCTCCAGCTCTTCCTGACCGGGCGGCTGATGCGCCGCTTCGGTGTCGGAGCGCTGCTCGCGGTCGTTCCCATCATCACAATTGTCGGCTTCATTGGCCTGGCCGCCGCGCCGATTCTCCTGATGCTGGCGGCGTTCGAGGTCGCTCGCCGCGCGGGCAACTTCGCGCTCAGCAAGCCGGCGCGTGAGACGCTCTTCACCATCGTGCCGCGGGCCGAGAAGTATAAAGCCAAGGGCCTGATCGACACCTTCGTCTATCGCGGCGGCGACACGGCCGGCACGCTCGCCGACATGGTGCTGGCCGGGTTCGGCCTTGTCGCCGCGTGGCTTGCGGTTCCGCTTGGCGCCGCGTCGCTCGGCATCGCCATCTGGCTCGGTCGCCAGGAGGCCAGCCGCGCGAAGATATCCAAATCAATCGAAGAACCCCTAATCCCCGGGGCCGGGCCGCTCGCCGCGCCCGCCAGCCCCCATGCATAAGTTCACCTCGAGGACCTCGCCATGAACCAGACCCGGAGAGACTTCATGAAGACCGCCTCGGCCACCAGCGCCGCCGCCCTGCTCGGGCTTGGGCCGTGGAGCCAGCACGCCTTCGCGGGCGCCCGTGCGGCCAAGGGCCTCAAGATCCTGTTCCTCGGCGGCACCGGCATGCTCGGCCCACACGTGGTGCGAATCCTGATCGATCGCGGGCACGAGGTCACGCTGTTCAATCGCGGCAACCGCGACGAACTCTTCCCAGACCTCGAGTTCATCCAGGGCAACCGCATTATTGACGTCGAGCCGGGGCTGAAGCCGCTGCAGGATGAGATCGACACAGGCCGCAAGTGGGACGCGGTCATCGACACCGCTAGCGTGCACAAGTGGGTCGAAGATAGCGCCAAGCTGCTGAAGGACTCGGCCGGTCACTACACCTACATCTCTTCACTCAGCGTGTACGCCGATCACGGCAAGGTCGGGCTCGACGAGGACGACGCCGTCGCCACCATGCCCGACGACGTGGCCGACGAGATCACCACGCCGCAATATAACATGCAGTACTACGGCGCCGTCAAGGCCCGTAGCGAGGCCGCGGCCCGCAAGTACTTCCCGGGGAAGTCGCTCATCCATCGCCCTGGGTTGCTCGTGGGACCGCGAGACTTCACGCACCGTTTCACGTACTGGCCCGCCCGTGTTCGGCGTGGCGGCGAGGTGCTCGCGCCCGGGCAGCCCGACAACCCGATCCAGTTCATCGACGTGCGCGACCTGGCCGCCTTCATGGTGCTGGGCATCGAGAAGTCACTCACGGGCACGTTCAACGTCAACGGTCCCGTCGGCGGCGGCATGACCATCGGCAAGCTGCTCGACACGTGCAAGCTCGTCACCGGCAGCGACGCCACCTTCACCTGGGCCGACGCGGATTGGTTAAGTGTGCAGGGCGTCAACCCCTGGGCCCAGATGCCGGTGTGGATCCCTCCGAGCGAGGAGATGGCCGGCTTCCACACGCGCGACATCTCGAAGGCCGCCAAGGCCGGGCTTACCACACGCCCGCTGGACACGACCATCGCCGACACGCTGACGTGGCTCGACGAGGAGTACATGCCCATGTGGACCAACGCGATGGTCGAGCGCGGCACGCCCGACGCCGAGTTCGACTTCGGCGAGAGCCGCCCGGGCCTCACGCGCGAACGCGAGGCCGAGCTGCTCGAACTGTGGAAGGCCCGCGAGAAGGGCGAGGCCAACGAGGGCCGCTAGCCGATCGCCCGATCCAGGTCCGCGATCAGGTCGTCGACGTCCTCGATGCCCACGCTCAGGCGCACGAGGTTGTCGGCGATGCCCAGCTTCTTGCGCTGGTCGGCCGGCACGCTGGCGTGCGTCATGATGCCAGGGTGCTCGATGAGGCTCTCCACCCCGCCCAGACTCTCGGCCAGCGCGAAGATCTTGACCGTCTCGAGCATCTTGCGGCTCTCGCCCAAGCCACCCTTCAAGTAGATCGTCACCATGCCGCCGAAGCCGCGCATCTGCTTCTTCGCGACGGCGTGCTGGGGGTGGCTCGTCAGGCCCGGGTACACCACTTTCTCGACCTTGGTGTGGGCTTCCAGGTGCCGGGCGACCTTCTCCGCGTTCTCGCAGTGCCGGTCCATGCGCACGTGCAGGGTCTTGGTTGAGCGCAGGAACAGGAAGCACTCCTGGATGCCCGGCACCGCGCCCTCGGACAACTGCACGAACTTGAGCTTCTTGTGGATCTCGTCGTCACTGGTGATGAGCGCCCCGCCGATGGCGTCGCTGTGCCCGCCGATGTACTTCGTCAGCGAGTGGCACACGATGTCGGCCCCGAGCGCCAGGGGGTTCTGGAGGTACGGGCTGCAGAACGTGTTGTCGACGCACACCATCGCGCCGGCCCGCTTGCCGATCTCGGCCATCACCGCGATGTCGATGACCTTCAGCGTCGGGTTCGTGGGCGTCTCGATCCAGACGAGCTTGGTGTTGGGCCGCATCGCGCTCTTGGCCGCGTCGTGGTCGGTCATGTCGACCAGGGTGATCTCGATGCCAAGCTGCTGGAACACTTTATGGAAGAGCCGGTTGGTCCCGCCGTACACGTCGTCGCACAGGACGACGTGGTCGCCGCTCTTGAGCAAGTGAAGGACAGCTCCCGTCGCCGCGACGCCGCTGGAATAGATGAGCCCGTGCTTGCCGCCCTCGAGCGCCGCAAGGTTGGCCTCAAGGGCCGTCCGCGTCGGGTTGGCCGCCCGGCTGTAGTCGTACTCGCCGATGATCTCGCCGGGGCTCTTCTGCACGAAGGTCGACGTCTGGTAGATTGGCGTGCAGATGGCACCGGTGCTGGGGTCGGGGCTCTGGCCGGCGTGGATGGCCTTGGTGCCGAAGCGTGCGGAGTTGTCGATGTTCATGGGTGGGCCTTCCTTCTAGATGCCCGCGAACCGGGCGAAACGAGCCGAGCCGCAGGGTAGGGGCCGGGGCGCGAGGGCGCCCACGCCTACCATCCCCGCTCCCCCGCGTGCGCTCCGCCCGCGGGGTTTCCATGCCAACCACCGATCTTCGTCGCCGGCCGCCACACCGCCGCCGGGCGTCTATCGCTTCCCCCTCCGAGAGCCCATGCCCGAGGTCACCATCCGCCTGCCCGAGTTCGTCACGACCAAGCCGCGCCTCTTCGACCTCCGCTCGACGCTCGGCGGCTCGCCAAGGGCCGACGTGCTGGCCGGCCTCACCGTCGCGCTTGCCTTGGTGCCCGAGTCGGTCGCCTTCGCGTTCGTCGCCGGAGTGCCACCTCTGGTCGGGCTGTACGCGGCGTTCATCATCTGCCTGCTCACCGCCATCTTCGGCGGGCGACCGGGCATGATCTCGGGGGCGACGGGCGCGATGGCCGTGGTCGTCGTGTCGCTGGTTGCCAACCACGGCATCGGCTACCTCTTCCCCGCGGTTGTTCTTTGCGGGCTGATCCAGGTCGCCGCGGGATTGCTCAGGCTCGGCAAGTTCATCCGCATCGTGCCCCACCCGGTCATGCTGGGCTTCGTCAACGGCCTGGCGATCGTGATCCTGCTCGCGCAAGCGGACAGCTTCAAGGCCCTCTCGGGTGACGGCGCGATGTCGTTCCTCCAGGGAAGCCGCCTGTGGCTCATGCTCGGCCTCGTCGCCGCGACGGTGGCCATCATCGTGCTGCTGCCCAGGCTCACGCGCGCCGTTCCCGCCTCGCTCGTCGCGATCATCACGGTCTCGATCGCGGCGATCGCGATCAACGCCGTGGCTCCTGGCGGCGAGGCCGAGCGCCCCGTGCGAACGGTGGGGGACCTGGTGCTGGACAACACCAAGGCCGCCGCCGTGCGTCAAGCCCAGGGCGCCAAGGACACCGCCGCGATCGCTGCGGCCTCGGCCGGACTCCCCGCGAGCGTGCGCGACGCGGTGACGCTCAGCAACGAGACCCGCGCGCCCCTGGCTCCCCTCACCGAGGCGGAAACCGCCGCCGCCCTGGCCTCGGTCGACGAATCGGAGGCCGGCATCTCCGGCGGCCTGCCCCGGCCCGCGTGGATGGACTTCGACCTGCCGCCGTTCACGTTCGAGACGCTGCTGATTATCTTGCCATTTTCTGTTATTCTTGCCGGCGTCGGGCTCATCGAGAGCCTGATGACCATGACGCTCGTCGACGAGCTGACCCAGACCAGGGGCAACGGCAACCGCGAGTGCCTGGGCCAGGGCGTCGCCAACATCACCTGCGGGGTCTTCGGCGGCATGGGCGG
>JAUHYE010000038.1 GCA_030426395.1 Phycisphaerae bacterium
CATCGATGATGGTGGCGGCGAGTCGTTGTACCTCGGCGGGCGGATGCGCCTTCCCGGCATCACCAGCGGCATCGGCGCGGCCCGTTGGGATGGCGACGCATGGACCGCGCTCGGGGAGGAGTTCGACGATGACGCCCTCTCGCTGGCGTTCTTCGATCGCGGCGACGGGCCAGCGCTCTACGCCGCCGGGCGCTTCGAGGAGATCGGCGACTACCGCGTCGAGTACATCGCCCGGTGGGATGGCGACGCGTGGCGGCCGCTTGACGAACCCTTGGAACGCGGCACCATCCTCATCACGGGGTGGGATCAGGGCGACCTGCGCGGCCTGTACGCCGTGGGAGGGTCGGGGTACATCGGCGATCGGTACATCGGCGGCGTGCCGCGCTGGGACGGCTGCACCCCGTGCCCGGCCGACCTCGACATTGATGGGGCGCTAACGATCTTCGACTTCCTGGAGTTCCAGAACCTATTCCAGTATGGCGACCTTCGCGCCGACTTCGACGGCGACGGCGAGCTCACGCTCTTCGACTTCCTGGCCTTCCAGAACGCCTTCGACGCCGGCTGCGCGTGACCACCCGATCGAGATTCTGACCTAGGCCGGCCGCTCGGCGTCGAGAGCCAATCCCGACGCCAGCGGCCGTTTCAGCGTCAGGCTCGCGCCAGCGAGGCACACCGCGAGACCCGCGCAGGCCAGCAGTCCGATCGTGAACGAGCCGGTCTGGTCGTAGCTCACGCCCAGCACCACCGGGCCAAGGCCCGTGCCGGCGACGCCCAGAAAAGTCAGAAACCCGCGGATGCTGCCGTGGTGGCGGCGGCCGAAGTAGCGGGCGACGGTGGGCACCCCCACCGCCGTGCCGATGGCCATCGCCACGCCGTAGAGCGCCATCGCCGTGCACAGGAGCACGACGCTGTTGGCGACGACGACGAGCGCGGGGCTGGCGGCCATGAGCAGCGCGGCGACCGCGAGCAGGCCGCGCGGGGGCAGGCGGTCGGCGAGGAACCCAACGGGCAGCACGAGCGCGGCGACGGCCAGGGCCCAGCTCGTGCTCATCGCCGCCGAGAACGCCGGGTCGAGGCCGCGCGCTTCCAATATCGGCTGCGAATGGAACAAGAGCGCGGTGCCCGTGAAACCGCTCAGCACCATCGCGCCCGCGAGGATCCAGAACGCGCGCGTCGAGATGGTCTCTTTCAGCGTGAACGCTGGGTCCGGGTGCTTGGGGCTTGCGGGAGTCTCTGATTCCTTGGGCTCGTGCGCGACGGCATCACCGTCAATCTGTTGGCCCTGCTCGTCCGGGCGGTCCTTCAATACGAACGCCGCCAGCGGCAGCACCAGCAGCCACACGATGACGCCCAGCGCCGCGTAGGCCCAGCGCCAGCCGAGCCACTGGATAAGGCCGATCGCGACCAGCGGCGACGCCGCGAAGCCGGCCTGGGCGAAGACCATCTTGAAGCCGTTGATGGTGCCGAGCTTGCGTTCGTACCACAAGGCCAGGATGTGCCCGCTGAGCATGGACAGCGAGCCCTGCCCTAAAAAGCGCAGGCCGAAGAAGCACAGCGTCAGCACCGGCAGCGAGCGTGCCTGCCCCGCGGCGATGCACGCGCCGCCGAACAAGAGCGCGACCACGAACATGACACGGCGTGGGCCGAGCCTGTCGGCGATGGCACCCACGAACGTGAGCGGCATGGCGGCGACGGCGGTGCCCACGAGGTAGGCCGTGCTCAGCTCGGTGGCGCTTAGGCCTAGCGATTCGGTGAAGGACTTGTTGAACTGGCTGACGACGACCGTCTGGCCGGGCGCGCTCGCGACGAGGGCGACGGTGCACGCGGCGGCGATGACCGGGCCGTAAAAGGCGCTCTGCTTCGCAGGGTCGGAGGGGAGTCTTCCAGATACGTCGGCGGATCGGCTCATGGAACGGCGAGCTTAGCGTCGCCGGCCGCGGGTTGCCTTGGGCGGGTCGGGCTCGAAGGGAGGTTCCTCATCGGCCTCGTCTTCTTCTTCGAGTTCTTCGAGTTCTTCGAGTTCTTCGTCTTCCTCGTACTCCTCGTCGTCCTCCTCTTCTTCGTCGCCCTCTTCCTCGTCTTCTTCGTACTCCTCTTCGTCGCCGTCCTCTTCGTATTCCTCGTCTTCGTCTTCTTCGGCGTCTTCCTCTTCGCCGTCCTCGTCTTCCTCGTACTCCTCGTCGTTCCCGTCTTCTTCCTCTTCCTCGTCGTCGAGCTCGTCGTCGTCTACCTCTTCATCTTCTTCCGCACCATCTTCTTCGAGCCCATCACGACCTTCGCGTTCGCTCTCTCCCTCTTCGAGCGTGCCGACGACCTCGACCTCGACGCTCGCCTCGTCGTCGAAGGGCTCGTCCTCGTAGCCCTCCAGGTCCTTATCCTCGGGGTCCTTCGCCGCGTCCCTGGCGGCCAACTCCTTCATCGCCGCCCATTCCTCGGCGGTGATCTTCACGTCGCGCGCGACGCTGCCCTTGTGGTCGCTGATGACCCCGGCGATGCCCATAAGGTCGATCAACCGGGACGAACGCGTGTAGCCGATGGCCAGCCGACGCTGCAACAGGCTCACACTGCCGCGTTTGCTCTCGAGCACGATGTCCACGGCGCGATCGAACAGCGGGTCCTTGAGCGCCCGTCGCAAACTCGCGGAGTTGTTGTTGGCGCTCTGCAACAAGCGATCGTCGTCGGTGAGCGCCCCCTCGGGCTGGCCGAGCTGCATGATCTGCCGCTCGAAGCTCGGCGGATCTCGATGTCGTCCACCAGCGTGCCCTGGCTGCGCATCAATTTGTGGTTGCTCGGGCTGAGGAACAGCATGTCGCCCTGGCCCAGCAGCAGCTCGCCGCCCTTCTGGTCGAGGATGATCCGGCTGTCGAGCCCGCTGGCGACCTTAAAGGTAATCCGGCAGGGCATGTTGCCCTTGATCAACCCCGTGACCACATTGGCCTGCGGGCGCTGCGTCGCCAATATCAGGTGGATGCCCACCGCGCGGGCCTTCTGCGCGATGCGGACGATGGCGCCCTCGACCTCCTTGTTGGTCATCATCAGGTCGGCCAGCTCGTCGATGATAAAGACCATGTACGGCAGCTTGCGCGGCACGCGCGCGGCCTGCTCGTCGGTCTCGTGGCCCAGGCGTTCCTTGATCTCCTCCCAGTCGAGGTCGTTAAAACTCGAGATATCCCGGCAACCCGCCTCGGCCAGCAACTCGTACCGCTCGTCCATCTTGGTGACGGCCCACTCGAGGATGGCCGCCGCCTTGTGCATCTCGGTGACCACCGGGCACATCAGGTGCGGGATGTCCTTGAACTGGCTCATCTCGACCATCTTGGGGTCGACCAGGACGAGGCGAAGCTCGTTGGGCTTCTTGGTGTACAGGAAGCTCATGATGATCGTGTTCATGCACACCGACTTACCACTTCCAGTAGTACCGGCGATCAGCACGTGCGGCATCTTCGTCAGGTCGGCGATGAGCGGCTCGCCCGAGGCGTCCTTGCCCAGAAACATGGGCAGCTTCATGCCCTGGAACTTCTCGGGCCGGCCCATGAGCTCCTTGAGGCGCACCTTCTCCTTGGTGGGGTTGGGCACCTCGATGCCAACCGTGTCGCGGCCGACCTGGTTGGCCACGATGCGCACGTTCACGGCCTTGAGCGCCCGCGCGATGTCGCTGCTGACGGCGTTGACCTGGCTGACCTTCGTGCCCGGAGCGAGGCGCACGTCGTAGAGCGTGATCACCGGCCCGCTCTCGATGCCCACGACCTCGCCCTTGATGCGGTACTGGTGCAGGGCGCGCTCGAGCGCCTCGGCCCCCTCGCGCACCATCTCGTCGAGCTTGTCGTTAAAGTCTTCCTCGGGATCTTCGAGCAGGTTCAGCCCCGGGAAGCGGTAGCCCTCGACCGACACGCCCTGCAGGTCGCGCAGGTCTTCCTCCTTGGCCACCGAGCGGTTCTGGTTGGCGAAGAGCACGGGCATCTTCTGGATCTTCTCGCGCAGGCGGTCCTCGCTGAACACCTGCGGCGCGCCGACCTCCTCGTCTTCCTCTTCTTCTACCTCGTCGTCCTCGTCTTCTTCTTCGTACTCCTCGTCGTCGTCCTCGTCGAGTTCTTCCTCGTATTCCTCCTCATCGGGATCGACGTCGTCGTAGTCCTCGTCGTACTCCTCTTCTTCCTCGTCGACCTCGCCCTCGTCGGTGGCAATGTCCTTCTCGATGCGCTTGGCCCGCGCCTCGGCCTTCTTGCGTTTCTCGAGCTTGGGCCGCATCCGTTCGTCGTCGTCCAGGTCGTTGGCGCGCACAGGAACACGCTTCACGGGCTTGAGCTTCTCGGCAAAGTCGGCCAGCCAGGCCCCGATCGCCGGCAGAACGCCACGGACCGAACTCGCCCCGCCGCCGGCGGTCCGCCCCAGCCAGCCGGCCTGTCGAAGCAAGCCCGCCCCCGCCGGCACGATCCACCGGTCGTAGGCCACGATCACGCCGATGAGCGCCGCCACCAGCATCCACAGCAGCGTGCCCCACACGTTGAAGCTCTCGCGCAGCTCGGAAGACCCCACGAAGCCCACGACACCGCCAGGCAGGTCGGGCAGCCGGGCCGTCGAGGGCAGCAGCAACGCCTGCACCCCCGCCCCCGCCACGCCGATGACCACGACGCCCACGATGCGGATCAGCGGGTGGTCGACCCTCGCCCCGCCGAAGTGAAGCCCGATGAGAAGCGCCAGCCCGGCCAGGAACACCCAGGCCCCCAGCCCCACCGTGTAGTACGACCAGTAGGCCACCAGCGCCCCAATGCCGCCCATCCAGTTGGCCGCCGGCTCGTTGGCCGGCCAAGCGGCGAAGCCCGGCGCGTCGGCCCGGTCGAACCCGATCAGGCTCGCCGCAATGAACAGCCAGACCGCGCTGACCACCAGCCAGGCGATCCAACGCAACACGGGCGCCAGCGACGCCCCTTCGTCATCCGTGACCCGAGATGCCATAGGACCAACGGTATCGGCTTACCGGGCCGATGCGCGGCAGGATTGTGGCCGCCTCGAACGCCGGCCTCACGCGGCCCGCGTCGGCTCCTCGGCGGGGGGCTCCTCCTCCGCCTCGGCCGCCGCCCGCTCGGGCTCGACCAACTCGCCGTCCTCGTGCCTGGCCACCCCCAGCGGGTTGCCGCTTCGCAGTTCCTTGGGCAGCACCGCCTCGGGGGCGTTCTGATAGGAAATATCGCGCATCCACCGCACCGCCGCATCGGGGCCCACCGAGGTCATGTCCACCCCGTGGCTGGCGGGGTATGGCCCGCCGTGCACCAGCGAGTGGCACAGTTCGAGCCCCGTGGGCGTGGCGTTGAAGACCATCCGACCCACCCGGTGCTCGAGCGTCGCCGCCAGCCGCCGCCCGACGTTGCTGTCGGTCGTTCCCATCCAGATCGAGCCCGTGAGCGCCCCGCCGATCGCGCTGGCCGCCGTCAGCACGCCCGCCGCGTCGTCGGCCATGACCAGCAGCATGGCCGGGCCGAAGACCTCCTCGCGGAGCATCGGCTCGCGCACGAACGCCTCGCCGGCACACCGCATCAGGCAGCCGTTGACGATCGCGGGCTTGCCATCGTCGCTCTCCGGGGCGTGGAACGAGCCGCCCTCCAGCCGCACGCCCTTGGTGTCAAGCCGGGCCTCGACCTCGGAAACGAACCGGTTCCGCAGCCGCGGCCCACGCATCTTCGCCGCGGGCATCTGGTCGAATAGCGACGCGAGTTGCCGCACGAACACCTCGCTCTCGGCCCCACGTTGCAGCACCACCACACTGGGCCGCGTGCACGTCTGCCCCGCCACGTTCGTGCAAGACTGGAACAACCGCTCGGCGATCGTCGGCCCATTCGTCTCGAGCGCGCCCGGCAACACAAACACTGGGTTGATCGAACCAATTGACGCCGAAAATACCGTGCCCGGCGCTTCCCGCCAGATAACCGACGAGATCGAATCAGCGCCTTCCTTCGATCCCGTGAATGCCAGCCCACGAACACATGGGTTCCCAACGAGCGTTGCAAGCAACTCTTCCTGCCCCTGCTCGTCGGCATGCAGCAGCGTGATCAGCCCCGCCGGCGCACCCTTCCGTTGGCACGCGCTCGAGGCCGCGAAGGCCACCATCGCGTCGGTCAACGGGTGCTCGGGATGGCTCTTGCAGATGATTGGGCACCCCGCCGCCAGCGCCGAGACCGCGTCGGCCCCCATCGCGCCGCCCGTCAGCGGCTGGTTGGCTGGCCCAAGGATCGCCACCGGCCCGATGCCCCGCCGGATGCGTCGCAGGTCGGGCTTGGGGAGCGGCCGACGGCTCGGCTCGGCGGTGTCGATGCTCGGGCACTCCAGCCGACGCGAACGCACCACGCCCGCGAACATCCGAAGCGTCAGCATCAAGCGCTCGCGCTCTGCCACGATCCGCACCGCACTGAACCCCGTCTCGTGGGCCGCGAGTTTCACCAGGTCTTCGCCCAACGCGTGGATGCCCTCGGCAATCCCCTCGAGCAACGCCGCGTGCTCCTCGGCATCCAATTCCATCATGCCGTGGTACGCTGCCCAAGCGGCCGTCGACGCCGCACTGGCGTCCTCGGGCGTCGAGACCTCGATGCTGGGCCCGCCCGGCGTCCCAGTCGACGGGTTCACCGCTTGGAATGTCCGGCGAGATACTTTGCTCGTCGGCGCAAATGCGCTCGGGATGTTCGCCCGCGTGAGCGAGGCGATCCCCGGCGCGGTAGCTGAACCCTTGGCTGGCGTCTGCGCAGGCACGCTCACACATCGGCGTTTCCGGGCCTTCACTTCACCTGTACGTCCGATACCAACACCACCAACGCACACGAAAACAGCCCCGATGACCCACGGGGTTGCTCATGTGATTCGTCAGGAAGTTTTCGGACGTACCTTAGCGGCGGCGGCGAGCCGCGGCCATGCCACCCAGGCCCAGCAACGCCAGCGAGGCCGGAGCAGGGATCACCTGGATCTGACCAGCAGCCTCGATCACCGTCGAGGTGACATCGCTGCTCAGGCCGGCCTCGTTCAGGTACAGGCTGTACTGGGAGGTCTCGGTGGCCAGGTCGACCGTCCGGGCGGTGAAGTCGGTGGTGCTCCAGGTGCCCGACCAGATCAGGATCGAGTCGGCCGTATCAGCCAGCAACCCGCCCGTGGGGAACTGGAGTTGGCCCGTGACGATGTCCATCACGTCACCGACCATCGGCGTGCCGCCTTCCTGGCCGGGGTCGGTGAAGGCCGACGCCGGGCCCGAGAAGTCGCCGGTCATGTCGCCGCGCAGGTTCCATTCGGCGGCGGCAAAGGCATAGAACAGTTCCGAGTCCCAATCGGCCCACACCTCGACGGTGGTCGAGGGCGTGCCGGGGCTCACGATGTTGCTCACGCGAATCTCGTACGTGTTCGGCTGCACGGTGGCCGAGGCCATCGCGGCAACGCCAACAATGGCGCCAGCGAATGCGGCAATCCTGGTCGGGGTCATGTCTCGTCTCTCCTGACGTGAAACAGGTGTCTCTTCCTAGGTAGAAGATACCACAAGGAGACCCTATCAATCAAGTGTTTTTGCGATTTGCAAGCAAAATTCACAAAAAAATCTGTGTTATCCGGAAGATCCCTACAATCCACCAAACCCCTCAATCCGGGAATCTTTCCCTAGGCCGCCGCCACTCCTTGAACGGGCTATGCTCGGTACCATGCCGTCCAAGAGCCGATCATTCCTGCTCCGAGGCGTCGACGCCGACCCCTGCGAGGTCGAGGTCGACCTCGATGATGCCGCCCTGGCCAAGGAAACGATCGTCGGCTTACCGGACGCGGCCATCCGTGAGTCCATCGAACGCGTCAGGGCGGCCCTGACCAATACGGGCTATGCCTTCCCCAACGGCCGCCTGGTCATCAACCTCGCACCAGCCCATGTCCGCAAAGAGGGCCCGATCTACGACCTGCCCATCGCCGTGGCGTTGCTCCAGGCCACCGGCGCCATTCGCCAGCACACCCCCGACGATGCCCCGCCGCGCCTACACCGGTGCATGATCGCCGGCGAGCTCGCCCTGGACGGCCGTGTCCGCCCGATCCGTGGCGTGATCGCCATGGCCGATCTCGCCCGGCAAGAAGAACTCGATGCCGTGATAGTGCCCGCCGAGAACGCCGCCGAGGCCGCCGTCGCCGGCCCCACCACCTACGGCGTGCGCACTTTGGCGGAGGTCGTGGGCTTACTCAACGGCGTGCTCGAAATCGAGCCTCAAACGCCGCCGGATCTTGCCGCCATGCTCAGCGCCGCCCACGCGCCAATCGACTTCGCCGAAGTGCGCGGCCAGGAAGCCGTCAAGCGCGCCATCGTCATCGCGGCGTCCGGCGGGCACAACGTCATCATGCTCGGCCCCGCCGGCACGGGCAAGACCATGATGGCTCGGGCGTTGCCCGGCGTGCTGCCGCCCATGAGCCCCGCGGAAGCGATCGAAGCCACCCGCATCCACTCCGCCGCCGGCGAGTTGCCCCCGGGCCAGGGCCTGGTGGCCAACCGCCCGGTCCGCACGCCCCACCATACCGCGTCGGCCGCCGCGATCGTCGGCGGGGGTGTCGTGCCGCGGCCCGGCGAGGTCTCGCTGGCCACCCACGGCATCCTGTTCATGGACGAACTCCCCGAGTTCCCCCGCTCGGTGCTCGAGACCCTCCGCCAGCCGCTCGAGGACCATCTGGTCACCATCTCGCGCTCACGCGGCACGGTGCGCTTCCCAGCCAACTTCCTCTTCGTCGCCGCCATGAACCCCGCGCCGGGCGGGTCGGCCGGAAATTCCCCCTCGGGCCAGAAGGCCGCCGAACGCTACCGCGCGCGCATCAGCGGCCCCCTGCTCGACCGCATCGACATCCACGTCGAGGCTCCAGCCGTGCCGTGGAAGGAACTCTCGGCCACCAGCGACTCGAGCAGCACCACCTCGGCCGCCATGCGCGAGCGTGTGCTCGCCGCCCGATCGGTCCAGGCCGCCCGCCAGGGCAACGGCAAGCTCAACGGCCGACTCCGCGGCAAGGAACTGGACACACTCGCCCCCATGAGCGAGCCCGCCCGTAGCCTGCTGGGCCAGGCCATCGCAGAACTCGGCCTCTCGGCCCGGGCCTATGACAAGGTCCGCCGCGTCGCCCGCACGATCGCCGACCTTGACGGTGTAGAGGGCCTGGACGTGCAGCATGTGGCCGAGGCGGTGCAGTACCGTCTCTTGGACCGGGCCTGAGGAGGCCATCTCAAGACGCCCGAAATCGGGTTCTTTGCGCCGTGCGGGCGTTCGGTCGGTATCATCGTGCCTTGTCTTCTCGGGCCTTGCCGATGCCGCCGGCCCGCCGTCAGCACCCTTCGTGGAGGCCCGCGCCCATGATCGACATCGACCGGCTTCGCCAACTCATCGACCTGATGGTGGAACACGACCTGACCGAGGTCGACGTGAGCGACGAGGACCAGTCCATCACGATCAAGCGGGGCGTCGCCGGCGGGTTCCAGGTGAGCCCCCAGCCCCAGGCCTTCGCGGCCCCCCAGGCGGCTGCCGCCCAACCGGCCCAGAGCAGCCCGGCTCCCTCGGCTCCGGCCGCCAGCACGGCCGACGACGGCCTGATCGCCATCGAGTCGCCCATGGTCGGCACCTTCTACTCGTCGCCCGACCCCGACTCTCCCCCGTTCACCAAGGTCGGCGCGTCGATCACCCCCGACAGCGTGGTGTGCCTGGTCGAGGCCATGAAGGTCTTCAACGAGATCAAGGCCGAGACCAACGGCACCATCGAGCGCATGTGCGTCAAGAGCGGCGACGCGGTCGAGTTCGGCCAGCCGTTGTTCATGGTGAGGCCCGCCTGACCGATGTTCCGACGCATCCTCATTGCCAATCGTGGTGAGATCGCCCTGCGGATCATCCGCGCCTGCCGAGAGTTGGGCATCGAAGCGGTGTGCGTGTACTCGCAGGCCGACAAGGACGCCCCCTACCTGCGTCTGGCCGACCGGGCGATCTGCATTGGCGCGGGCCCGTCGAAGGACAGTTACCTCAATATTCCGCGCATCATCGCCGCGGCCGAGGTGAGCGACGCCGACGCGATCCATCCGGGTTACGGCTTCCTGTCCGAGCGGGCCGACTTCGCCCAGATCTGCCGCGATTGCAAGATCGAGTTCATCGGCCCAAGCCCCGAGGCCATGGGCACGCTGGGCGACAAGGTGGCCGCCAAGCACGCCGCCAAGGCCGCCAAGGTGCCGATCTTCCCGGGTTCCGAGGGCGCCATCGAGGACGAGGACGAGGCCGTCGAGATCGCCCGCGAGATCGGCTTCCCGGTGATCATCAAGGCCGCGTTCGGCGGCGGCGGCCGCGGCATGCGTGTGTGCCACAACGAGGCCACCGTTCGCGCCAACATCAAGAAGGCCCAACAGGAAGCCCAGGCCGCCTTCGGCAATGGCGCCGTGTTCATCGAGAAGTTCCTCGAGCACGCACGCCACGTCGAGGTGCAGGTGCTCGGTGACAAGCACGGCCACTCGGTCCACCTCTTCGAGCGCGAATGCTCCATGCAGCGCCGCCACCAGAAGCTCATCGAGGAGGCGCCCGCCCCGGGTGTCGATCGCAAGAAGATCGGCGCCGTGTGCGACAGCGCGGCCAAGCTCATCCGCAGCACGGGATATGCCGGCGCCGCGACCGTCGAGTTCCTGATGGACGACGAGCAGAACTTCTACATGCTCGAGGTCAACACCCGCGTCCAGGTCGAGCACCCGGTCACCGAGATGATCACTGGCGTCGATATCGTGAAGAACTCCATCCTGATTGCTGCCGGCGAGAAGCTGGGCCTGCGCCAGAAGGACATCACCATCAACGGGCACGCGATGGAGTGCCGTATTAACGCCGAGGATCCGGCCCGGAACTTCATGCCCAGCCCGGGCCGCGTCGACACGTGGGAGATGCCCGGCGGCCCAGGCATCCGCATGGACACACACGTCGTGCCGGGGTACATGGTTCCCCCGACCTACGACTCGATGGTCGGCAAGCTCATCGCCCACGGCGACGACCGTGAAGCCTGCGTCAACCGCATGATCCGCGCACTCCGTGAGTTCCGCGTCGGACCGATCAAGACGGTGATCCCGCTGCACCTTCACCTGCTCGAGCACAGCGCTTTCCGAGAGGGTGCTGTGGACATCCACTATCTTGAGCGGGCCCTGAAGCAGGACCTGCTCGGCCCGATGGCCTGACCGGGCCCAATAACAATCCGACCAGAATAGAAAAACGGACCTTTTCCACCGGCGAGCAAGTTATTTCCCCCGACTTAGGGAAATCATGGGTCGCATTGTGGATTTTGAACGGTTACCGTACGGCGAGATAGGAGAGAGTTCGTCCGGATCGGATTCTCGTGGTTCCTGGGTCGCTTTTCTCAAGAGCGGTCCCATTTCCTAGGAAGAGGGTAAGACATGCGTAACGTGATGATTCTTGCTGCTGTGGCGGGTGCTGCTTCGGTGGCTGCCGCTCAGACCACCGTGTACTCGTCGGACTTCGAGGCCGACGGCGGCGGCTGGACCCCCAGCGGCGTCAACGGTGACTGGGAGCGTGGCAGCCCGACCGGGGTGACCGGCACCAGCCTCGGTGGCTCAGGCGGCGCCGAGCCCACCGGCGGCTTCAGCGGCGACTTTGTCTGGGGCACCGTTATCGGCGGCCTGCACGGCGTCGGCAGCGATGAGCAACTCAGCCAGAACTTCGACTTCACCGGTCTGTCCGACGTTTCGCTCAACTTCCAAGAGTGGATCCTGACCGGCTCGTCAGCCTTCGACATGGCCAGCGTCGTCGTCAACGGCGACGAGCTCTACCTAAGCGATGGCGATTCTGGCGAGGCTTGGCGCGCCGTCAACCTCGACCTGAGCGCCTACGACGGCCTTGCTAGCGTCGACATCGTCTTCAACTTCACCTCGACCACCGTGGTCGAGCGCATGGGTTGGTACATCGACGACGTCAGCATCCGCGCCGTGCCGGCTCCCGGCGCCATGGCTTTGCTGGGCCTCGGTGGCCTGGTCGCCACCCGTCGCCGTCGCTGATCACCCCTATTCGCGGTAGCAAACACGACGCCCGGCCGCTTGAGGCCGGGCTTTTTCGTGCGCTCAAACGTCAACGTCCTTGCGATGCTCGAGCGACTTCTCGATCCGGTGCAGCGAAGCACGGATGTCTGAGAGCACCGCGACCGCGTCGTCCCCCATCGCCGGGCTTGCCGCGGCCGGTTCGCTCGGCCTCGACACCCTTCCCCTGCCCTCGGCCTGCGCATCGCGCTGGTCGAGCACGGCCTCGCGGAAGCCCGGGGCATCGACGATGCCGATGAGGCTCACCAGGTGACCGCCAGGGCCCGAGCTCTGGCCGGCGGTCTCGACCTTGAACCCGTGCAGGCCCATGGCCCGCATGATGGGGCCCTGGATCATCTGGAGGTCGGTGATCTTCTCGAGGGGGATGGTGCTTTCAACCCGATTGATCCAGCCCTTGCGGATCTCGAGCGTGCGCTCGGTGAGCGTGCAACTCAGCCGCTCGATGTACTTGTCGATGAACATCTTGCCCACCAGGAAGTACACGACCGCCAGCGGGATGGTGATGATGCACACCACCAGCACGATGGTGCCGCTGAGCAGGAAATAGGTCGACAGCTTCGGGTCGAAGCTGGCCTCGCATAGGACGCGATGGCGGCTGACGGTTTCGGTCATGCCCCAGCATAGGGCAATCCCGAGGCTCCCGTATCAACTCGGCTGCACCGTGCCCTGGACGGGCCTGTCCTCGCGGGCCATGGGGTCGATCGGGGCGTGATCGACACGCTCGCCGGGCAGGGGGTTGAAGCGCGAGCCGAGGAGTTGGATCTTGCGATTGGGGTTGTACGCGGGCAGTGTACCTAAAACCACGAAGAGGACCACCGCCAGCACGAGGTTGATGCCCAGCATCAGGATGGGGTGCATGTAGCCCTGGGGGATGCCGAAGAAGACCGCCACCGAGGTGACCACCAGGACGACCAGAGCCAGCGGGATCATGCCTTGCCAGGCCGTGCTCATGACCTGGTCGTACCGAAGGCGGGGCACCGTCCAGCGGACCAGCATGATCAGGAAGACCATCGCCGAGACCTTGCCGAAGTAGATCGCGATCTTGGCCAGGACTCCCAAGAGCGTTGCATTACTGGTTGCCAGCCAGTGATTGTCGCCGAAAAGCCATGCAAGCGGGAGGTTGAACCCCCCGACGAACAGCAGGATGAAGAACGCGCTGCTCACCACCACGTGGCTGTACTCGGCCAGGAAGAACAACGCGAACCGCATCGAGTTGTACTCGGTGTGGTAGCCGCCCACCAGTTCGCTCTCGGCCTCGGCGTTGTCGAAGGGCGTGCGGTTGGCCTCGGCCAGCATCGCGATGAAGAAGATCATCGCCGCGATCGGCTGGCTCATGAACAGCCACCCATTGACCTCCTGGTAACGGATAATGTCCATCGGCAGCAGGCTGCCGACCATCACCAGCACGCAGAGCAGGCTGATGCCCAGTGGCAGCTCGTAGGCCAGCATCTGGGCCGTGGCCCGCAGGCCGCCCAGGAAGCTGAACTTGTTGTTGCTGGCCCAGCCGCCCAGGGTGATGCCATACACGCCCAGCGAGGCGATGGCGATCATGTAGATCACCCCCACGTTCACCGGCAGTGCCGCGATCTCCACCGGCCCGCCATCGACGTGCAGGTTCAGGATGGGGATGGTGAAGCTCGGGCACACCCAAACGCCGCCCCACGGGATGACTGCGAAGCCGATGAGGGCCGGGATGACCACGATGCCCGGGGCCAGGGTGAAGAGCACCTTGTCCACCTTGCCGGGGGTGTAATCCTCCTTCAGCATGAACTTGATGCCGTCGGCCAGCGGCTGGCCCAGGCCCACCATTCCCTTGAGGAAGCCCAGGAAGGGCAGGCCCAGGTTGAACCCCGTGCGGTTGGGGCCCACGCGGTCCTGGATGTAGGCCGAGATCTTCCGCTCGGCGTAGGTGGCGTACCCCGCCCCGCCCAGCAGCACGTGGACGATCACGGCGTACACGGTAACGCTGACGATGAGCTGGGCTGAAACGAAGCTGAGCAGGTCGGCCATAGGGCCCATCGTAGACGGCTATTGGCCCGTTGGCGGCTGCTGGCGAGCGTTGGCCGGCCTCAATGCACGGACGAGCCGGCCCCCGCCGAATCGTGCCGGGCGGCGTCGGCCCAGTCCTTCTCGAATAGCCGACCTGCCTCCTCGTACAGCAAGGCATCCCATCGATTGTGCTCTCTGATCAGATCCAGCGTTTGCTCATCGTGGGCGTCCGCCACAGGCCGATCGGAGGTCCGATTCTCGTGCGGCGTGCGCTCGATCGACCACCCCTCACTGCGGCGGAGCAGTTCCAGGAAGTCGTCCATCCGGTCCACCACCCCCACGCGCTGGATGCTCCGAAGGTTGCCGAGTGCCACCTCGAACATGGCCTCATCGATCGAACCGAAGGGATACTGCTGCTCGGGCTGGGGGTTGAGCAATCGGGTCTGGATGTTGTCCAATTCGATGAACCGGCCCAAGCCGTAGAGCTCCTTGATCGACATGCCCTCGTGGAAGCCGTAGTTGTACGAATAGTGCTGCTTGTACCGCAGCACGAAGTAGTAATAGGACAGGACGCGATCAACCGGCTCACGCAAGACCGTCATGTACGTCGCCGGCCGCGAGAGGAACTCGTGCTGGCCATAGTGCTGGTGCCCGATGAGCAATTTGCACGCGTCTCGCTCTTCCTGGGGTTGTTCACGCCATGCGTTCGACTCGGGAAACGAGCCCTCGAACACCTGGCACCTGGCGTTGGGATATTGCTGGCGAACGACCTTGCGAAGCGACGTGCCACCGGCCTTGAAGATGTGAAGGAAGATAAGCGGTAGCGAAAGGCGTGGGTTCATGGCGTATCTCACGGGATGGAACTCAATAGAGATGGTAGTCCCGACGCCCCGCAATAATCGAAACTGGGATCATGCGTTGGCAGGCTTGCGGGGTCGCGAGGCGGCCCAGGCTTCTCGCTCGACTCGGAATCGCTCGAGCCGGTCCTGGAATTCAGCGCCGCCGGCCTTGATCGCGGCCTCGACGCGCTGGAGGGCCAGGCGGTGGAGAGACACGTCGAACCGGTTTCGGGTGGCCGCCACTTCCCGAACCTCTGCGGGAATATCTCGCCGGCGCGGTCTGGACTTATGCACCCGCTTCGATGTATACACCGGCGCGCTTCGCCACCCCATCGCATCGGCGTGCAAGAGTAGCGAGTGGTCGAAGTACTCTTGGACCAGCACACCGTCGAAGTTGGTGTCGAGATTCTGGATCGCGGTGCGAAGCAACTCCTCGGTGCAGCCGTTCAGCGGGGTTGCGCGGTTTGCATCAAGGCCGGCGATGAACCGTGTCTGGAGGTTGTCGACTTCGAGCGAAAAATCGCCGGATACAAAATCAATCAGTGATACTCCGCCCTCAGCGATCCGCTGGTATGAGGGGTGCCCGGGCTTGTCGAGCACGTGGTAATAATGAGACACGAGCCGCTCGACAGGATCGCGAAGGATCGTGATGTATCGGCACGGCGCCGGGATCAGGGCGTGCAGTCCAAACGGGATGTGGCCGGCGAACAGCTCATAGCTCAGCAGTTCCTCCTCGGCGCATTGCGAGATGCGATCGAGAACCTGCTGCGTGGTTCCAAGCAGCCAGCACACCTTGCCCTGCGCACGCCGATTCAGCACCTGGTCGAGTGTGGTGCCCCCAGACTTGGGGATGTGAACGAAAATGAGTCTGGGAGCGGTGCTCCCATGATCGGCATTGCTCATGGCGTAGCCTTCCCTTGCCTGAGCGCAAGCACGCATCGAAGGCCGGTCGAAACTACGACGACCCCGCACCCAGCTGTGCGTCGGTCTTCCCGAACCTCCGCACTCTCCCAGCATAGTCACGCAGTGCCTCGTCGAACCGCTCGGCCCCGAACTCGGGCCACGACGCGTCGCTGATGAACAGCTCCGCGTAGCTCACCTGCCACAGCAGGTAATTGCTCAGACGACGCTCGCCAGCGGTGCGGATGAGAAGGTCGGGGTCGGGCATGCCGGCGGTATAGAGCTCGCTGGCAAACATCGTCTGGTCGATATCCGCCGGGGCGATCTCGCCCGCCGCAGCCCTTGTCGCCAGGGACCGGGCCGCATCGACGATCTCGTCCCGACCGCCGTAGTTGAGCGCCAGGGTCAGATTCGCCCGAGTGCCGCGCTCGGTGATCTTCTCAACCTTCTCGATGGCCTCGCATACCTCGCTTGGAAGGCCCTCGCGGCGGCCGATGACGCGGAGGCGGATGCCCTCCTCGGCCAGCCGTTCCGCCTCGCCGTCGAGGTAGGCCACGCACAGCAGCATGAGCTGGGAGACCTCGTCCTGCGGCCGCTTCCAGTTCTCGCTCGAGAAGGCGTACAGCGTGAGGTGCGTCACGCCAAGCTCGCCCGCACGCTCGACGACCTCGCGCACGCGGACGGCGCCCTCGCGGTGGCCCCAGATGCGCGGCAGGCCCTGGGCCTCGGCCCACCTGCCGTTGCCGTCCATGATGATGGCCACGTGCTTGGGCACGCGCTGCGGCTCGATGCCCAGCGCGACGGCGGCATTCTCGATGGCCGTCTTGGTGGTGGTCATCGGCTTGCTACGCCCTCGCTTAGGTTCAGGATCGTCTGCTCGCGGTCGGGACCGACACCCACGAACGCCACCGGCACACCGATCGCGCTTTCGACGCGCTCGATGAGACCGCGAGCCTCGGGGGGCAGGTCGCCCACGTTGCGACAGGTCGAGATGTCCTGCGCGAAGCCCGGCAGCGTCTCGAACATGGGCTTGGCTCGCGCGAGGTCGGCCGAATCGGGCAGGAAGCGATCGGTCTTCACGCCATCGACGTCGTAGGCCGAGCAGACCTTGACCTCGTCGAGCCCGCTCAGCACGTCGAGCATGGTCATGGCAACGTGGGTCACGCCGTTGACCATGACCGAGTAGCGAAGAGCCACAAGATCGAGCCAGCCGATGCGGCGGGGGCGGCCGGTGGTGGTGCCATACTCGCCGCCGCGATCGCGGATGGTCTGGGCCAACTCGCCCTCGATCTCGGTAGGCATCGGGCCAAGACCCACGCGGGTGGTGTAAGCCTTCATCACGCCCAGCAGGCCCGCGAGCTTGGAACTCGGTACGCCGCTGCCGGCAGGAATGCCCAGTGCCGAGCAGTTCGAGCTGGTGACGTAGGGGTATGTGCCGTGGTCGATGTCCAGCAATGTCGCGTTGCCGCCCTCGAACAGCACCCGGCCGCCCGCGCCAAGGGTTTCGTGCAGCAAGTAGGTCGTGTCCGCCACGTTGGGTCGCAAACGTTCGGCGATGGGCGCCAGGTCGTCGAGGATGGCCTGTGCGTCCATGGGCTCCTCGCCGGCGGCGACGCTGGCCCGGTTGTGCATGCTCACCGCAAGCCGCACGCGGTCGGCCAGAATCGATCCGCCACGGACCAAGTCGCCCATGCGGACGGCCGTCATGCGCATCGACTTCTCGGCGTACGTCGGCCCGATGCCTCGCTTGGTGGTGCCGATGGCGGTGGTGCTGCCGCCCTCGGCCCGTGCGAGCTCTTCCATCGCCTCTTCGAGGCGCGCGTCCATGGCCTTGTGGTATGGCATGACAACGTGCGCGCGGTTGCTCACGACGAGGGCCGCGGTGTCGATGCCGCGCGCTTCGAGCGCGTCGAGTTCTTTGACGAGTTGGAAGGGGTCGACCACGGCGCCATTGCCGATGACCGCCTTGGTGCCCTTGTGCAGGATGCCCGAGGGGACGAGGTGCAGCGCGTACTTCTGCCCGCCCACCACGATCGTGTGGCCGGCGTTGGCACCGCCGTTGTACCGAGCGACGGCGTCGAAGCCAGGGGCGAGCAAGTCGACGTATTTGCCCTTGCCCTCGTCGCCCCATTGCAACCCTACCACCGCGGCGGCACGACCGGTGGGGCAGAGCACGTGTGCCACAGCCTGGGAAACGGGGGTGGAGTCGGCTGTCGTAGGGGTTTGTCCTGTCATGCCATTCCGAGCGTGGGCCGAAGCCGATTGGATCGCGGGCGGGAACGGGCCGATAGCCCCTCAGACAGAACCATATGGATGGGGCAGCCACGAATGGCAGAAAAAGACAACGGCATCCGAATGATGTGCCCGAACCTCACCTGCCGGAAGGTGCTCGCAGTGCCCACTTCGGCCCGCGGCAGGACCGTGCGGTGCAAGGCCTGCGGGACGGCCATCCGCGTGCCCCAAGCCAAGGCCGAGGGCGAGGGGCCGAATCCCCGTAAGAGCGCCTGACTCCCTAGAGCTTCGGGGCGTCCTCGTCGTCGTCATCGAAATCGAAGTCCGAGAACATGTCGCTGTCGTCCGGGTCAGCGTTGTCGACCAGTGAGCCTTGGCCCACCTGTTTGCTGGCCTGCGGCTTGCTCTTGGGCTGCTCGAGTTCGCTTGGGGTGCCCTGTTCGATGGCGGCGTCGTTATCGATGCTGGCCGGCTGGCCGTCGACGCGTAGCACCATGAACGCCGGGCCGACCTTCAGCACGTCGCCGGCGGTCATCTCGGCCTCTTCGATCTGCAGGCCGTTGATGAAGGTGCCGTTGCTCGAGCCGAGGTCCTCGACGGTCAGCCCGCCGTTGGCGTTGGGCTCGACGCGGCAGTGCTCGCGGGAGACCTCGGCAACGGGGACCCGCATGTCGCAGTCTTCTTCACGCCCGATGATGCGGGAGCGCGAGACCGCGAAGGCCCGCTGCTCGCCGTCCGGAGTCACGAGAACGAGTTCGATCGACACGGCGTACACTCCAGCTTCTTGCGACCTTCCGGCCCGATTTCGGGCACGGAGCGATTCCCTCGGCCCGGCGCCGGGCCAACATCGGGTGGCGTTGTGGACCGTACCCCCATCACCATCGCGGGGCAACGCGGGAGCACGGCCCATCCTCTGGAATCATTGACCGCGGGCGAGCCCGGGTCGGCACCCGTCCAGGCACTGTACATCCATGTGCCCTTCTGCTTCCACAAGTGCCACTACTGCGATTTCTACAGCCTGGTCGACACCAGGGACCGGCAAGAACCCTTTACAGACCGCCTGATCGCCGAATTGGCCCGGATTGCGCCGTTCGCCGGGCCGCTCACCAGCATCTTCGTTGGTGGCGGCACGCCGACCCTTCTAAGGCCGGAACTCTGGCAGAGGATCCTCGTGTGCCTGCACGAGCACTTTGAGGTTGGCGACGCCGAATTCACGGTCGAGTGCAATCCAGAGACGGCGACGCCCGAGTTGTTCGGCGTGCTGGCGAGAGGCGGGGTCAACCGGATCAGCATCGGCGCCCAGTCGTTCAACCCGAGGCACCTGAAGACGCTGGAGCGATGGCACGACCCCGAGAACGTGGGCCGGGCGATCGAACTCGCGCGGAACGCCGGGATCGCGCGCCAATCGGTGGACCTGATATTCGCCATCCCCGGGCAGACCCTCGCCGAATGGAAAGAAGACATCCATCGGGCGGTCATGTTCGGCGTGGAACACTTGAGTTGTTATTCGCTGACCTACGAGCCCAACACCGCCATGACGGCGCGCCTGAATCGCGGCGACTTCGAGCCGGCCGACGAGGACCTCGAGGCCGACATGCTGCTGCTGACCCTCGACACCCTGCGGGCCAACGGATACGACCGCTACGAGGTGAGCAACTACGCCAAGCCCGGCGCCGAATGCCGGCACAACCTGGCGTACTGGCGTCAGGACCAGTGGCTGGCCGCCGGCCCCTCGGCCAGCGGGCACGTCGCGGGCTGGCGGTGGAAGAACGTGCCCCGGCTGGACAGCTATCTCGGCCAGCCTGGCGAGATCGGATTGCCCCCCACCATCGACATCGAGCCGCCCGACGCCCGGCGCGCGATGGCCGAGCGCATCATGACGGGGCTGCGGTTGCGTGAGGGCATCGACGCGAGTGGTTTGCCCGAGGCCCTGCATGCCGAAGCGGAGCGGCAGCGGGTATTGGGCCACCTCGTAGTTGAGGGTCATCGCTGGCGATTGACCGACACAGGCATGATGCTGGCCGACGGGATCGCGGGCGAGTTTATGGGTTTGCTCTAGGCGCTGGGCTCTTCGACCGTTGGCTTGCTCAGCCCGATCCGCTTGAGCGTCGCGGCAAAATCCCTCGGCAATGGCGCCCGCACGTCGACCTGCTCGCCGGTCATCGGATGCTTGAAAGCCAATCGGTGGGCGTGGAGCATCATGCGGCTGGCGGCATCGGCGACCGTGGGGTTGGCGTAGAGGTCGTCGCCCAGGATCGCGCAGCCGATGGACGCCAGATGCACGCGGACCTGGTGCAGGCGGCCGGTGATGGCCCGGCACTCGAGCAACGCGGCGGCGGGGTTCTGCTCGACCAGGCGGTAGGCGGTCAGGGCGGGCTTGCCGCTGCTGGCGATGCGGGCCAGCTTCATGTTCTTCATTTCTTCCAGGATCGGGCGATTGATGGTGCCCGTGGGCAGCTTGGCGGGCGCGCGGCGGGTGATGGCGTAGTAGAACTTGGCCAGTTCACGCTTACGGAAAAGGTCGGCCAGCGCGTCGTAGGCCTCGGGCGACAGGGCCACCAGCAGCAGCCCGCTGGTAGGTTTGTCGAGGCGGTGCATCATGCCGAATTCGCGCGCTTTGCCGACGTTCTGGAGTTTGGCGCCGTACTGGGCGAACAGGCCGTTGAGCAGCGTGTCGCTGGCGTGGGCCTTGCCGGGCACGGTGGCCAGGCGTGCCTTCTTATTGACGACGAGCAGGTGCTCGTCCTCGTATCGCACGGCGTAGGTGATGCGCTCGTTGGGCTCGATCGACAGATTCATGATCACCATTCCTCTTGCGGACTGGCGTCGTGGTCGATGTACCAGCGGGTGTGACCGCCGAGCAATTCGGGCACGGGCGCCAGTTCGCCCGATGCCACGCGTTCGAGGGCGGGTCGCACGGTCTTGCCCACCGCCAGCACGCCCATGAACCGGCTGCCCGTGAGCATGCGGTGGGTGAGCGTGACGGCGTCGTCGGGCAATCTCACAACCAGTCGATCGCTCTCGGCGGCGTGGTCAGGGTCGAGCCGGCCGGCGACGCCATCGGCGTTCAACGCCAGCACGGCCATGTCCAACCGGTCGTGACCGGCGGGTCGTGAGCCCAGGGCCTTGCGGAGCGACCGCTCGTACTCGTCGTCGGCGGCCGGGCGGAAGGCCGAGACGCCGTGGACCTGGTCCCGGGGGATTCCGGAGTGGCCGATGAGGAAGTCTCGTAGCAGGCCGTAGACGCTGCGGGGGTGGTCGTGGGCGACGGGGGCCTCGTCGATGGTCCAGACGTGGGTGTCTCGCCAGGGCAGCATGCGGTAGGCCGGGTCGGTCATCAACTCTCGGCAGATACGCTCGAGCAGCTTGGGGTGGGCCCCGCCCGAAACGGCCAGGTGGAAGCTGCCGAACTCCCGCACACACGCGGTGGCCTGGAGGGTCATGTCCTGGGCCAGGGCGGCCAGAGCGTCTTCTGTGGAGGACTCGAAGGCCACCGTGTCGCGGAGCGGTGGCGGCTGGGGTTCGCGTTCGAGTTCGATCGGCGGGAGGTCCACGGTGCCATTGTCGCCCGCTAAGACCCATAAAGCCAGATGCGGGGGGTTCCAGAGTCACGCCGGCAACCTTTGGGCTGTAGACTGGTACGACCCCTGGCACTCTGGGGAGGTGCCCGCGCGGCCGCACCCCACCACGCGCGGAGCACGAGGAGCAGCACCGCATCATGGCATCGGATACACCCCAACTGATCCTGCGGCCGCACGGCTGGCAGGGCAAGAACCATCCACTGGACGGCCGCGAGGTCACCATCGGCCGGCACCCGACCAACACGGTGCGGCTGTCGGACGAGAAGTCCAGCCGGCACCACTGCTCGATCCGCCCCGACGCGACGGGCCGCTACATGGTGGTCGACCTGGACTCTCGCAACGGCACGCGGGTGAACGAGGTGAAGGTGCAGCAGACGTACCTTGACGAGGGTGACGTCGTGCGTGTGGGCGGGCACGAGTTCATCGTGGAGGTGCGGGAGGTCGACGCGGACGAGAATGGCGGCGACTCGGGCGATTCGGCCACCATGACGGCGACGCGGACCAGCCGCAAGAAGAAGGAGTCTCGCACGTCGGCGGCCCAGGCGACGTGGGCCAAAGAGATCCGCCGGACGATCGAGAGTCTGCCGCCGGCGGGCAAGTTGGTGGACGACGTGACGATCCTGAACGCTTCGGGCGAGCGAACCGGGGCGCTCAATGGCGAGAGCCCGGGGCCGGTGGCCGTGCGGCTGCTGCTCGCGAGCGCAGACAAGAGCCGGGCGACGGACATCCACGTCGAGCCACGGGGCGAGACGTACCAGGCGCGGCTTCGCGTCGATGGGCAGATGGTGCCCCTAGCCGAGATGCCAAGCAGCGCGGGGAATCTGGCGTGCAATCTCATCAAAACGGCGTGCGAGATGGAGGTCGCGGGCAAGCAGGCGATCCACGACGGCACGATGTCGGCCCTGTTCGTTGTTGATGGCGAGGAGCGGCGGGTGGAGTATCGCATCAGCTTCACGCCGGCCGTGGGCGGGCAGAAGCTGGTGATGCGCGTGCTCGACGGCCGGGGCGTGCCGCAGACGGTGAGCGATCTGGGCCTGGCGCCATACATGGTGCCGCGCATCCGAAAAGTGCTGACCAAGGACGCGGGCATGCTGCTGGTGTGCGGGCCGACGGGCAGCGGCAAGACCACGACGCTGCACAACTGCGTGCGCGAGATCGACCGCGAGCGCAAGAATGTCATCACGATCGAGGACCCTGTCGAGTACAAGCTCTCGGGCGTGACGCAGATCCCCGTGGACGACAAGCAGGGGCTGGGATTCAGTGGATTGCTTCGCAGCGTGCTGCGGCAGGACCCTGACGTGATCCTGGTTGGTGAGGTCCGCGACGACGAGACGGCCCGCACGGCGATGCAGGCGGCGATGACGGGGCACCTCGTCTTCTCGACCGTACACGCCAAGGACACGGTGGCGGCGGTATTCCGGCTGCTGGACCTCGGGGTTGAGCCATACCTGGTGGCCAACGCGCTGGATCTGATTCTGGCGCAGCGGCTGGTGCGCGTGTTGTGTACCAGTTGCCGGCGGGAGGTACCTCTGAGCCCGGGCGAAGCGAGCAAACTCGGCACGACGCTGAGCAAGCACGCGGGCGCATCCAACCGGGCCAATCATGTGTACACCCCCACCGGCTGCGCGCGGTGCCTGCGGACGGGCTTTATGGGCCGGCGTGCGATCTTCGAGTTGCTCGAGTTCAACGACGCCCTGCGCGACATCGTGCTCAAGGAGCCGAGCATCCAGGCGATCAAGAAGGTCATCGAGGCCGACCTGTTCACGACGCTTCGGACGTTCGGCCTGCGGCTCGCGGCCCAGGGGGTGACGAGTTTGGAAGAGGTGAATCAGGTGGCTGGCGGGGAGTGAATCTCTCGCACCCGACTCCGTAACGCCGGAAGCGTGTCTCGTTCGAACCACGGGTTCTTCGCGAGCCAGCGGTTGTTTCGCGGGGACGGGTGCGGCAGGACGATCAATTTGGGCAGCAGTTCGTCCCATGTAGCGACGGCGTCGGTGAGCGTAGCGAAGCGGTCGCCGATCTTGTGCTCAAAGGCGTAGCGGCCGACCAAGACCGTGAGTTCGATTTTCTTGAGGGTTTTCTGGAGCGGCTCGTGCCAGGTCTGGGCGCATTCTGGCCTGGGGGGCAGGTCCCCGCCCTTGCCGGTTCCGGGGAAGCAGAAGCCCATGGGCGCGACGGCGACGGACTTTGGATCGTAGAAGGTCTCGTCATCGAGGCCGAGCCATTCGCGCAGGCGCCGGCCGCTGCGGTCGTTCCATGGGACGCCCGTGGTGTGCGCGATCGAGCCAGGAGCTTGGCCGATGATGAGCAGCCGGGCGCTCGGCGCGGCTTGCAGCAAGGGCTTTGGGCCCAGGGGCAGGTGCTCAGCGCAGATGGTGCACGAGCGGATGTCGCTGAGCAGGACGTTGAGCCGCATGGAAATCCCCTTGCGAAGCGTAAATTAAAGTCCCCGCCCACGCTCTCGCGCGGGCGGGACACAGTGTGCGGAAGGATTTACCTGGATGTCGCCGCCTTCCAGAATGCGTCGGCCTTCGAGCGGGCCTCGCGCTCGTCGGCGTCGCGCCAGAGCTGGCGAGCGTCGACTTCCTCGTTCTTGAGGAACAGGTGCGTGCGGCCGCCGATGATCTCGAAACTGGTCGGATCGGGCACGAACTTGGAGTCGACCGAGCACCCGAAGGCGCAGTAGCCGCCGTAGGCCGGCAGGTAGCGGTCGGGGTCGGCCTTGAAGGCCTTGACCTGGCTCGCGTCGGTGAAGAAGTAGGTCACGCCGGCGTGCTCGGCGCGATGCAAGGGCGAACCGGGCTCGGCCCGGTTACGAGCGAGGTACGAGACGGGACTGTAGCCGCTGACACCGAGATGGATGGTGTAGGCCGTGATGGCCGGGGCCTCCTGCGTCTGCTGGTTGCCCGCGGGTTGGCCGGCGACGCTGATGGCCGCGGCACCCGCGCCGGCGGCCAGGACGATGGAAGCAACAGAGAACATGCGATTCATGTGCGATCTCCTCGCGGGACGGGCAATGGATAGCCGCTCCCGCGTGTGTGGATTTGAGAGAAGTCAACAATGGAGTGGTGGGCGCGCAGGTTGCGCGCGTGGGCTTGGGAGATCGCTAGAAGAGCGACAGGCCCGTGCCGTTGAGCTCGGCCTGGGACGAGTCCCGGCGGTCGCATCGGGGCGAATGCTGGATGGCCAGAGAGGGGGGCATCGTGGTCGGACCAACTCACCGCGGTTAGCCGATGTTCCCGCACCCTCACAAATTTCCGTCTCGATCGCGAACGTACCCACCGCCCTGGAGCTATCGGGATTCATGCTGTGGGAGCTAGCCCGCGCAAGCGAGAAGCAATGGAGCGGAGGCGACTCGAACGCCCAACTTCCAGCTTGCAAAGCTGGCACTCTACCAGTTGAGTTACCGCCCCTGGTGAGGGCCAGTGTATGCCCCCTGAGGTCGGGTCGAGGTCCGATACGGCGGCATTGGCGGGCCCTCGGTCGGGCCGTTACAATGGCGAGCCCACCCCAGTATTCCGATGACAAGCCCGGACCAAGGCCGCTTCTCGAACAGGATGGAGCCCGATCGATGCCGCAGGACTACACGCCGACCGCAAGGGAGCAGGCCTTCCTCGACAAGGTCGAGGACACCCAGTACCAACGCGAGATCATCAACGGGCTGGCGCCCTTCCTAGGCGAGAAGGTGCCCGACGACATGCGCGGGCTCTACAGCACCGAGGAACTGGTGCAACTGGGCGGGCTCAAGGGCACCGAGCGCGACGTCGAGAAGCGGATGCCCGTCAAGATTACGCGGCACTTCTTCGAGCTGGCCAAGACGAGCCCGGCCATCCAGCGGCTGGTGAAGGCCAGCCCCGACGAGACCGTCGACCTGGCCGGCTCGGAAGACCCGGGCAACCAGATGGACTACAGCCCGGTCGAGGGGCTGCTGCACAAGTACGAGATGGGCTTGATGTATGTCGTCTCGACGTGCTCGGCCCACTGCCGGTTCTGTTATCGTGAGGAGCTGATCGCCCGCAAGGAGATCGCCCGACAGGACGGCACGGTGGCCAAGAAGGGACTCGCGAAGATCCCCGAGATCACGGCGTATATCCGGGACTTCAACGCACAAGTTGCTGCAAACGGCGGGCGGCATCCCGAGTCGGGCCGCGAGAAGCTCCGCGAGATTTTGCTGTCGGGTGGCGACCCGATGGTGCTGAACAACTCGAAGATCGCCGCGTGGCTGGGGGCTTTGGCCGAGGCGGGCATCGAATCGATCCGCATCGGCACGAAGGAGATGGCGTTCTACCCCAAGCGGTTCGACCCCACATTCTTCGCGATGCTCGATGCGTTCCACGAGGCGTACCCGCAGGTCGGCCTGCACATGATGGTGCACTTCGAGCATCCCGACGAGTTTCTGGCCAAGGGTGAGGACGGCGAGTACCTCCGCGGCGAGCACGACATCTACCAGTGGGTGCCCGATACCGAGACGGCCATGCGCGGGCTGCTGGCACGGGGGTGGATCACCGTCGAGAACCAGACGCCCATCATCCGCGACATCAACGACGACCCCGACGCCCTGCGCATCATGCAGCGCGAGATGAAGCGTGTGGGCGCGGAAAACCACTACTTCTTCTGCGGTCGCGACATCGTGGCGTACAAGGCGTTCAACATCCCGATCGAGAAGGCCTGGCAGATTTTGAACGAGTCGCAGAAGGGCTTGTCGGGCGTCGAGAACCACGCTCGCTTGTCGATCACCCATTACAAGGGCAAGACCGAGGTGGCCGCGGTGACGAACGAGCCAATCCCCGGCCTTCCCGGCAGCGAGAACGGCGTGGTGATCTTCAAGATTCTGCGGAACGCCGGCCGTGCGGGCGACCGAGGAAAAGTGTGCATCGTTGGACGCAACCCCGACGCGGTGTGGTTCGATGGCTACGACGACCGGGTACTCTTCGACGAGGCGGGGCTGTACGAGTACTCGCGCGTGACCAACCCGAGCCTCGCGGCGACCTGAGCATGATCAACAAGCAAGTCGCGAGCGCCGCCCAGGCGGTCGCGGACGTCTTCGATGGCGCGACGGTGATGGTCGGCGGATTCGGCGAGGCGGGCAGCCCGATCGAGCTCATCCATGCGCTGATCGACCAGGGTGCGACCGATCTCACCGTGGTCAGCAACAACACCGGCAGCGGTGAGGTTGGCCTGGCCGCGTTGCTGAAGGCAGGGCGGGTGTCGAAGGTCGTGTGCTCGTTCCCGCGCACCGCGAATTCGACGGTGTTTCCCGATCTGTATCGCAGCGGTAAGACGACGCTCGAACTCGTGCCGCAGGGAACACTCGCCGAGCGGATTCGTGCTGGTGGTGCGGGCATTCCGGCGTTCTACACACCCGCCGCCGTGGGAACGCCGTTGGCCGAAGGCAAGGAGACACGGGAGTTCGACGGGCAGGAATTCGTGCTCGAGCATGGGTTGAAGGCCGACTTCGCGCTCATCAAGGGGCGCATGGCCGACACGTTTGGGAACGTGATTTATAACAAAACGGCGCGGAACTTTGGGCCCATTATGGCGATGGCGGCGAGGGTGGCCATCGTGCAGGTCGAGGAGGTCGTCGAGCCGGGGGGGATCGATCCGGAGGTCGTCGTGACGCCCGGGCTGTTCGTGGCGCGCGTCGTGGCGGTGGCGAATCCCTCGCATGAGTCGGAGTTAGTCGCCGCGGGGGTGACGTACCCATGACCGTCCGCACTCGTGAGGAGATGGCCCAGCGGTTAGCGCTTGACATTCCCAATGGGTCGTATGTCAATCTCGGCATCGGCATTCCCGAACTGGTCGCGCGGTTCGTGCCCGAGGGCCGCACGCTGATCTACCACACCGAGAACGGCTTGCTCGGCATGGGTCCATCGCCCGAAGAGGACGCGGGCGACCCGGAGCTCATCAACGCCGGCAAGCGGCACGTGACGGCCATCCCCGGGGCGGCGTACTTCCACCACGCCGACAGCTTCGCGATGATCCGCGGCGGGCACATCGACTTGTGCGTGCTGGGCGCGATGCAGGTCTCCCAGCACGGCGACCTGGCGAATTGGTCGACGGGCGAGCCCGGGGCGATCCCGGCCGTCGGCGGCGCGATGGACCTAGTGGCGGGCGTCAAGAAGGTGTACGTTATCACCCAGCACTGCACGAAGGACGGCGAGCCGAAGCTGGTCGAGCGGTGCACCTATCCGCTAACGGGGCGCGGCGTAATCGATCGAATCTACACCGACCTTGCCGTGATCGACGTGACACCCGGTGGTTTCCGATTGGTCGAACTGAGCCCGGGCATCGAATTCGACGACGTCCAGCAACGCACTGGCGCGAAGCTGCTACCGATCCACGAGTGAGCAAGCATCCAGCATGAATACGCCCGCCCAAACCTCGCACAGCGCCGAACTCTACGAACGGGCCCAACGCGTCCTGCCCGGCGGGGTCAGCCGCAACACCGTGCTGCGCGACCCGCACCCGGTGTACGCCGATCATGGCGTGGGCTGCCGAATCACCGACATCGAAGGTGTAACGCGGCTGGACTTCTCGAACAACATGGCCTCGCTCATCCACGGGCACGCGTGCCCGGCGATCGTCGAAGCGGTGACCAAACAACTCACGCGCGGGTCGGCATTTACCATGGCCACCGAGATGGAGGTGCGGTACGCCGAGCACCTGGTAAGCCGCAACCCGAACTTCGAGAAGCTGCGGTTCGTGAATTCGGGCACCGAGGCGTTGATGGTGGCGCTCAAGGCGGCACGGGCGTACACGGGGCGGCCCAAGATCGCCAAGGTCGAGGGCGCCTATCACGGCGGGTACGACTACGCCGAAGTCAGCCAGGCGCCAAATCCCGACACCTGGGGCGAGATCGATCGACCCAACAGCGTCGCACTCGCGCACGG
>JAUHYE010000164.1 GCA_030426395.1 Phycisphaerae bacterium
ACTGGGCGATCGCGGTGCCGAAGATGAAACCCCGGGACTCGGCACCCAGCACGAGGTCGACGCGCTGGCCTCGGAATGGGTTGACCATGAGCTCGACGGCGAGCGCGAGGGCGCCGGGATCGGCCAGCAAGGGCGTGAAATCCTTAAAGACGATGCCGGGCTTGGGAAAGTCGGACACATCTTTTATGAAGGCCAGAAGCTGGTCGTGCATGGGATGATCTCGTGGCGGGTTCGGTAGGGTGCGGGTGCGGAGCTAGGATAGCGTACGGACTACTCCCGAACACGCTCGCGGATCGCGGGCTGCCATGTCTTTGGACAGGAGCGGATTGGATGGCGCAGGCACGGTCGGCGAATCGGATCGAGACGGTCGAACCGATCGGCGCGCGCGTGCTGATCCGCAAGGACGAGGACAAGAAGCAGACCAAGGCCGGCCTGCATCTGCCCGACAAGATGGAGATCCCCACGCTCACCGGGCGGATCGTGGCGATTTCGAGCCAGGTGGCCGGAGACGACGACTACCCCGTGAAGCAGTACCAGCGGGTACTGTTCCACCCCGGCAAGGCGATCCCGGTGGACTTCGAGGGCGATAATCGGCTGTTCGTAGTGCCCATAACCGATGTGGTCGCAGTGTTTCGCATTGCTGGCGATGACACGGATGACGAAGGCGGGGCGTAAGGCTCGCAGCGGAGACGAGGCGACGCGATGCCCGACCATGCCCAACAACTCAGCGCCGAGCAGTTGGCTGGACGATTGGCTTTGCCCTTGGAGTCGCTGGCCGACCCGCTACCAGTGCCGACGTTGCGGTCGATCCGGGGGCAGAGCCCGTTCAGCGTGACGCTGCGGCCGCCGGGAAGCAAGAGCCTGACCAACCGGGCGCTGCTGCTGGCGGCGCTGGCCGGTGGGCAGAGCGAGTTGCGCGGGGCGCTGACCGACGCGGTGGACACTCGGGTGATGGTTCGGGCGCTGGGTGAGCTTGGAACCCACATCGAGGTTGATGGGACGAACATACGCGTAAGTGGTGTCGGCGGGCGGTGGAAGCCATCGAGCCAGGCAGTCACACTCGACCTTGAGAACGCGGGGACGGCGGTGCGATTCCTGGCCGCAGCGTGCGTTTTGTCGCCAGGGCCGGTAGTCATCACGGGAAACGATCGGATGCGTCAGCGACCGATTGGCGAACTCGCCAGTGCTCTCGGTGATCTTGGGGCAAGTGTCGAGAGCTTGGGCGAGCCGGGGTGCCCGCCGATCCGGGTCACGCCGCCGACGAGCTTGCCCGAGTGCGGCGAAGTGTTCTTCGAGGAGCTGCCATCGAGCCAGTTCGTGTCGGCGGTGTTGCTGCTCGGAGCATTCCTACCGGGTGGATTGTCGGTCGAGCTCGATGGCGAGGCGACCAGCGCGTCGTATGTGCGCATGACGCTGGGGTTGCTCGATGCGCTCGGAGTCAGCGTGCGATCGTCGGCGGACTTGCGGGTACTCCGTGTTGTGTCTCGCGGTGGGGTCATGGCCACGGGCTTCAACCTCGACATCGAACCCGATGCGAGCGGGGCGTCGGTATTCTGGGCGGCGGCGGCTTCGGTGCCGGGGGCCCGTGTGACCGTGGCTGGCGTCGACGAGGCGGGGCTGCAGGGCGACCTGATGTTCCCTTCGGTGCTATCGCGGATGGGGGCGGACGCGACTTCGGTTTCGGTCGACGATGGGCACGCGATGGCGAGCCTCGCGGTGCGGGGCGGGGGAGCGCTCTCGCCCGTGATGGCCGATATGCGTGACATGCCCGACGCGGCGATGGCGTTGGTGGTGCTGGCGGCATTGGCCAAGGGACCCTCGATGATCCGTGGCTTGCAGACGTTGCGCGTAAAAGAAACCGATCGGCTTCACGCGCTCAAGACCGAGCTGGCGAAGGTTGGCGCCAACATGGAACTCGATGTGCACGGCGAGCCCGGCGCGGTGCGGATCGAGCCGCCAGTGAAGGGGCTCGATCGTTCGGCGGACGCCGAGGCCGTGGTGTTTGACACATACGACGATCACCGGATGGCGATGGCATTGTCGCTCATCGCACTGCACCGGCCCAACGTGAGCATCGCCGACCCGGGGTGCGTGCGGAAGACGTACCCGGGATTCTGGGCCGAGTTGGCCCGGTTGTACGAGGGATGAGAGTTTATTGCGTTTTCGTGCGCAGGTACTCGATGGCGGCGTCGAGTTGGGTGTCGGTGTGGCCGATGGGGTCGGTGGCGATGCTGGGCTGGTGGACGTCGGGCGTGATGCCGTTGCCATCGTAAAGGCGACCATCTGGCGCGTAGGAGATCATTGTTGCCAGTTGGACGGGAACGCCAAGGCTTCGAATGATGTGGACGTCTAATCGCGCGCTACCGCCACTGGACGGACCGCCCATAAGCGTAACATTCGGCAGTCCCTTCATCGCGCCTAGGAAGATGTCGGTGGCGCTGAAGCAGCCTTCATCCATGAGAACGACGACGGGCTTGTCGTAAGCAGGTTCACCGGCTTCGCGTGAGACAACCATGTAATGGGGCTGGCTGAAGCGGCCGACCGGTGGTTGCCATTTTGGCTTGAATTCTCGGGCAAAACGCTCGATTTCGGCCTTTTCGAGATTGGACCAACCAGGCCAGTTTGCCGGGTAGGCGTGGCGGTCGGCGAGGTAGCCTTCGGGGTTGCTGGGGTCTTCATCACCCGCGGCGAGTTTCCTGCGTGCGACGTTCACCACGCGGGCCGTGGCGGGCTGGGTTGGACCTAAGAAGCGAGGAACCATGAGCGTGATGGCATTGCGCTGCCCTCCACCATTGCCGCGAACATCGATAATGAGGCCGGGTGTGTCGCGCATCGACTCGATTTCGAGTTCGAGATTGGCAAGGGCTCGGGCGTCGAGGGACATGGTGGACAGGCGGAGGTAGCCAAAACCGGAGTCGAGCACGCTGGACTCGGTTCGCGGCCAGTCGCCATATGTTGCGCGACTCGTGCCGATGGGAAGCTCGATGTCCTTCGTTGATAAGCCGTCGGCGTTGCGCAGGCGGAGGGCAATATTCGGTTTGTGCGGAAGGCCCAGCTCGTCGCGCACGAGGTTGGCGTAGCGGAGCGTGCGTGTTGAAAACTCGCGGATGAAGGCGGGCGAACCGTCGACGACGTAGGCCGACGCGGCCTCGATCCAGGTCTCGATGGGCACGCCGTCCATGGAAACGACGAAGGGGTGATCGGCGTCGAGGAAGCTGCCCCGGGCGGCGATTGTGTCTCGCCGGAAGGCGATGACCCCGCCCTGGGCGTGTTGCAACAGGAAGTCGAGATAACCACGGGGAGCGTGTTGCTCCCAGCCTTCGACACGGGCGTGACCGTCGCCGAGGCGGGCGATGAGGCGTTGTGCGGCGAGGATGGTCTGGCTGCGGGTTGGACCATCCCCGAGTTTTTGGGTGGCCTCGCGCGCGAGGGCGTCCAGGTCGAGGCTCTTGAGGTCGGCGTAGGCGTGGTGTTCGCGGATGGTGGCGACGAGTTCGGCCAGGGCCGCGGCGGCGTCGACGGGCGCCTCGCTCTCGCGTCGATGTCGGGCGTCGCGCACCTGGTTGCGGTTGGCGTTTGTCATCGCGACGGCGGGGAGCGCCTGCACGGTGTCGTGCTCGAGCGAGCGGAGTTTGAGGCGGACGGTGTCGCCCGGATGCATGCTCAAGGCATCAAGCAAGAAGAGCAGGTCTTCGGAGATTCGACGTTGCCAGTCGTTGGGGAATCGCTGCCGAGCAACCTGGAGGACGGCGTCGTAGGGCACGCCGTCGATCTCGAGCCATTCGTACCACTGGCCCTTGACCAGAACATGGGCGCGGTCGCCCTCGAAGCGGACGTCGGTGAATGGGGATCTCTCGCGCTCGGTGCCGCCTTCGGGCACCTGGGCCCGGGCCGCGCCCGTCCAGCAGAGCAGGATCATCGCGATGGCGGCTGGGAGGATGGCTCGCATCGGCGGCTCCTGAATCGTTCCCGGAAGCTGGGAATGGTTGGGCGCTTCGCGGGGCCTAACGGGGCGGTTCCGGGCCGCGGAATGGTCGGCCCTGGTGGGGCGTTGCCCTATACTTGCCCTTCGATTTCAAACCAGGAGAACGCATCCATGCCCGCGACCGCAGAGCCGATCACCACCAGCAATGGCCGCCTGAACGTCCCCAGCCAGGTCATCATCCCGTTCATCGAGGGCGATGGTACCGGGCCGGACATCTGGGCGGCTTCCGTGCGGGTGTTCGACGCGGCGGTGGAGAAGGCGTACGGCGGCGAGCGGAAGATCCACTGGCACGAGGTGCTGGCGGGCGAGAAGGCCCACAACGAGACCGGCGACTGGCTGCCCGACGCGACGCTCGACGCGTTCCGCGAGTACCTGGTGGGCATCAAGGGCCCCTTGACCACCCCCACCGGCGGAGGCATCCGTTCGATTAATGTTGCGCTCAGGCAGCAGCTCGATCTGTACACCTGCCTGCGGCCCGTGCGGTGGTTCGAGGGCGTGCCCAGCCCGCTGAAGGACCCCAGCGCGACCGACATGGTGATCTTCCGGGAGAACACAGAGGACATCTACGCGGGCATCGAGTTCGAGGCCGGCAGCGAGGACCTCAAGAAGTTCAAGGAAGGCTTCAGTCAGACCTTCCCCGATCGGTGGAAGAAGGTGCGATTTCCCGAGTCGTGCGGCATCGGCATCAAGCCCGTGTCGCAGGAGGGCACCGAGCGCCTGGTGCGGGCGGCCATCCAGTACGCGATCGACAACGATCGCCCCTCGGTGACGCTGGTGCACAAGGGCAACATCATGAAGTTCACCGAGGGCGCCTTCATGAAGTGGGGCTACGAGGTGGCGGCCAAGCACTTCGGAGCGACCCCGCGGGACGGCGGCCCATTGCACGAGTTCACGGCTCCCAACGGC
>JAUHYE010000039.1 GCA_030426395.1 Phycisphaerae bacterium
GATCGCCATCGTGGTGGCGACGACCGAATCGGACGACTTGTCGCCGCGCACGTTCTCGAGCAGCTTCATCACGTTCGCCGGGCTGAAGAAGTGCATGCCGATGACGCTCTCGGGGCGCTTCGTCGCCGCCGCAATGGCGGTGATGGATATGCTGCTGGTGTTGGTCGCCAGGATGCAGCCATCGGGGCAGACGCCGTCGAGCTTGGCGAAGATGTCCTTCTTCACCTGCTCGCTCTCGATGACCGCCTCGATGACGATCTGGCGATCCGAGAGCCCGTTGATGTCGGTGGCGTAGGCGATGCGCCCGAGGGCTGCATCGGCGTCCTTCTGCTCCATGCGGCCCTTCTCGACGGCGCGGGCGAGGAGCTTCTGGTGCGTGGCCTTGCATTTGTCGACCTGCTCGGCGGACGCATCGAACACGACGACCTCCAGCCCCGCGACCGCCGCCACCTGCGCGATGCCGCCGCCCATCTGCCCCGCCCCGACCACTCCAACTTGCTGGATTCCAGCCTTCTCGATCGACATCGCGTACACTCCTTCAGAAACCCGAACAGCCGGGGCGTGTGCCCCGGCCCCAAATCCAAGTTGCAACATTAGCCGCCGCCTTGGCCGCGGCCGACCGCCATCTGGAACCTTCCTATGGACCGCATCGCCCAGCTCGAGAAGATGCTCGTCGCCGAGCCGCAGGACACGTTCGTGCTGTACTCGCTGGGCCAGGAGCACGCCAAGGCCGGCCGGCACGAGGAGGCCATCGGCTTCTACGAGCGGTGCATCGCCGCCGACCCGGGCGAGCACTACGCGTACTTCCACATGGCCCGGTCGCTCGAGGCCGAGGGCGAGGAGGCACGCGCGGTCGAGGTGCTGACGGCTGGTTTGGCACGGGCCCGTGCCGATGGCAACGACAAGGCAATTGGCGAGCTCGACGCGTATCGCTCACAACTGGCTTGACAGGCATGTGCGAATGGATGAGCCCGAGACCATCACGCTCAAACCAAGCGGCCCCAACCGCTGGAAGCTGGTGACGCCCGACCACACCAACGCCACGCTCGACGACGCGGCGGTCGTTGACGGCCAGTTCGTGAGCGGCGACCCGTGGACGCCCACCGTGCAGGAACGCGTGCGGCGCGTGCTGGCCGAGGCGGGCGCACGTATCGCGGCGAGCCGGCTGCTGCGTGTGCGGCCGCGCTCAAGTGGTGAGCTGCGCGAACGGCTGGGCCGGCGATTCCCCAAGGAAGCCGTCGATCGTGCCGTCGACGCGCTCGTGCGCAGCGGCGCGGTGGATGACGCGCGGCTGGCCGACGACTTGGCCGAGCAGCTCGGCGAGGTCCGCCCCCACGGACGCGAGGCCATCCGCGATCGGCTCGAACGCGCGAAGCTCGGCGCCGAGTTGCTCGAGGATGCCCTCGACGCCCACGCGCCGAGCACTGGCGAGAGCGAGCGGGCGGTCGAGGCGGCCCGGGCACAGCTTCGCCGACTGCAAGCTCTGTCGCTGACGCCCGACGCCATGCGGCGGCGGATGTTCGGCGTGCTGGCCCGGCGGGGTTTCGATGCCGAAACGGCCGCCGAGGCGGTCCAGCGCGTGCTCGGGGCCCCGGAGGATGAGGCGTTCTAGCGGCTCCAGGCCCGCCCGGGCTGAATAGCATGGCCCATGGCGAGAACCCCCACCACCCCCACCATCATCGCGACGTGCTGCTCACTCCTGGCCGCGGCCACCCTGACGGGCTGCATCGCCGCCCCGCAGGGCCCAGACGAGTTCGGCAGCATCGGCGGCGTGGCGCCGCTGTCGGCCGTTGCCAGCCAGGAGCAACTCGACCGGGCAGCCGCCCGGCAGTCGACCTACACCCACGGCGGCAACGTGCTCGACCGAAGCCAGTGGGCGCCCATCGCGCTGCTGGCCCCCAGCGACCTGACCATGCACACGCCCCACTATGCCCCGGCCCGCCTGCCCACCACCGGCGACTGGCGATACGACGGCACGCTTCCCAACGAGTTGACCGCCCACGAGTACGGCAGCGGCAACCGCCACCAGCTCAAGAGCCTGGCCTACGAGCCATTCCTCCAGGTGTACGACCTCGTGATGATCCCCGTGCGGATGTTCACCGAAGTGCCGCCCAACCGCCTCGATGCCTCGCCCGACACCACATATATCCGTGCCCCCGAGGCGTGGGACACGGCCTTGCCGAGCACCGGCCGGCCCGTCGGCCCCGTTGGCGTCACCGTGATCTCGCGGCCCGCCGAGGCTCGCCAACTGTGAGCGGCTCGTTCGACGAGCGTGGGCTGCCCACGGGCTACCCATTCAAGCCCAACTACGAGGTCTCCCCCAAGGACGCCGCCCAGATGCTGGCCAAGGGTGAGGCTTTGCTCGTCGACGTGCGGCTGGCCCAGGAACTCGACGTTGCCAGGCTAACAGCGACGAAGGACGGCGTTCACGCGCCATTGCACGAGTTGAACGACCACCTCGACGACATCGAGGACGCCGCCGGCGGCCGACCAATCCTGACGCTCTGCCACCACGGTGTGCGCTCGATCAAGGCCGCCCTCGCCCTTCGCGGTTGCGGCTTCGAGCAGGCCCACTCCATCGCCGGCGGCATCGAGAATTGGTCGCAGGCGATGGACAAGAGCGTGCCGCGATATACGCGCGACGGCGCGATCTGCACGCTCGTCGAGTGAATCTCGATCGGCTCAGGCCGCGGCGCGGTGCGCCATGGCTTCCTGGAGTACGTCGATCAACTGCTGGCGGCTGACAGGCTTGGCCGCGTAGGCGTCGCAACCGGCCGCCAAGCACCGTTCGCGATCGTTCGGCATCGCGTGCGCCGTCAACGCCACGATCGGCAGCCGGCAGCCTCGCTCACGGAGCATGCGAACGGCGGAATAGCCGTCCAATTCGGGCATCTGCATGTCAGAGACGATCGCGTCGAATGACGCATCCGGGCTCAACTTGCCGTCCATCGTGCCGTCGCTCGTCAGCAGGCACATGCCCCGGCGGCCATCCCGGGCCGTCGTCACGATCGCGCCCGCGCTCTGCAGGTGCGTGCTGATCAGGCGGAGATTGTCGATGCCGTCTTCCATCAACAAGATGCGGACACCGCTGAGGGGCTTGCCAGTCGCCGTCCCGAGCGGCACTTCGGCATTGCCTGGGCTGCCCCCCTGGACGAGCGGCCCTGCGGGAGCCAACTTGGTACCAGCGACCGCGCCGGTTTCAATGGTCAATGTGAACACGCTGCCCTCACCGGGCTTGCTCTCGACGACGATGTCGCCACCGAGCATGTTGGCGAGCCGCTGGCTGATGCGCAGGCCCAGGCCGGTGCCGCCGAAACGGCGAGTAACCGAAGCGTCGCCCTGGGTGAAGGCCGTAAAAACGTGCTCGAGTTGCTCGGGCGTCATGCCAATGCCAGTATCGCGGACCTCGAACCATAAGACGTTGCTTCCCGAACCCGGCCGATAGCCCATGGACACCGACACCGATCCACGTTCGGTGAACTTGATAGCGTTGCCGATCAGATTCACAAGGATTTGCTTTAACCGCGTAGGGTCGGTCAGAACCTTCTCTGGAGTAGGCGTCCGGCTGTGAGCAACAAAGTCGAGCTGCTTAGCGTCGGCATTCACAATCATGAGTCGGGCCGCTTCACACAACACGTCGTGCGGGCTTGTCTCGATCTTCTCGACCACCATACGGCCGGCATCGATCTTGGAAACGTCCAGGATGTCATTGATGATGGTCAGAAGGTGCTCGCCGTTACGCTTGATGATCTCGACGTGAGCGGATCGCTGCTCGGGAGTGATCGAGCCGTTGTCCAGCAAGTCGGCGTAGCCAAGGATCGCGGTCATCGGCGTGCGGATCTCGTGGCTCATGTTCGCGAGGAACTCGGTCTTGCTGCGGCTTGCATCCTCGGCCCGCAGCCTCGCCTCGCTGAGTTCGGCTTCGCGTTCGACTTCCGCCGTCACATCCCGTGTGGTGCCGTACAACTCCTCGAACGAGCCGTTTTCTCGGCGTCGCACACGTGCCTCGACGGTGACGTAGCGCACGCCGTTGCTGGCGCCCTTTCGCTGGAGGGTTAACGCGTAGGGCGTTCCGTCGGCCAAAGCGGCTTCCATCGCTTCGGAGAGCCGCCAGGCATCTTCTGTGATAAACTGTGATAAAACATCCTCGGTTGTGGGCGGGCCGGCACTTGGCGGCAGATCGAAGAGTTCGTACAAATGCTTCGACCATGTCCGGCTCCGCGTCAACGGATCGTAACTCCAGCTACCCATCCGCGAGATCGACTGGGCGACCTCGAGCGCACGGTTCGAGTCTTCCAGAGCCTGCCGCTGGGCGCGCTGATCCGTGATGTCCTGAAAAGCGCCCGCAAGCCGGACAATCCTGCCCTCGACGTACACCGGCTCACCCACAGACCGAACCCAGCGGCGCCGCCCCTTGGCCGTGATAAACTGGCACTCGATGTCGTAGGGCTCCCCAAGTTCGCTTGCACGTCGCACGCACTCGGCGATCAGTGCCTTGGATGGACCGGCGTAGAAATCAATGGCCTTATCCAACCGGGGAACGTAGTCGGGCGGCACCTCATGGATGACTCGCACCTGGTCGGACCACTGCAGCTTCTTGGTTTGCAGGTCCAGCTCCCACCCGCCGATACCGGCCATCCGAACGGTGTTGGCGAGGAGTGTTTCGCGGCGGGCCAGATTCACCTGGGCTTCGACCTGCTCATGAACGTCCATCTGGATCCCAACCAGCCGGCTGCCCGCGAGATTCGTGGAGTCGCTTGTAGACTTACCAAACACACGCATCCAACACCACGACCCGTCCCTGTGTCGTACGCGGCATTGGGCGGCGATGAACGGCCGATCGCCGTCGACGTGCTTCTGGATCTCCGCTTCCAGGAACTCCAGATCTTCGGGGTGCACGCGTGTGAGGAGTGTGCTGGCATCAGGAACCAGATCGCGGGGCTGCTCGCCCAACAGGGCCGCCCAACGATCGTCGTACGCGAACTCGCCGGTGTCCAGGTCCCAGTCCCAGACACCCATCCCGCTCGCTTCCAACGCGAGTTCCATGCGCTGGTTCGTGTCCCGCTGCCGCGCCTCGTTGAGTACTTGCTGTGTGATGTCGGTGTGCGTGCCCACCATGCGGGTCGGCTCACCTTTTTCGTCCCGTGCAACAACCTTCCCCGAGGCACGGATCCATCGCCACTTTCCGTCGCGATGTTGCATCCGGAAGTGCACATCCTGATACGGTGCGCCATGATTGATGTACGCCCATAGCCGGGACTGGCACTGGAGCAGGTCATCGGGATGGACCCGTGTCGACCACGCCTCGACCGTGCCGCCAACGGTTTCCACGGTTTCACCGACCATCTCGGCCCACCGCGCATCAAGCCTTAGCCTTCCTGTCTTGATCTCCCAATCCCACGTGCCCTGGTCGCCGCCGGCGAGAGCCATCTCGGTTCGCTCGGCCTGCTCCACGAGAGCACGTTCCATCTCGATCTGCTCGGTAATATCTCGCGCCGCGGCGTACACGAAATGACCATGTGTCTTGGCTCGCCACTCCAGCGTGCGCCAGTCTCCGGCCTTACCACGGTACCGATTCCGGAACGGCGCAATCACGCCCCCAGTAGAAGCATGGTCCAGCCGACGCTCGCATGAGGGCAAGTCGTCTGGATGTACGAATTCCCGGAACTCCCGCTCACAAAGCTCATCACAGGAGACGCCCAGCAAGTCTTCCCATGCCTCGTTCACCTTCACATACCGGCCCTGGAAATCGAGGATGCACAGCAGCTCGAGCGAGCTCTCGAAGAACCCGGCCAACTCGGCCATCATCCGATTGTGCTCGAGCTGCGCGGTCTTGCGTTCGGTGATGTCGCTCTCGACCGCCATGAACCCGATCAGCGTGCCGTCGTCGGCGTGCCGGGGCTGCATGTCGATCAGCACCCAATAGTCCGAACCGTCCTTCGCACGGTTGAGTAGTTCGCCCTGGAATCCACGGCCGTTCGAGAGGCACTCGAACATCTCGGCGATGGCGGTCGGATCCGTATTCTGGCTGAACAAGACATGGCCCGGCACCCGACCGACCATCTCTTCGAGCGTATACCCCGTGATGCGTGTAAACGAGTCATTGACCCACAGCACGCGGCGCTCGACGTCGGTGATGATCACCGCGTTGGTCGTGCGGCGTGCGATACCGGCGAGCCACTCCAGATCCTGGCGTTGGTCTTCCGCCTCACGTTTCAGGGCACGCAACGATCGCACGATCGGCCATGAGACTGCCGCAAAGAAGCAGACTTCGGCTGCGAGCATGAACGGGCGGAGATTCCTGATATGGTCGACCACAAGTACGGCAAGCACTAGGACGATGGCAGCCCAGAACAGCGTGCCCATGAACAGCCGGATCGCGCGCGTCCGCTTCGCGTCGGGTTGGCGTGCAGCCGATGGCACGGATCGAGGACTCCCAGGGAAGGCCCGCACAGCCCGATAACTCCTCGGTCGTGGGCATCCTTCCTTTCATCGAATCGGGCGATCCAGACCGCGAATCAAGTCCGATTTGCCGCACAAAGTCCGCAGAACCACGCCCACCCCAGGCGGGGTCGGCGATGAGCCCGGGTACCTAGCATCCGGCAATGCCACGCCAGCTCGTGCGCTTCTATCAGCGAAGCCGACTTCTCAATATCAATCTCAACCTCGTGCTGGCGGGCTTCATCGCGATCGCGCTGGCCAAATTCCCCATTAAGTTCATCTCCGAGTGGCTCGGGCCCGAGCACAAGGCCCTGATCACCCTCATCGCCTACGGCATCGACACGATGTTCGACGTGGCGGTCTACTTCGGCCTCCATTGGATCGCCAACCACTGGAAGCCCTCGTCCGTCCACGGCAAGGGCCCCAAGCCAGAGCGGCCCGCCCATCGCAAGAACTTCCTGAAAGACGCCGGACGCGTGCAGGCCGAGCGGATGGTGCTGGTGCCGGTGTTCGCCGCGGTTTCGATGGGCATGATGTACAGCCTCCAGAAGTACGCGGACGTCACGGCATCCTGGGCGTTCGTGTATAGCTTCGTGACGGCCATCCTGGTCACCCGCACCCTGCACACCATCAGCGGCATCTGGACGGGCACCTTCAGGGGCGACCACCATTACGTCGCCAAGCCCGAGGCCGAGGCACCGACCGATCCCGACACAGTCCCAGTGGCACAGCCCAGAGAGCAGGCCGCTCGCGAGCATGAGGCGGTCTGACCCACGACGGGCGGCCGCCGCCTACAACCCCCACCATGTGCGGCATCGCCGGCGTCATCCGAATCCATGAAAAGGGCCAGGCCCCCCACCCCCTCGAGGCCATCCCCGAGGCGTGGCTCGACGTGCTGGACGACGGCATCAAGCACCGCGGCCCCGACGGCCAAGGCCGCTTCCGTGACCGCGCGACGCGCCCCGACGGCACGATCGTCGATGTCGCCTTCGTCCACCGCCGCCTGAGCATCCTCGACCACGAGGGCGGCCACCAGCCCATGGTCCACGACGGCGAGCGCCTGCGCCACGACCTGACATACCAGCCGGGCGAAGAACCCAAGCTCGCCCACGAGATCTGCCCCGGCAAGCCGCTGGTCGCCGTCGTCTTCAATGGCTGCATCTACAACCAGCATGAGTTGCGGACGGAGTTGACCCAGCAGGGGGCTTGGTTCGAGACGGACCACAGCGATACGGAGGTGTTGGTTCATGGGTGGCGGGCGTGGGACGTTGCGCTGCTTGATCGTCTCGACGGGATGTATGCCGCGCAAATGTGGGACCGGACCACCGGACAGCTTGGTACCGGACGGGACATGGCCGGCGAGAAATCTATTTCATGGCGACGCGGCCAAACAAGTTCGATCATTCGCCTCTACTCATCAACGCCAGCCAGCTTGATTGCGCTCAAGCCGCTGCCGCCCTTCATGGACACATCGCGCGTCGCGCAAGAACTGGCGTCACTGCTCCGATCCAACTACTTTGGCTCTTCGTATCTCAACAACGTCTTCGAGAGCAACGAGCATACTTGGACGATCGAGCCACCTACGCCGCATCGCAATGCAACCCCAAAGGATCCAAGGCTGAGCGACCAAATACTGCTTAGGTCGTCGGCGAAGCGAACAAGAGCGATTCCGAAACGGGGCACCCGGCCACGATTCACGACATTGAAGAAGGCCGAGTACTCGATCCGCAATTCTGTTCTTGATCGCCTCGAATCCGACGTCCCCCTCGGCGTCTTCCTCTCCGGCGGCATCGATTCGGGAATCATCGCCGCGATCGCGAAGCAGGAACTGCCCGAGCTCAAGACATTCACCGTGCGCATGCCTGATGCGCGCTTCGATGAATCTGAGGCGGCGGCCGAGACGGCCAAGGCGATCGGTACCGATCACACGACGCTGGAGTGCCAGCCCGATCCAGCCGGCGACCTCGTGCACCTCATCGAGCAACTCGGCCTGCCCTTCGGCGACAGCTCATTGTTGCCGACCTACTGGCTCTGCAAAGCCGCCCGCGAGCACATAAAGGTCGCTCTCAGCGGTGATGGTGGCGATGAGCTCTTCGGCGGGTATCGGCGGCACACCATCACACCCGTGCTCAACCGCTGGCACCGCCTCCTGCGGCTCATCCCCGAGTGGTTACTCGACCGCCGCTCGCCGGGATCGCGTGGCGAGTATCTGTCACGCCTGGCCATCGCGGCGAGGCATGGCGGCTATCCGGAACTGCTCGCGATCTTTCAGACACCCGATCTTCGGCGGCTCATCCCATCAATCGCCGGCGAACGCCCTGGCAACCAGAGCTTCGAGCGCGTCGAGGACCCGCTCCGCCACGATTTCCAGCACTATCTCCCCGATGACCTCCTCCGCAAAACCGACACCGCCTCCATGGCCGTCGCCCTCGAAGTCCGCGCGCCGTTCCTCGCCCGCGAGCTCGTCGAGGCCGCGTTACGTACGCCGCTGCAAGTCCTCATGCCCAACAACGAACGCAAAGGCCTCCTCAAGCAAGTCGCCCGCAAGTACCTCCCCGATCACATCGTCGACCGCCCCAAACAAGGCTTCGCCATCCCCATCGGCAAGTGGTTCCGCGACAACTACGGCGGGCTTCGTCAGTTGCTGTACGACCACCTCGAGTCGGCCGACCCGTTCCCCGGACTCGCCAGTGCAGGGGTCGAGATCAACATGAATTTCGTCCGCCAGATGCTGCGCGAGCACGACGCCGCGGGTGAGCGGTCGATCAACCCGTGGCACGGACGCGACCACTCGCAGCGGCTGTACATGCTGCTGGTGCTCAGCATATGGGCAAAATGGCTCGACGGGTTGCAACCCGTCGAGCCATCGGAGTAGTTCCGGATTGTCGCGCCGGCTCAGCCCTTGTCGAGGCTGACCCTGATGGCGTTGGGGACGTGGATGTCGCGTTGCGGGAACGGGATGCCGATGTCGGCCTTATCCAGAGCGTACTTCACGTCGCGCGTCAGGCGTTCCTTCACGGCCCAGTAGTCGGCAGTGTTTGCCCAGACGCGCACGGACCAGTTGATCGACGAATCACCAAGCTCGCTGAGGTAGATCACAGGCTCTTCTTGGGATAGCCGCCCCTCGACATTCCGAGCGGCTTCGGTGAGCGCCGCACGGGCCTGATCGATGTCGGCGTCGTACGCCGTGCCCACCGCGACGTCGACACGACGTGTGGGGTGGTGCGACACGTTCTCGATCGTCGAGCCGAAGATGTCGCCGTTGGGCATGATGATGCGGCGCTTGTCGGGCGTATCGAAGGTCGTGGTGAACAACTCGATCTCGTCGACCTTGGCGGTCACGCCGTTGACGCTGATGACGTCGCCCACGCGATAGGGGCGGAAGATGAGCAGCATCACACCGGCGGCGACGTTGCCCAGCGTGCCCGAGAGTGCCAAACCGATGGCGAAGCCCATGGCGGCGATCACGGCGGCGAAGCTGGTGATCTCCACGCCAACGGTCTGGAGCACCGTCAGGGCGCCGATGACAAGGATCGTCCACTTCACCAGATTGCCGAAGAACTTGGCCAGCGTCAGTTCGACGCGCGCCTTGCTCGTGGCCTTGACCGTCAACCGCTTGGCCCAACTCGCCAGGATGAGCACGACGATGATAAGAACGATCGCCACGACGATCGGCTGCACGACGGCCCACACCTCGGGCACGGTGATCTGATTGAAGTCGCCGTTGCTCATCTTCTCCCACAAGCCGCTCGCGGCCTGCTCGAGTTCCGATGCCGGCTTCTCGATCACTTCTCCGCCCGTCGTCTCCGACGCTTCTCCATCTTGCATGAACATGGTTCAGTCTCCCACGTGTTGAGTTAGTCGGTTCAGAACGTCGCCAGGATGGTGAGATAGTACTTCACGTCGTGCTCCTTCGCATCGCCGGGGTCCGAGTCGTACTCGTGCTCGGCGCCGACACGGAGGCGAAGATCGGCCGTCTCGGCCAATTGCACGTCGTGCGAGATGTAGCTGATCGAGCGGAACTCGCCAAAATCGTCCAGAGCCGGGAAGACTTCAGTGCCCGCAGCAAAGGTGTTGCGATCGTTGATCTCCCAGACGAAGTCCAGGCCGATCACGGCCTCGGGGTGCCACACGTCGTCGGTACCGCCAAACTCGCGCGTCACACCAGCACCGAGGCGCCCCGTGAGCGAGGCACGATCCTGACCATTGTCGAGCAGTGCGCGCTCCTTCAGGAACTCGTAGCCCACACCGCCGAACATCTGGAGCCGAGTGTCCCAGTCCTGGAACTCATCGAACTCGTACACACTGAAGGCAAACAGGAAGTATCGCTCGCCGGGGAACAACCAGTCATTCTCGCCGCGAACACGACCCTCGTTCTCGGAGACCGAGCCCTCGTCCTCGCCGTAGAGGTAGCGGGCGCGGAACAGGGTGCGGAGCGTGTCGGTCTCGCGCTCGGTCTCGAAGATGGCGCGAATGTTCAGGTTTTCGGTGTTGCCCGCCGAGCCGGTCAGGCCGAATTCGGCAGTCCGCGTCCAACCCTCCCAGAAGCTCGTCGGCCCGGACGAGTCCTCGACGCCGGCGACACCCGTATCGCCATCCGCCTCAGGATCGGCCTCCTGATAAGGGAACTCCAGCGTGGGAAGGCCGAACTCGGACCCCCATGTGATCGTGGCAACCGAAACCACGGCCAGACCCGCCATAATACGGGATTTGTTCGAGACACCCATGCAGATTTCTCCTTCTCGAGATGTAGAGTCCTGAGCCCCACGATGCTATGGGCGCCCGATCCGAAACGAATGAGGAGTTTATCATCGCTCGCGTCGCGAGTCGAAGGCTAATCTCTCCATGTGAGACGGCCGACTGTCCGATGATCCAGATGGTGGAAGATACTCCAACACGGCGGGATTTCCTCTCGGGCGCACTCTCGATGGGCGTGCTGGCGGTTGCTGGCTGCGCTTCTTCGAACAATTACGCACTCGGCCCGCCCGCCCCCGCTTGGCCGGCCCAACGCCGACCGGGCACCAATCCATACCCCACCCATCGCGAGCCGGCGGTGGTCGACCTGCCCGTACCGACATCTTCGCCTCAGGTGATGCCGCGCTCGTCGTGGACGCGTGAGCAGCCGATCGTCTCGCTGGCCAACCGCATGGGCCGCATCGAGCGCATCACCATCCACCACGACGCGATGGACGCGGCGGGCTTCAGCACCGCGAGCCAGGCCCGCCAGCGGCTGACCGACATCCGCCGTGCCCACACCGACAACGGCTGGGCCGACATTGGTTATCACTATGTCATCGATCCCACGGGCACGATCTGGGCCGCCCGCCCCGTCCAGCTCCAGGGCGCCCACGTGCGAGACTGGAACGAGCACAACCTGGGCGTCATGCTCATGGGCAACTTCATGCACGAACGTCCCACGGCCCAGGCGTTGTCGTCGCTGCAAGCCCTGATCCACAGCGAGAGCGCCCGCTACCGCGTGCCCGCCGCACGCATCAGCACCCACCGCGAGCTCGCGTCCACGGCCTGCCCGGGCGACAGCCTGCAACGCCAGATCGACGCAGCCCGCGGCCAGCGCATCGCCGGATTCGCCTGAGCGAAGCATTCACGAGAATTGAATCAGGCCTCGGCATCACCCGAGTGGTCGGTCTCACCAAAGATCGCGCTGCCCACGCGCACGAGGTTGGCGCCCTCCTGGATGGCCACCTCGTAGTCGCCCGACATCCCCATCGAGAGGATGTTGAATGACTTGTCGACCATCCCTTCGCTGAGGACGTCCTCGAACAGCTCGCGGCAGCGGCCGAACACCGGCCTGCTGTCCTCGGGGTTACCGGTATCGGGGGCCATGGTCATCAGCCCGCGCAGCTTCAGGTGGATCATCGAGTGGATCTGCTCGACCACGTGCAGCAGGGCGGGCGACGGGCAGCCCGCCTTCCCGGCCTCGCCCGAGCAGTTCATCTGCAAAAGGATCTCGATAGGCTTGTCGCGCTTGAGCCCGACTTCCTGGAGTTCCTCGGCCACCCGCAGGCTATCGACGCTGTGGATCAACCGGCTGACCTCGGCCACCTGCCGGGCCTTGTTGCGCTGGAGCTGGCCGATCATGTGCCAGCGGATGGGCTCGTGCTTGCTTGACGGATTCCCACCAAGGGCAGCCCCCATGGAGCGCATCCGCGACACCTGCTCGTCGAGCATCGGCGCCCGCTGGAGCAACTGTTGCACGCGGTTCTCGCCGAAGTCTCGATGCCCGGCCTGCACGAGTTGGAGGATCTGGTCTGGCTCGGCATACTTGGTGACGGCCACGAGCAGGACCTGCGAGCACTTACGGCCCGACTTTTCAGCGGCGCGATCGACGCGCTCGCACACTTCCGTGTAGCGTGTGAGGAGGTCGCCCTCGGACTTTGCAGGCCCCGCGATCGCCATGCCCTAGCATACGCCCCACGGGGCCCGCGCGGGCAACCCGGCTACCAATTTCCCGAACTCTACCGGAGCAAACCGCCATGCCAGCCACCACCGACCTGCCAACCCGCGGCCAGCCTATTGCCAAGGGCGATTCCGCGCCCGACTTCACCCTCATGACGCAGAACCGCGAGGAGTGGACGCTCAGCCAGGCCCTCGAAAACGGTGACGTGGCCCTGTGCTTCTACCCCATGGACTTCAGCCCGGTGTGCTCGACCGAAATGAAGTGCGTCAACGAGGAGTTCGACGCGTGGCACGACAAGGGCGTGCAGGTCGTGGGGGTCTCGTGCGACAGCTTCTTCGTGCACCGGGCCTGGGCCGAGAGCCTGGGCCTGAAGCAAACCCTGCTGGCCGACATGCACCGGGCCGTCAGCAAGGCCTACGGCTTCTACTGGCCCGACCTGAACATCTCCACCCGCGGCACAGTGCTGGTCGGCAAGGGCGACGATGGCAAACCCGTCGTCCGCTGGGTTCAGTCACGCGAGATCAGCAACGCGATGGATCTGAACGACCTGCTCGCCGAGATCGCCTGAGCCTACAACTCGAAGACCTCGCCCCGCTCGGCCACTCGAAACCCCCGCCGCTCAATCTCGCGGCGGGCCGGTGTGCCCTCCCACTGCGCCGGGTTCGTGTGGTTCAGGTGGATGAATCGCACCCGCTCGCGCTCGCCAAGCGGCAGTGATTCCAGACGTCGCATCGTGTCGGTGATACGAGGATGCGGGAACGTGCTCATGTCACGCCCGGGGATCTCGTTGTTGTCGTAGAACGTCGCGTCGAGATAGGCGCGGTCGCCGTCACGCACGACATTTAGTATCTCCACGCCGTTATCCGCCCACTCATCCCACGAATCGATATCGGGAATAAACACCACCGAGCGGCTCGGCCCCTCAATACGGAAACCGAGCACCTCGCTGTATTCCTGCCGATGCGGCACCAGGAACGGTGTCACCGTGACGCCAATACCCAGATCGACCGGCTCATCGACGGTGAGTTGGCTGAGATCGATGTTCTCGTATCGCACGAGCTGATCCCAAGGCCCGTTCGTCGACAAGAACTGCCTCATCCGCGGCGCGACATACGTCGGAATGCTGGACGCCCCCATCGACTCGTGCCCCAGGAACATCAGCCCCGTGTAATGCCCGATGTGCGCGTGCGTGATGAAGACGCCGTCGAGTTGGATCGGCGATTCCGACTCTGGCTCCGCCCGGTTGAGCGCCCACGCCTGCTCGCGAAAGTCCGGCGTCGCCTCGATCAGCCATCGCCGCCCCGACCGCGGATCCACGATGCCAAGCGAGGTCGCCAGCCGCCGCTTCGTGGGATCGACCCGTGCCGTATGCCTCGCGGGCGAGTTCACCTGAGGAGATCCGGCATCCTGGGCCGTGCCGAGGACGATGACATACGGCCCCTCGCTAGCTCTGGAAGCCGTTGCCGTGCCGACCTCCCTCGAAGCACAGCCCACGACAAGGGCGCCGCCGACCACCAAGCCACAAACGCCCAGAATCCGAAGCAGAACGCAAAGCCAAAGAACGGATCCGGCCATAACAACGCCTCCCCCGCGATGATACTTCGTGCGAGCCCGATCCACCGGCCTCGTCCCGCCCTATTGTCAGGCACGCAGACCCTTCGGCCCCGTAGCTCAGCGGTTAGAGCACGCGACTCATAATCGCTTGGTCCCCGGTTCGAATCCGGGCGGGGCTATCTCCTGCGCCACCAGCGGCTCATCCCGACGTGTACGCCTTGAGCTTCGCCTGCCGTTGTTCTCGGCGATCGTCTTGCGCGGGGGTCGCTACGACGGCTCGGCGCTGGGCTTCGATAGCCGCCTGCTTCTCGCCGCGTCGCCACAGGTCGCCGGCCAGCAACTCCTCGATCTCCGGGTTAGCCTGACTGCTCAACTCGCTCGCCTGTACGATTGCCGATGACGCGATCTCGCGCAATGCGTCGGGGATCTCAGGCTTCGGCGTCCGAGCCTCGAGCAAGTCGATCGCCTTGCAGAGCTGTGAGAGGCCACCCGCGTGTTCGGCGTACTCACGATCAGCCATGCGACGCGCCTCGGCGAGGACATACCGGTCGTCCTTCTCAGTGACGACCATGAGCTCGATCTTCCGGCTCGCCCATCGGTGCTCGCCCTTGGCGTCGAGTGCGAGGATGGCGTCGACGACCGCGACGGCGCGTTGGTCTTCGCCCTCTGCCAGCAGCCTGTTTGCCAGTTCGGCGGCCTCATCGATCCTGGCCTGCAGCTTTGCATCCCGACGCGCCTCGCGCTCTTCCTGACGCGCCGCGACGTATGCCTCGGCACGGGCGTCGGCCGCCTCGCGAGCAAGCCGCGGAAGATCGGCAATCGCCGCCTCGACCGCATCGTCCATGGCCTTGTCGGGACGGCCGATGTACGCGATCTTGCCCTCCCCGTTCACCACATATGCCGATGGGATGGTCCGCCGACCGGCGGCCCTGTTCCAATCTAAGTAGGTCTTGTTCCTCGGCGAGAACGTCACCGTGTACGCCATCCGCGTGTCTTGCTGCTCGACGAATTCTCGTGCGTCGTCGATCTTCTGCTGCCGGTCGGCGGTCGCGTGCCCGATGACGGTCAGCGTCTTCGGATGCTTCGCCTGCAACTTGGTCAGGTGTGGTATCGCCCTTCGGCAAGGTGCGCACCACGTCGCCCAGAACTCCACGATGTACACATGGCCAGGCTTGAACGACTCGAAGGACTCACCCTTCAGCCAGTGCTCGGGCTTGAATGCCGGGGCCGGAGAACCAACAACGAGCGTCGGCTTGGCCTCTTGCTGGGCGGCGAGCACATGCCTTGCACCCACGGGGCTCTCGATGCAAGCCAGGCAAGAGAAGACGCCCAGAACCAACCCGATTGCCTTCATAGCTGCTCCCCCAAACGTATTCATTCAGTTCGCTACCGACGCCGCGTGCACCCCGGATCGACGAACGGCGGCTTCGAGGCTCGCACGCTCGGATGCATCAAGATCGTCCAGAAGGCCGAGCGCATGATAGGTCCCAAGCCTCGAACCGGCGTCCACGGCCGCATGCGCCAGATCGGTGTCGATCATCCGCTTGCCCATGATCCCCTCAAGTTGCTCACGCGTGTACTCGGGCCGTTTCGACGCTGTAGACGCCGTGCCGTACTGGTTCAGGTTGCTCGCGAAGATGCCTGCCGCGCTCACGGGCAGAAAGTCTTCGTACCGTAACCCCTCGCGCGTCGCGTACCCCTTCCGAACCAACTCGCGAAGATCGGTCGTCTCGATCGAACCCGCCGCCGCCCGCCCGGCTTCGGTGGGCGCGTGTTCGGCGTACACGAGCCCCTTCTCGAGCAACCCGTCGAGCGTCTTGGGGAACACGGCGAACGCCTCGGCGTGCAACCGCAGGAATGCCGCCTCGTCGCGATTCATGAGATCCGGATCAGCCGCGCGAGCCTCCTCGAACTCGGCCAGACACTGGTCGTACATTGCGCGACCGGCCGGCGTCGTGGCATAGAAACGCTGCTCGATCTCACCGAACCGAGCGGTGTGGGAGGCCTCAACCTCGCTGCCGTCCGCCTCCACGAACGCCACCGGCTCGGTCAGCGCCCGGTACGCATCCTGACGCAGCAAGACGGGCGTGTCGGCCGACGGCCCCTCGGTAAAGTCCTTGAAACCCGCGTGGGGCAGCTTCAACAGATCCAGATGGGCCTCACTCAATCGATCGGCCAACGCCGCCACGTGCGCGCCGAGCACACCCGAATCAACATCCGCATCGCCGACCTTGAGCACGCGATCCGGCTCGACGTGCTTGAAGTGCAGCGACAGCCAATCGGGCCCGCTCATCAGGAGCATGTTTTCAAGCGCCCGAGCCGCCCGCATCTCGAAGGTCGCCCGATCGCTTTCGCCAAGGCAGAACTTCATCGCGGCCGTGTACACGTCCATGCACAAAGTGTTGGGCGTGAGATGGTTCAGGTGGTGCCGCTCGAAGCACGCGATGTCGGCGGCGATCTTGAACCCGCCCTTGCACAGGTCGGTGTAGAGCTGGTGGTCACGGGCCCGCCCCGTCCACTTGAAAATGCGCCCCGTCGCCTCGCCGATTAACTCGTTGGCGTCTTCCCAGTTCAGCCCGCCATCTCGCTCGCTCTTGTCGACGAGCTCGATCGCACGCTCCGAAAACACCTGCCGCTTCGAGAGCAACGCCTCGATGCGCCCCTTCGTCGCGTCATCAAAATAATCCGTCATCAGCAGCGAAGTAAACACCCGGTGCTCGGGCCTCTCGGGCGAACGGAACGCCGTCGCGATCACCGGCTGGCTCTTCGCACCAATCGATGTGGTGTCATAAAAGTTGTGCGGCTCCATCCCGAAGCAGCCAAAAAACCGTGCCACCAGCCGGTACTCGTCGGCCCGCCCGATGCGGATCGCCCCATGCCGCTCGCCACCCGTGCGATCGATCTCCTCGTCGCTCACCGCAAAGCCCGGGTGCCGCACCGAGAGCAGCTCGCACACCGCCCGGTTGCACACCACGTTGACCGCCTGCGCCTTGTCGTACAGTGGCACCTCCCGCCCGAACATCGCCGAAAGCTCGGCAAAGAGGCGGTTCTGCATCTCGATCTTGTCGGCAAAGCCGGGGGACATCGTTCGCTCCGCTGAAAGGCATTCGGGATCAAACCCAATCGTACGCACGGCCGCCTACGGTCCCGGCCGAAAGGGAGAACCCATGCCTAACCGCCTCGCACCCAACCCCATCCGCCGCGGCTCGGCCCTTCGCAACACCTCCATCGGCTGCGCGGCCGTGCTCATGCTGGTGGTCGTTGTGCTGGCACTCACGTTTGGCTACTTCGGTCCTGGGCTGCCAAGGCAGGACTACGACCTTCTCTACGAACAGCACGCCGAGACCCAGAGCGGCTTGGACGCCAACCAGACCGAGCGCTCTCGGCAGATCATGCACGAGATTCGCACGCTCCTCAACGATGACATCATTCCAATTCTCGTCACTGACACCTTCAAGCTCGGCGGCGACGAGGTGAACGACCCGAATCTGCCGGCCGACCAGATCGCAGCGATCGATGCCGTTGGCGTCGCGATGGAAACCAGCGGGATCAACAGCCGCATCGATGAACTTATCTCACTCGGTCGTTGGCTCGACTGCTTGGCGGTCAGTTCACCCTCGCATGGCGAAAGAATGACGCCCAAGGGGCCACACACGCCTACTTACGCCTGCGTGGCCTCGCCGCCGCGCACGCGAATGCATCACCCTCCCTGCTCGGCCGGCTGGTGGCCGTCGCCACGGACGCCATGGCAACGGACTCGGTCAACTCGCTGCTGACCGAACGCACGGCGGACGCCGAACTCATCCAAGCCGTGTACGACGCTCACCTGCAATCTCCCGATCGCGACACATGGCCCGACATGGAAGCAGTGCTCGAGGGCGAGCGCATCGTCGCCCGCGCCGAGCTCGTTGAAGAGGGCTTCAATATCCCGATCCGCGCGGCAAACCCCGGCGCGGCCGACCAGGACTTCGGCCGCCTCAATGAACTTGTCCTGGCCGCATGGCAGCTCACCGGCCGTGAACGCATCCAGACCATCCGCCGCGAGAACGATGCCTGGAGCAAGGGCATGACGCCGCTCGCCGCGATGATCGTGCCGGCCTACGAGGGCTTCTTAGGCGCCGAGATCTCGACCCTGGCACACGCACGAGCTACCACGGTCGCGCTGGCCATAGAGTTGCACCACGCCAGAACGGGCACTCTGCCGGCTAGGCTCGAAGACCTCGTCCCCGAGTACCTCGCCAAGATGCCGCTCGACCCCTGCACCGATGAGCCGTTCAAGTACGTGCTCGAAGCCGAGTCTCCGGTCGGCTACCGCCTCTACACCATCGGCTTCGATGGCGTGGACAACCAAGGCGCGATCAGCGATCCTCAATACCACGCAATGCACTTCCTTGCGAAGGACAACGATCAGACGTTCATGCCCGCCGAACCCGACGACGATTGAGCCCGCTAATCGAGCCCCTTCACAATCCCCGCCGTCAGGTTCTCACACCCGCCCTCGGTAATCACCACATCGTCCTCGATCCGCACGCCCTGGATCTCCTTGCGCAGCGAATCGACCACCCCCCACTGCACCGCATCGCCAAACTTCTCCCGCGTCTCGGCCACGTCGATCAACCCGGGGATGAAGTACAGCCCCGGCTCGACCGTGAACCCGTGGCCAACCTCCAGCGGGATGTCGACACGCACGCCAACCCCGCCCGGCCCCTTCCGCGGCGCACGCCCGGGCAGCCTTCCGCCCGCGCCGCGCACGCCCAGGCCGATCATGTGCCCCACGCCGTGCGGGAAGAAGAGCCCCGCCACGCCGCGCTCGACCATCTCCGCCGCGTCGCCCTTGAGCGCCCCCAGGCCGATCAACCCGTCGAGCACCACCTCGCTGCATCGCCGATGCACGTCATGCCACTCCACGCCCGGCTTGCACATGGCCAGCCCGGCCTCTTCCGAATCGATCACGATGTTGATCACATCCCGCTGCGTTTGCGTTGGCCCACCCACCGGCCACGTGCGTGTCACGTCGCCCGCGTACCGCTTGTATGAAGCCCCCGAATCCACCAGCACGCACTCGCCCTTTGAGATCACCCGATCCCCCGGCGCGAAGTGCAGCACCGCCGCGTTCGGCCCGCTGCCCACGATCGTGTCGTACGGCGTGCCGTCCGCGCCGTTGCGGAAGAACTCCGCCTCGATCTCGACCTGCAACTGCCGCTCGGTCATGCCCGCCGCCTCGCCGCTGGTCAGCACGCGATGCGCGTACGCGTGCCCCGCCGCCGTCGCGGCAGCGGCCTTGCGCATGAGCCCGATCTCCAGTTCATCGAGCACCCGCCGCGCATGCAGCAACGCCTCGGCCAGCTCAGCACTGAGCTTCGTATCGACACCCCCGCCATACCCACCAACCGGGCACCCCAGCATCACCACCGCGCGCCCACGCCGCTCCACCAGCCACGCCGAAAGCTCCGCCAGCGGCGCGCCCTCCCAAGACACGTCGCCCTCCCACGTCCGGTGCGCTTGCGTCACCTCGGGCGCGAACGCCCGCCACGGCGTCTCGCTGTCGTCGGCCAGGTCGATCGCCAGAACACCACCAGGGCTCTGCTGCTCGGTCAGGTAGTAGTAATCGCTGTGGGCCATGAACGGGTACACCCGATCGTGCTGCCCCGGTACCGGGATCATCTCCCCCGCTCCCAGCAGCACAACGGGCAATGCCCCACTACCAACCTCCGCCGCCCGCTCACGAAGAGCGGCGGCGACCCGCCGGCGGCGGGCAAGAAGATGATCGGCGGGCGTTTCGTTATGGGCATTGGGCATCATGCCCGAGTGTATCGCCGACATATGCTTGCGTAGCCCCCACCCGACCCGAGCCCGTCCCGCTCGGCGGCTGGGGGTGTTCTCGTGGCGTCACAGCCAACGGGGGAGTGCTTTTCATGGGCATCATCAAGGAATTTCGCGAGTTCGCCGTCAAGGGCAACATGATGGACATGGCCGTCGGCATCATCATCGGCGGCGCCTTCGGCATCATCATCAAGTCGCTCATCGACGACGTCATCATGCCGATCGTCTCGATCCCCGGCAAGGTCGACTTCAGCAACCTCTACCTCCCACTTTCGACCAAGGTGAGCGACGCCAACGAGGCCGCCGGCCTTACGCTCCCACTCGCCGACGCGCGTGCGATCGGTCCCGTGCTCGCCTACGGCAACTTCATCACCGTCCTCATCAACTTCCTCATCCTGGCGTTCGCCGTGTTCATGGTCGTCAAGATGATGAACACCGCCCGCAAACGCTTCGAGAAGCAGCAGGAGATCGAGGCCGCCGCACCTCCCGTCCCTCCCGCCGATGTCCAACTCCTCACCGAGATCCGCGACGAGCTCCGCGCGCAGCGCGCCTGATCCCTGATCGACCAACATCAAACGGCGGCCCGTCCTTCGCAAGACGCGCCGCCGTTTCATTTGTTGAATCCATCGAGCTTTAGCCGCAACCCATGTCGAACGCGTTCTGGAATTCAAGAAAATCGAAGAGCGTCAGCAATCCATCACCATCGAAGTCGGCTTCGAGGCTGCCGCCATCAAAGAGGTTCTGGAACTCGAGGAAGTCAAAGATCGTCAGCGAGCAATCGCCGTCGATGTCGGGCAGGCACGTCGCGCGCAGCTCCACGGTGTTGCCCGTGTAGAACAGCCGCCACCGCTGGTTGCCGCCCAGGGCCCCTGTCACCAACTCATCGAACTCGCCGTTAATCGCCGAGCCGCTGATGATTGTGAAGTTCTCACACGTGTCGGGCATGAAACCGGCGATCGCGCTGGCGTCCAGCGTGCCGGCCAGGTTGATCACCGCGTTGCCCGTAATCCGATCAAACTCGCCCGTGGCCCGTCCACCGACCTGGATCTCAACACGAGAAGTCGCGGCGAGGTTCAAGGTGCCCGACGCATCCAGCGTCGCCGTCTCACCACGGGCCGAACCGATGCGGCCCGGAGCCACGGTGCCCTGCGCGGTCAACATGCCACGCAAGTAGCCGTTGCCAGAGATCGTGATGCCCTGGCCGAAGGTGGTCACGATGCCCGAGACGCCCTGAGTAAGCTGAGCCCGGCCCACAGGATTGGTCGCCGAGTCGTTCAGGAAGATCTCGCCCGTGCCGCTGATCGTGCCAGCAGTGGCCGACTGCAACTGCGTGGCCGAAATCCCGCCGTCGCGGTTCACGACGATCAGGCCGTTCAGCTCGGTGTCGTTCCTCAACGCCAGCAGTCGAACGTTCTCGATCTGCACCTCGCCCTCGATACTCGTCGAATCGAACGTCGCGTTGCCGGCAGCCACCTCGACCAAGCCCCCTGAGTTTTCGATCTGCCCGCCGTTGATCGTCGCCGCGGCCATGCGCACCGTGCCTCCGTCGGAGGCGATGCGCCCACCAGGCCCCTGATTCACAGTCGTGGAAATGCGCAGGCGGCCGTTGTTGGTCGCTTCCATCGAGCCATCGTTCGCCTTGGCGGATTCGTTCAAGAGCAGTTCACCGCCGTCGACGTCCGCGCGGATTGTCCCCTGGTTGTCCAGCGACGCGGTCACCGTGCCCGAGCCGCGCACCAGAACGGTGTCGGCTAGCGTCGTGGTCAGCCCAGTTGTGGTATCGGCCAACACCGCACGACCCGAAGCCGTCGATGCCGAATCGTTCAACGCGATCACCGCGTCGCCATCGATCGTGCCGCTGCTGCCGAACAGCAGCCGCGTGGAGCTGATGCCCCCATCGCGGTTTACCAGGATCTCGCCGTCGAGCGTCAGGCCGTCGATGATGATCAACTGCCGCACGTTCTGGATCTCGAAGTCGCCCGTGGCAAGATCGACGCCATCGAACGTGCCATTGCCGTCGGCGATCTCGAACGTACCGCCGCTGTTCGTGACGCTGCCGCCAGAGATCGTCGCGGCCGCCATGCGCACCACGCCGCTGGCCGCATCGACCACGCCGCCACTTCCCTGGTTCACCGTGGTGGTCAATCGCAGCACGCCACCGTCGGCCGCTTCCATCAGACCGTTGTTGGTGATGACCGAAGGGGTCACGTTCAGTTGGCTTCCATCCACGTCGGCACGGATCGCCCCCTCGTTCACCATAACGGCCGAAATCGTGCCCGAACCGCGCACCTGAACGCTGTCAGTCAGCATCGTGGTAAGACCGACCGTCGTATCGCCGAGCACCGCACGGCCCGCACCTGCGGCCGACGAGTCGTTCAGCGAAATGGTCGCGTCGCCGTCGATCGTTCCGCTCGTGCCAAACAGGAGTCGTGTGCTACTGATGCCGCCGTCGCGATTGACCAGGATCTCGCCGTCGAGCGTCAGACTGTTATTGACGATCAACTGGCGGACGTTCTCGATCTCGACCCCACCCGTCACCAGCTCGACGCCATCGAACACCGCGTTGCCAGCCGATACCTCGACCAGCCCCGCCGTTCCGTCGACCTCGCCGCCGTTGATCGTCGCGTTGGTCAGCCGAACCACCCCGCCATCGGCCACGATGCGGGCCGTCGGCGACTGATCGATGACCGATGCGATCCGCAGGATGCCGCCGTCGGTGGCCTCGAGTTGTCCCTCATTGCCCTTGTCGGTGCCGAACACATTGAGCACGAAGCCGTCCACGTCCGCGCGGATAATGCCGCGGTTGAGCACGGTGGCGCTCACAAAGCCCGAGCCACGCACCAGCAGTTCAGGCCCCAGGATCGTCGACACACCCGTCACCGCATCGCTGAACTGGGCGCGGCCAGTCGACGCGGGGGAAGAGTCATTGAGCACGATCACGCCAGTGCCAAGCACCTCCTCAACGTCCTCTCCCAGCCGCAGCGCCGTGGCGCTGATGCCGCCGGTCGGGTTTACAACGAACACGCCGTTAATGATCTGCGTTGTTCCCGAGAGCGTGAACGTCCGGACGTTGCCAAGCTCCACCGTCACCCCGGCGTTCAGCAACTGCAAGCCCGCCTGCGGCGAGATGGTCGGAATGCTGATGACGTACGACCCGGGCTCGGCGATCCGCGCCGTCTCGCCTGGCGAGTCCGGCACCAGCATCGGGCTCCAATTGGCCGCATTGGCCCAGTCGCCGCCGCTCGACGTCGCCCAATCGATCACCTGCCCGCGGGCCACGCTCGCCCCGGCGGCCATCGCGAGCACCAACGCTGCTCCCATAACCCCACACCGACATCCCGAGCTCCGCATCTCGTCTCTCCCTTTCTCTGGTTTCTCCGGCTCTCCGTCCCTCACGGAGCACGCATCATACACGCAAATCCCACCCACTCCGTTAAACTCTGATGTGACAAAGTGTTTCGCGCTGGGCTTTGCCGGAAACTGGGCAGACCCGGAAGTATGGGCGCTCCCATCAGACCGATAGCACCACGCGCCAACAATCCATCGTGACCACCACCGCCGACACCCTCACCCCCGCCGTCCGCGCCAAGCTCGACGAACTTGCCAAGCAGTATCGCGCCGTGGGCAAGCAGCTCGAAGACCCCGAAGTCCTGGCCGACCACGAGCGGGTCCGCGACCTTTCCATCCGCCGCTCGGCACTGGCCCCCGTCGTCGAGGGCTACCAGCGCTACACCCGCTTGCTCGCCGAGGCTGCCGACCTCCAACAGGCCATCGACTCGGACGAGGACGCCGAACTCGCCGAGATGGCCGAGGCCGAACTACCCACACTCGAAGCCAAAGCAACCCAGGAGATCGAGTCGGTCAAGGCCGCCCTGGTCTCCAGCGACGACAACCTCGTCGGCTCGGTCATCCTCGAGCTCCGCGCCGGCACCGGCGGAGATGAGGCCCAGATCTGGGCCAAGGACCTCCTCGAGATGTACGAGAAGTACGCCGGCCAGAAGGGCTGGTCCTTCGAGACCCTCGACTTCACCGGAGGCGAGAGCCACGGCGGCGTCCGCTCGGCCACCGCCAGCGTCAAGGGCGAGGGCGTCTGGGCCGAGCTCAGCTTCGAAGCAGGCGTCCACTCCGTCAAGCGTGTTCCCGCGACCGAATCCCAGGGCCGCGTGCACACCTCCACCGCTACCGTCGCCGTGCTGCCCGAGCCCAAGGCCGTCGAGGTGAAGATCGACTGGGCCAACGACGTCACCGAGCACGTCACCACCTCCCAAGGCCCCGGCGGGCAGAACGTCAACAAGGTCGCCACCGCCGTCCACCTCGTACACAACCCCACCGGCATCGAGGTCCGCATGCAGGAGAGCAAGAGCCAGCACCAGAACCGCGAGAAGGCCCGCCGCCTGCTCATGGCCCGCCTCTACGAACGCCAGCTCCGAGAGGCCGAGGCCGAACGATCCGCCGCCCGAAAGGGCCAGATCGGCACCGGCGAAAGGTCCGAAAAAGTTCGCGTCTACCGCTACCAAGACGGCATCGTCGCCGACCAGCGGCTGGACACCAAGTTCCAGCTCCGCCAGACCCTCTTCGAAGGCGACCTCACGCCCCTCATGGCCGCGCTCATCGAGCAACGCACCGCCCAGCGCCTGGCCGAGCTCTAAAGAACCCTCAAGCCGCATCCATCACGAGCCGATGCGTTCCATAGGAGAGGCACTATGGGACGCAAGCACGCCATCACCATCCTGATGCTCGCCGCCGGGGCCGTGGTCCTGTTCGTGGCCATCGAGCCCCGTCAGGGCCGGGCAACCCTTCAGGACCACCTCCCCGAGCCGCCCGAGCCCGCGGTCGACCTCGGCACCCTCCAGGGCCGCGAGTACGACGTCCGCATCGAGGTGACCGAGGCCGGCCACGTCTACACCGTCGTCGACCACAACGGCGTCATCCTCGACGAACGCCTGCCCCTCGAGATCCTGCGGCAGAAGTACCCCTTGCTGGCCCCGCAAGACCTCTGGGCCGACGAGTTCGGGAACGACCTCGGCCCGCTCATGGTCGTCCCCGACGACGACTTCTAGCACCAACCTCGCACGCGCCGGCCCCTACCCTCACCGGTGACGCCCAAAGCGCCGACACCACTTTCGATACCCACCAACTGCCGCCACGTCGCGCTCTTCGGCGGCACCTTCGACCCGCCACACCTCGCGCACGTCACCCTGGCCCACCTGGGCCGCCGTGAACTGGAACGCCGTGTCGGCGCACCCGCGTTTCTGGCATTCGTGCCCGCCGCCCGCTCGCCCCACAAGGACAACGCCCCCACCGCCACCGATACCCAGCGCCTCGACATGCTCCGCCTGGCGACCGAGGGCCTCGATCGCACCGGCATCTGGACCGACGAGCTCGACCGCGCCACCCACGGCGAGCCCAGCTACTGGGCCCGCACGCTCGAACGTGCCAAGTCCATTCTGCCCGACCGTACACTCTGGTTCATCATCGGCGCCGATCAGGCCGTCAGCTTCCACCGCTGGCGCCAACCGCGTGAGATGCTCGAAATGGCGCAGCCGGTCGTCTTGCCACGCCACCCCATCGCGACCGCTTCCGACTTGCGCACCGCGATGGCAACCGCCAACTTCTGGAACGAAAAAGAACTCGACCATTGGGCCGAGTCCTTCGTCGATATCGACCTGCTCCGGGCCGCCTCCACCGAGGTCCGCGACGCCCAGGGCTCACCCTTCGAGACGCCGCTGCACCCAAGCGTGCTCGAGTACGCCCGAGCAAATAACCTTTACAGCTTGGGTTGAGCGATCACGCCCCCGCCGCTACCGCGCCACCGACAGCGTTCTTCAGGTCCTCGACCTTGTCGGTCTTCTCCCACGTGAAGTAGCTCTTGCCCTCACGCTCGAACGGCTTGCGCCCGAAGTGCCCGTGCCGCGCCGTCAGTCGGTAGATGGGCTTGCGGAGCTGAAGCGTGTCGATGATGCCCCGCGGCGTGAGCGGGAACACCTTGCGGATGGCCTTCTCGATCTTGTCCAGGTCCGCCTTCTCGGTGCCAAAGCAATCCACGTGCACGCTCGTGGGCTCCACCACGCCGATGGCGTAGCTGAGCTGCACCTCGCACACGTCGGCCAGTTCCGCCGCCACCACGTTCTTGGCGATGTACCGGGCCATGTAGGCCGCCGAGCGATCGACCTTCGTCGGGTCCTTTCCGCTGAAGGCCCCGCCACCATGCCGCCCGCGACCGCCGTAGGTGTCCACGATGATCTTGCGACCCGTGAGCCCCGCGTCGCCATGCGGCCCGCCGATCTCGAACTGGCCCGTCGGGTTCACATGGATGGTGATGCCCGAGTTCCACCATTCGCCCAGCACGGGCTTGAAGATATGCTCGATCACCTGCCTGCGCAGCTCTTCCTGCTTCTGCTTGCCGCTCCACGTCCGGTCGTGCTGCGTGCTCATCAGCACCGTGTCGACACGCACCGGCCGCAGCCCCTCGTACTCGATGGTCACCTGGCTCTTGGCGTCCGGTCGCAACCCAGGGATGATCCCGTCGCGACGCACCTGGGCCTGACGCTCGACCAGGCGGTGCGCCAACTGGATCGGCAGCGGCATCAGCTCATCGGTCTCCCGGCACGCGAAGCCGAACATCAGGCCCTGGTCGCCCGCGCCCTCGCGGTCGACGCCCTGCGCGATGTCGGGGCTCTGCTTGTTGAGCGCCACCAGCACTGCGCACGAATCGCAATCGAAGCGCATCTCCGCGTCGTCGTACCCGATCTCGCGGATCGTGTCGCGCACGATGTCCTGGATGTCCACGTAGGTGCTCGTCGTCACCTCGCCCGAGACCACGACCAGCCCCGTGGCCACCATCGTCTCGACCGCCACGCGCGAGTGCGGGTCGTCCTTGAGCATGACGTCCAGAATCGCATCCGAAATCTGGTCGGCGATCTTGTCGGGGTGGCCCATCGAAACGGACTCGGATGTAAAGAGCGACGTGCGGTTGTCGGCCATGGAACTTCGGTCTCCCGGCGTTGAGCCTGTTGAGCCGTCAGGGGCGATTCTGCGATTTCGAGCACCCGCCGCGGGATCGCCTCGGATCCCCGCGACGAAACGGGACAGAATCAGTCTAGCGGCCAAAAACCGGATGTCCTGCCCCACAACCAGCCCGTAACCCCCGCAAACCGTCCTACGCTTGCCCATGCCCACCCCCGCCGGCAAGACCAAGCCCCCGCGCACCCGCAAAGCCCCCAAAACATCCCCGAACGGCTCGGCCGGCAAGCCCACAGGCAAGCAGAGCCTCACCTACGCCCAGTCCGGCGTCGATATCGACGCGGGCGACCGCTTCGTCGACGCCATCATGGGCCTCATGCGACGCACACACGGGCCCCGCGTCCTCAAGAACGACGGCGGCTTCGCCGGCCTCTTCCGCCTGGACTTCAACGAGAAGCTCTTCAAGCGAAACTACAAGGAGCCCGTCCTCGTCGCCGCCACCGATGGCGTTGGCACCAAGCTCAAGCTCGCTCGCGACA
>JAUHYE010000040.1 GCA_030426395.1 Phycisphaerae bacterium
TCCGGGATGCCGGATCGCGAATCCGGGGTGCCAGATTCCAAATCCGGGATGCCGGATCGCGAATCCGGGGTGCCAGATTCCGAATCCGGGATGCCGGATCGCGAATCCGGGGTGCCAGATTCAAAATCCGGGATGCCGGATTGGACATCCGGGACGCCGGATGAACGCCCGAGAACCCTGGCATCCGCCCCGATCGGAGGTATGCTGTTGGCACGGGATCCAGCACGAAGGCGAGGGACGCGATGCGCAGGACCGGGATAGCGTGGACGCTGGTGGCCGCGGCGGGATTGGCGGCGAGCGCGGGGGCCCTGGCCCAATCGGACCCGCTGGCCGAACCGTTCCCCGCGGTGGTGAATGTCGAGGCGCTCCCGGCCGGAACGTCGCTGGCGATTGGCCCGAGGCGGACCGATGCGAACATGTCGCTCACCGGGTGCGGGGATATCGACGCCGACGGCATCGACGACGCGCTGCTGGCGTTCGGAGCGGTGGTCTACGGGCGCGCGATTGCAACGGCGGACCCGCGGATCGTCGACCTGGGCACGCTGGCGGGCCAGGACGGTTTCCGGTTCGCCGGATCGCGCCACGCGGCCCCCGTTGGCGATATCAACGGCGATGGCATCGATGACTTCGCGCTGAGCAACGAGGATCTGGCGGTCGATGGCATGTGGTCGGCCGGACGGGCGTACGTCGTGTTCGGTCGCGAGGGCGGGTTCCCCGATGGCGTGAACCTCGGTTCGCTGGATGGCACCGATGGCTTCGCGTTGCTGGGCGCCGCTGAGTGGGCTCGCGTCGGCGCCGGGATTGGCCCCGCTGGGGATCTCAATGGCGATGGCATCGGCGACCTGCTGGTGAGCGCCGGTGGGCGGCTGTTCGAGGCCGAGGGGGCGCTGCACATCATCTTCGGTCGCGATCGGGCGGCCGGGGGGGTGTTCGAGCCGGCGATCGTGCTCGACGAACCAACCGACGACACCCGCGTGCGGTTCGACGGGCGCGGCCAGCCCGACTGGCACGGGCCGGTCGCGGCGTTGGGCGACGTGAACGGTGACGGCTTCGACGATGCGGCCGTGGTCGAACGCGGCGACGTGCACGTGCTCTTCGGCCGGCCGGCGGGCGAGCCCTGGCCACGCACGCTGGCCGCGGCCGACCTGGACGGCACGAACGGGTTCTCCGCCAACGGGCTCGGGCTCCTGCAGCGGGTGGCCGGTGCGGGCGACTTCAACGGCGACGGCGTGAACGACGTCCTGCTCGGGCTGTTCTCCGCGTCCCCGGGCGGGCGGACGGCCGCGGGCCTGTCGGTCGTGCTCCATGGCCGCCACGGCCCGGACCACCCGGCTTCCATCGATCTGTCATCGCTGGCTCCCGAAGAGGGCTTCCTGCTGGAGGGCATCTCGGCCGCGTTCCCTTCCGAGGACGAGGGCGACCGTGCCGGGTATTCGATCGCCGGCCCGGGTGACGTGAACGGCGACGGCCTGGACGACGTGCTCATCGGCGCGCCAGGCGGGGACTACACGGGCTCGCCCGTGTACGGGCGGGGCGAGGCGTATCTTGTGTTTGGGCGACGCGAGCCGTTCGCCGAGCCGCTTTTGCTCAGCGAGCTCGACGGCGTGATCGGCGTGACCTTTCACGGCGGCGCGGTTTCCAGCAGGTTCGCCGGGAGCGTGGCGAGCGCTGGCGACTTCAACGGCGACGGCCGCCCCGACATGCTGATCGGCTCGCGCTTGGCGGGAACGCCCGAGATCGGCAGCGGCGGCGTGTCATACGTCGTACTCGGCCGGAGCCCGTGCCGCCCCGACCTCGACGGCGACGGCACCCTCACGATCTTCGATTTCCTCGCGTTCGGCAACCTCTTCGACCTCATGGACCCCCGCGCCGACTTCGACGGCGACGGCGACTTCACGTTTCTCGACTTCCTCGCGTTCCAGAACGCCTTCGACGCCGGCTGCCCGTAACTGGCCCAAACCGGCCCGTCAGTGGCCCGTCACTGGGGGCGCGGACGCGAGGCCCTATCCTGCCTTCGATGGCCATCCTTCGGCGACGCATCGTGTCCATCCGCGCCCTGGCGATCTGCGTGCTCGTCGGCGTGCTGCTGGCGCTCGTCGGCATCGCCGCGCCGGTGGCCGTGGTGCGGCAATGGCCCGATGATCCGGCGACGCGACCGGGGCCGATGGCGTGGTATGTCGAGGCGCACGAGCTCGAGCCCGGCACGCCCAGCGAGCCCAACCGCGACGTGCTGATCTTCCAGGCACGCCTGGGCGGCATGGTCGAGGAGTTCCGTCGCGTGCCCGACGGCGTCAACGTGCTGATGAACTACCGCATCGCCGAGGGCTACGCCGAGCAGGAGCGGCTGGCACGCGAGCGGTTCCGCCAGCGCGCCATCGAGGCCGGCTCCTACCCCCCGCCGAGGCTGCCGGTGTGGCCGCGCTCCCCGCAGGCCCTGCGGGACCGGACGGCGCGATCGCGGGCGCTGCTGGATCGCATCCCCGATGCGGACACGGCGTTCGTGCGCTCCGGCTGGCCGTGGCGCGCGGGCGAGGGGCTCACGCATCCCGTGCGCCCGGTGTGGGGCGGATTGCTCGCCAACGTAGTGTTCTTCACGGTGCTGGCGCTGACGCCGGTGCTGGCGTGGCGTGCCTGGCGTGCGTGGGGGGCGTGGCGGGCCAGGCGCGGGGCCGGGTCGATGGCCGGCCGCCGCCACCGGATCGTGTCGCGCGGCGTGGTGCTCAAGAGCGCGGTGGCGGGGCTGGTGCTGGCGATCGCCAGCGTGCCCGTGGCCGGGGTCGCGGCGTCGCTGACGCAGAAGGCCCGACAGAAACAACTGCGGCAGCAATCGCAGTCGCAGACGCGGGCCCAGCAGCCCACACCCGCACCGGCACCAACGCCCGTGGCAACCTTCGATTGGATGTGGATCTCGACCCCGCGGGCACTCGTGGGGTTCTACCGCACCGATCTGCCCGGGGGCGTGGCGTGGGACTCGACGGCGACGTACCCGCTTCCCGAGGACGTGTGGCCATCGGCCGAGTGGCCCGTCATCGAGCCGGCCGACGACCCCAGGCCCCGGTTCGCGCGGCCCGACTTCCCCGGCTACCCGCGCGGGTACGGGTACCTGGCCAGCGGCTGGCCGCTGCCCGCGGCCGAGGGCAGGCACGTGATCGACCACGGGCCCTCGCCCTCCACCCAGGGCTTCCGTTACGAGCGGATGTACGTGCTCGGGTTCGCGGGCCTGGACGCCGAGATCCCCCTGCGCCCCATCTGGCTCGGCCTCGCGGCCAACACCGTCTTCTATGCCGCCATGACGTTCCCGGTGCTGGTGGTCTGGCGCTGGCGGCGCACGCGGCGGCGGCGCAAGAAGGGCCGCTGCGTGGCCTGCGGCTACCAGCTCGACGCCCATGCCCAAGAGGGCGTGTGCCCCGAGTGCGGGCTGGCGGCCACGAGCGAGACCGAATAGCCGCCCGCCGCCGCGGGTTCGCTCCTCTCCCCCGCGAGACACCGACCGCGGGGCGAGATGGAAGGAGCACCACCCGTGACGACCACTCGCACCCCCACGACCAACCCCACCACACCACGTGCCACCAAGGCCATCGACACCGTGCTTCCCGCCCCGCCCCCGCACTGGGTCGGCGACGGCTTCCCCGTGCGCAGCATGTTCTCGGTGCACAGGCACGGCGCGGCGGGGCTCAGCCCGTTCCTCATGCTCGACCTGGCCGGGCCGCATGACTTCGAGCCCGATGCCACCGGTGCGTCGCGCGGCGTCGACGAGCACCCGCACCGCGGCTTCGAGACCGTGACGATCCTCTACCAGGGCGAGCTCGAGCACCGCGACTCGGCCGGCGGGCACGGGCGGCTGGGCCCCGGCGACGTGCAGTGGATGACCGCCGCGGCGGGCATCGTGCACGAGGAGAAGCACTCGGCGGCCTTTACCAAGAGTGGCGGCACGCTGGAGATGGTCCAGCTCTGGGTCAACCTGCCCCGCCGCGACAAGGGCGTAGCGCCGCGCTATCAGGACATCGCCGCAGGCGACATCCCGAGCGTCGAGCTGCCAGATAGCGCGGGCTCGTTGCGCGTGATCGCGGGCGAGTACAACGGGGCGCGCGGCGCAGCCAGCACCTTCACGCCCATGGACGTGTGGGATGCTGAGCTGAACTCTGGCGCGAGCGTGAGCCTCACCCTGCCAGAGGGCCACACCGCCATCGTCCTGGTGCTCCGCGGCGCGGCCAGTGTGGGCGATGCCGAGCTGGAGGCGCCCCAGGGCGTGGTGCTCACGCGCGAGGGCGCGTCGTTCGTCGTCGAGGCCGGCCCGGAGGGGGCGCTCGTGCTGGTCTTGAGCGGCGAGCCGATCGACGAGCCGGTCTTCGCCCACGGGCCGTTCGTCCTGAGCGGGCCCGAGGAGATCGGCACGGCGATCAACGATTACCGCGAGGGGCGGATGGGGCGGCTGGCGTAGGCGTTCGCGCTAGCCGGCGTCGCCGTTGGTGCCAACGTCGACCTCCTGCCACTTGCCCTCCACGTGCCGCACGATGGTGCCCGTGTGGAGGTACAGCAGCTGCTCGGCGATGTTGGCCGCGTGCTCGGCGATGGCGTGGGTGGCGGTGGCGATCTCGAGGAGCAGGAAGGCGGCCGTGGCGTCCAGTTCGCCCGCGCGGAGCTTCGCCTCGCACTCGCGCATCAGGGCGGCCTTGAAGGCCTCGACCGCCTCGTCGCTCTGGAGCACCACCCGTGCCAGCCGAACATCGCGCGTGCCCATCGCCCGCATCGCGTCGCGCACGATGCCGACCACGCTGTTGGTCAGCACCCGGAACGTGTTAGGCGGGGCGCTGCCCGCGTCGGCCAGCCGCTGCCCCAGCGTGGCGCAGGCGAGGGCCGCGTCGGCGATGCGCTCGAGCTCGTTGTTCACCTTCACGATGGTCAGCAGCCGGCGCAGGTCGGTCTCGGGCAGGCGGTCCGAGCCTTCCGTCGCGTCCCCGAGCAGCTTGACGGCCGCCTTCTCGATGCCCACGTCCGCCGTGTCCACCGCGTCCTCGGCGGCGGCCAGGGCGTCCAGCCCGTCCTGCCCGGGGGCGAAGAGGTGGTCGAAGCCGCCCTCGACCATCTGGAGCACCAGCGTGCCCTGATCGATGATGCGGGCGGCCAGGGCGTCCAGGCGATCGGAGAAGGTGTGGGGGGTGTGGGGCATGGAACGGCTCCCAGAGCGAGGCAAGTGGCGTCGGCCGGGGGCCGATAGCAACAGGGTACGGCCGGTGTTTTGGTGGGGGGCGGGCCTAGCCTGTCCCCAGGCCCGATTTCGACCACCTTTCCAGGAGCCCTTCCGCCCATGAACGAGTTCTGCGTCGACAGCCTGAGCGCCCGCTGGGTGCTCGATTCGCGTGGCAACCCGACCGTCCGCGTCGCCGTCGAACTGGCCGGCGGGGCGGTGGGGGTGGCGATGGTGCCCAGCGGCGCCAGCACCGGCGAGCACGAGGCCGTCGAGCTGCGCGACGGCGACAAGGCTGTCTTCGGCGGCAAGGGCGTGAGCGCCGCGGTGCGGAACGTGGGCGAGAAGCTGGCCCCCGTGGTCATCGGGCTGGACGCCCGCGACCAGGCCGCCCTCGACCACGCCATGCTGGCGGCAGACGGGACGGCCAACAAAGGAAAGGTTGGGGCGAATGCCATCCTGGGCGTGTCACTGGCGGCGGCTCACGCCGTGGCGGCCGAGGCTGGTCTACCGCTGTACCGCAGCGTGGGCGGCTCGGGCGGGCGAACGTTGCCGGTACCGATGCTCAACGTCATCAACGGCGGCAAGCACGCCGACAACAACCTGGACTTCCAGGAGTTCATGGTCCAGCCCTGGGGCTTCGACGACTTCGAGACCGCACTCCGCGCGGGAGTCGAGATTTATCACGCACTGCGAGGTTTGTTGCATGACGCCGGGCTGAATACCGCCGTCGGCGACGAGGGCGGCTTCGCCCCCGACTTCAAGAGCGCCGAGGAGGCGCTGCAATATCTCGAAAAGGCGACCGTGAAGGCTGGCTATGGCTGGGGCACGGAGATCTTCATCGCCCTCGACCCCGCCGCGAGCGAACTCGCGAACGAGGCAAAGAAGGCCGGCAAGCAGGGCTACAAGCGCTTCAAGAGCGATCAGGCGATCATCACGAGCGACGAACTGATCGACACCTGGGCCGGCTGGTGCGACAACTACCCGGTGCGCAGCATTGAGGACGGCCTGGACGAGAACGACTGGGCGGGCTGGAAGAAGCTCACCGAGAGACTTGGTGACCGAGTCCAGCTCGTCGGCGACGACCTGTTCGTCACCAACATCAGGTTCCTCCAGCGAGGCCTGGACGAAGGCTGCGCCAACGCCATCTTGGTCAAGCCCAACCAGATCGGCACGCTCAGCGAGACGCTCGAGGCCGTCGACCTCGCCCGCCGCAACGGCTACGGCGCCGTCATGAGCCACCGCAGCGGCGAGACCGAGGACAGCACCATCGCCGACCTGGCCGTGGCGACCAATTGCGGCCAGATCAAGACCGGCGCCCCTTGCCGAAGCGACCGCAACGCGAAGTACAACCGCTTGCTCGTGATCGCTCAGGAACTCGGGACGAGCGCTCTCTTTGCTGGTTCGTCGGCCGGGAGCGCGTGAATGGCCGGCACGGATGCCACACCCACGCCCATCGATACCAAGGTCATCTACGAGGGCAAGAAGTTCAACGTTGAACTGCTGACGCTGCCGAGCGATGTCGGCACGCGCGAGATGGCGGTCATCCGCCACCCAGGCGCGTGCGCCATCCTGCCCATCCTGGCCGAGGCCACCGAGCACGAACCCGCTATTCTCGTTCTCATCCGCAACCAGCGACCCGCCGTCGGTCAATCGCTCTGGGAAATCCCCGCGGGCACGATCGACCCTGGCGAGGAGCCGCTGGTGTGCGCGGGCCGTGAGCTGATCGAAGAAACCGGATACAAGGCTGCAACATTGGAGCCCTTCGGGCGGTTCTATACCACGCCGGGCATGACCGACGAGGTGATGCACACGTACCTGGGCCGCGGCCTGACGCACGTGGGCCAGGACCTGGACGAGGGCGAGCACATCGAGGTGCACGAGGTGAGGGCCGACGAGGCGATGGCGATGATCGACGACGGGCGATTGACGGACGCCAAGAGCGTGATCCCGATCGTGCGCGCCCATGCGGCCGGACTGCTGGGGACGAATCGGTGACGGAGAACTGGCGAGGAAGCGGTGGTGGCGGGCCGCGCGGCTACATGTCGCGCGTCTTCGGCGAGGGTGACAACCCGATGCGGTGGGCATTCCCGCTCTATCGCCTGTGGGGCATCACCGTCAAGATCCACCTGATCTTCGTCATCTTCATCGCCATCGAACTCATTATGTCGGCGGGCCAGAACTCCATCGGGCCTATCCAGACCATCATCATGCTCGCGAGCGTGTTCGGTCTCGTGCTGCTTCACGAGTACGGCCACTGCTTCGCGTGCCGCTGGGTGGGTGGCGAGGCCGACGAGATCATGCTGTGGCCATTGGGCGGGCTGGCCTACTGCCGCCCGCCGCATGATTGGAAGTCCGACCTCATCACGGTCGTGGGGGGGCCGGGCGTGAACGTCGTGCTGGTGCCGATCCTTGGTGCGGCGGTGTTCGCCGTGACCCAAGATTGGCGGCACGTTGTCTTCAACCCGTTCAGCCCCGTGTGGCCAGGTGGCGGCTACTTCGAGCAGGCGGTCTTCCTGCTGCACTACGTCAACATGGTGCTGCTGGCCTTCAACGTGCTGCTGCCGATGTATCCGATGGATGGCGGTCGCATCGTGCAGTGCATCATGTGGCGGAAGATGGGCTACGAGAAGAGCCTGTGGATCTCGTGCAACATCGGCTTTGGCGCGGCGATCGTGGCAGCAATGGTCGCCTTCGCGTTCGGCGAGATGCTGCTGCTTGGCATCGCCCTCTTTGGAGGCCTTACTTGCTGGCAGCAGAAGCAGCAACTCAAGTTCATGGGGTATGAGCCACGGTACGATGCGGCCTATCAGGCGGCCGAAAAGAGCAGGCCCAAGGGCCCCTCTCGCTCCCAGATGGCCGCTATCAAGAAGCGTCAGGAAGAGGAAGCCAGGTTCGATAAACTCCTCCAAAAGATCGCCGAAGAGGGCATGGGCTCGCTCACCGGGCGCGAACGGAAGTTCCTCGACCGCGTATCGGAGAAGAAACGCCAGGGCAAGGCCGGCTAGACGATACGATCAGGGCAAGATTCCCAAGTATCCACGACCAAACCCCCAAAGAGCAAGGACGACGACCGCACCATGGGGCTTCACGACAGAGACTACATGCAAGGCGACCAGGCGCCGCCGGGCCTACGGCCCGAGCGATCGGGCGGGCTCCCGTTCTCGATGTGCACGCTTCTCATCGCCGTGAACGTGATCATCGAGTTGATCAAGTACGTGGCTCCAGGCGCCTGGAACGCGATGGCCGTGTGGGGGCATTTTTCGACCAGCGAGGCCATCTTCCAACTCGGCTTCTGGCGCTTCATTACCTTCCAGTTCCTGCATGGCGGCATCATGCACCTGGCGTTCAACATGCTGGGCATCTTTTTCCTTGGTCGCCTGGTCGAAGACCAACTCGGCCCCAAGAAGTTCCTGGCGTTCTACCTCGTCTGCGGTGTCTTTGGCGGGGTCATGTACCTCCTGCTCAACCTGCTGGGTGCCGGGCTGAAGCTCAAGATCCCAGGCCTGCTCATGAACGACCCGAGCACGCCGCTCATTGGCGCTTCGGCCGGCGTTTTCGGCGTGGTCATGGCGTGCGCGTACATCGCACCCAACGCCCGCATCCAGCTCTTCTTCCCACCCATCCCGATGCGAATGAAGACATTCGCGTACGGCTACGTCGCGATCACGCTCATCATGCTGCTGCTCGGCACCAACAACGCTGGCGGCGAGGCGGCCCACCTGGGCGGCGCCATCGCCGGCTTCTACTTCATCCGAAACTCGCACCACCTGATCGACTTCTTCGACATTCTCGGAGACTCCCGCAAGCCCAAGCCATCCCAAGGGGGCAGGGAACGACCGAGGACGCCCGGCGTCAGCCAGCAGGAGGTCGACCGCGTGCTGGACAAGGTGAAGGTCGCCGGCATCGACAGCCTCACCGACAAAGAAAAAGAAACCCTGCATCACGCCACCGCTCGGCAACGCCGGGGCTGAACGCGGATGGCCATCACCTTCGATATCTCGACCAACAGCCGCAGCACCAGCGGCCGCGTGGGAAGAGTCACCACGCCCCACGGGGTGTTCGACACGCCCGCGTTCATGACCGTCGGCACCCGCGCCACCGTGCGGGGTGTGACCAACGAGCAGCTCCGCCAGGTCGGCGCGCAGGTCGTGCTGAACAACGCCTACCACCTCTGGCTGAGGCCCGGACCCGATCTCATCGACCGCTTCGGCGGCACCCATAAATTCATGGGCTGGGACGGCCCGATCCTCACCGACTCGGGCGGCTATCAGGCCTACTCAATGGCCGACACCAACGCCATCGACGAGGACGGCGTCACCTTCCGCTCCATCGTCAACGGCAGCGCGATGCGGATGACCCCCGAAGTCTCGATGGACATCCAGAACAAGATCGGCGCCGACATCATCATGGCCTTCGACGACTGCCCGCCCGCGGTCGAACTGGCCGACGGCCCCGCATCGCAGACCCGACTCAAGCTCCAGGCCGCCCACGACCGCGACCGAACCAAGCACGGCTACGACCACGCCGCACGCCTCAAACTGGCGAACGAACGCACCATCCGCTGGCTCGAGCGATGCAAGGCGGCACATGCCAAGCCGGGTACCCAGGCCCTCTTCGGCATAGTCCAGGGCGGCACCGATGAGGACGCCCGCCGGTGGTCGGCCGAGCGGGTGACCGGCGTCGAACTCCCCGGCTACGCCATCGGCGGCGTGAGCGTGGGGGAGACCAGCGAGGACATCGCCCGCATCGTCCGCTTCACAGCGCCGCTGCTGCCCGAGGCCAAGCCGCGATACCTCATGGGGGTGGGCTACCCCAGGGATATCGTCGCCGCGGTCTGCGCCGGTGTGGACATGTTCGACTGCGTGCTGCCCGGCAGGAACGGCCGCAACGCCAACGCCTTCGTGCCCGACGGCCAGATCAGGCTCCGAAACGCGAAATTCGCCGAGGATCCCCGGCCCCTCGAGCCCGGCTGCGACTGCCCGGCCTGCCATCCTACCGCCGGCCGCCCCGCCAGCCGGGCCTATATCAGGCATTTGTTCATGTCCCAGGAAATGCTCGGGCCCATCCTGGTCTCCCTGCACAACCTCCGCTTCTACCAGAGGCTGATGATCGACCTGCGGGCCACCATCGCCAGCGACGATTGGGCCCGGTTCGCCCGTCGGTGGCCCTCGGCGGCGGCGGGCATCCCGCAGGCCGCTTACCATGCCCCCCGCGTCGGCCCGTCCGGCGTCGGCGAGGTTTGATCCGCCCGGCCTTCCGCCGGGCCCAGAAACGAACAGGACCGCGCGACCGTGGATGGCATCTTTTCGCCCAACTCTCTTCCCGTGAACCACTTCTCCAGCTTCTCGACCACCCTGGCCTATCAGGAGGCCGGCCCCCTCAGCGGCGAAGCACCCGCCGGCAGCACTACGCAACCCGGCACCACCGGCGCCCAAGGCTCGCAGGGTGGCCTGGGCGGCCAGCAGGCCCAGCCGCAGCGCCAGGGTCCGGACATGATGCTCTTCCTGATGCTGGGGTTGGGCGTGTTCATGGTGATGATGATCTTCACCGGCGGGCGCCGCCAGAAGAAGGAAAAGCGTGAGCGCGAGGAGATGCTCAACGCCCTGAAACGCAACGACAAGGTCCAGACCATCGGCGGCATCATCGGCGTCGTCGCCGAAGTGCGCACCGACGAGGTCGTGCTCAAGGTCGACGACGCGGGCCACAACCGCGTTCGCTTCGCCCGCAGCGCTATCCAGCAGGTCATCTCGTCTCGCGGAGGGTCGGCCGAAGCCGCCCCGGTCGAAGAAGAGGCCCTGACCACCAACAGCTAACCGACTGACGAAAGTGAGACCGGCCTCGCCCGATCAATGGGGGCGACCGAGCACGCTCGACGAGGAATCGTGACACCATGATGCGCAACCGACTGGGATGGGGCCTGCTGGCGATGGCGATGCTCGCCTTCGCGTTCTGGGGCTTCATGCCTCCCAAAGAGAAGCTCCGCCTGGGCAAGGATCTGGCCGGTGGCGTGACGCTCACGTACGCCGTCACGATCGACCCTGGGCAGAACAACCAGGACATCCTCAACCAGCTCGCCACCGTGCTGGGCGAACGCATCGATCCCGGCAACCAGATGGACATCAGCATCGTGCCTGTGGGGCGAGACCGCCTCGAGATCACGATGCCGCTTCCCACCGAGAACGTCAAGGCGCTCCGTCGTGCGTTCGACGCCGAGCTCGAACGCATCAGCCAGTTCACGATCACGCCTGTGCGCTTCGAGCGGCTGATGGGCGAGGACGCCGACCAGCGGGCCGCCTCGATCGAATCGATCCGCCAGGACAGCCCCGAGCTGGCCGACCGCCTGCAAGCCGCCGCAGAGGCCTACGACCGCCTGATCGCCGCAGAGGCGGCTTATCGCCAACTGCTCGACCAGAGCGAACCCGATGCTGACGAGCTGGATGCCGCCGAGATCGAGGCCGCCGCCGCATCGCTCGACTACGACCTCGCCCGCGACGAGGCGCTGAAGCTGTCGATCACCCCCGCCGAGGTGCGCCGCGTCCTCGAGTTCTCTCGCGAGAAGACGCGCAAAATCGACACGCAGGCCCAGCAGGTCGTCGAGCTGCCCAGCCCGTTCGATCGGGCGTGGGACGCCCTGATGGAGCGTGCCGGTTCGGGCGGCGACACCCAGAGCTCGCTCCAGGCCCAGCTCGAGCGTGTGCTCGAGTCGTACAACATCTACACTGGCGCTCGCAAGTCGCTCGACGATCCCCAAGACCTCAAGCGTCTGCTCCAGGGCTCGGGCGAACTGGACTTTCGCATTACCGTCGAGGCCAACAGCCGCGCCGACGAGACCAGCCTGCGAGAGGAACTCCAGGAAGTCGGGCCCCGCAACGCCAACCCAGACGGCGCCGTCTGGCTCGAACTCGCCAAGGTTGAGTCGTGGTTCGACACCCTTGCCCAGTCCGAGGCGCTCGAAGCCGACCCCGTCGGCTTCTTTGCCGCCCGCGGCTTCGTCGTCGAACGCTACGACGGGCAGTACTGGATGCTCGCGTGGGACCAGATCGGAAACCGTCTTACCAAGACCGAGGGCGACTGGCAGGTTTCCCGATCGTACATGGGCCGCGACGAGATCGGCCGCAACAACATCGTGTTCAACATGGACACCATGGGCGGCCAGTTGCTCGGCGAGCTCACCCGCGAGCACGTTGGCGACAACATGGCCGTCGTGCTCGATGACAAGGTCATCACCGCCCCGACGCTCCAGGGCCGCATCTCGAACCAAGGCAGCATCACGGGCGACTTCTCGGCCGAGGAACTGCGATACATCATCCAGGTGCTCAACGCCGGCGCCCTCCAAGCCCGCCTGAGCCCCGAGCCCATCAGCGAGAACACCATCGGCCCGAGCCTGGGCGCCGACAATCTTGAGTCGGGCCTGAAGGCCGGCATCTACGCCCTCATCGCCGTCAGCATCTTCATGGTGCTGTACTACTTCACCTATGGCATCATCGCCGTCATCGCGCTGGGCTGCAACGCCGCCCTCATCCTGGGCGCCATGGCCCACAACCAGTCGGCCTTCACCATGCCCGGCATCGCCGGCGTCGTGCTGACGTTCGGTATGGCCGTCGACGCCAACGTGCTCATCTTCGAACGCATCCGCGAAGAGCTCCGCAACGGTCTCGACCTGGCCCAGTCGGCCAAGCTGGGCTACCAACGCGCCCTCTCGGCCATCATCGACGGCAACGTGACCAACCTCATCGTCTGCGTCGTGCTTGTCGGCGTTGGCACCCAAGAGGTCAAGGGCTTCGCCATCACCCTGGGCGTCGGCGTGGTCTGCACCATGATCGCCGCACTCATCATCAGCCGCCTGCTGCTGTCGGTGCTGGTGGATGATGTCAATCTCAAGGCGCTCGGCAAGCCGCGCACCTCCATGCTGGCCTCGGCCATCCCGCTCATCGACCGCGTGCTCGAGCCCAAGATCAACTGGGTCAGCCTGCGGCACATCACTTACGCGATCTCGCTCGCCGCCGTGCTGGGAAGCATTGCGCTGGTTATCAACCAGCGTGATCGCATGCTGGATACCGAGTTCGTCGGCGGCACGCAGGTCGTCCTGCGTTTCGGCACCGACGACGCGACGGGCCAGCCCTACAAGCTGACCCGCCAAGAGGTGGCCGATGGCGTTCTCGAAGTGGCCGAGGCCGCCGCCGACGGCAGCCAGCTCAACCTATTGGAGCAGGCCGACATCGTGCCGCTCGATCCCGACGAGGACGGCGTCACCAGCGACACGTTCCAGATCAAGACCCTCGCGACGAACTCGGGCGAGGTTCAGGGGGCCCTACAGGACGCCTTCGGCGAGTACCTCGACGAGCAGGGCGCCATCTCGTTCGATCGCTCCGACGCCACCGACGCGCGCCTCGCGCCGGTCTACCCGATCTCGAGCCCCGCGCCTCTGGGTTCGCACATCGGCCAGCCGCAATACCGCGACGAGGTCGGCAGCTATGTCGGCGGCGCCGCCATCGTGCTGCAGAATCTCACGCCGGGCCACACGCTCGAGCAGATCGAGCAACGCATCGACCTGCTCCGCATCCAGGCCGACTTCTCGTCGACACTTGGTCGCCCGCACGAGTTGCGTGCCCTCGATCGTTACGACGACGGCAGCGTCCGCTCGGTCGTGTTGCTGACCATCGATCCAATGACCAGCTACTTCGGCGATCGCGAACGCTGGTGGCAGGATGTCGGCCAGATGGAATGGCGCGTCGTGCGCGAGGCGCTCACCACCTCCACCACGCTCGCCAGCGTGAGCAACTTCAGTCCCGCCATCGCCCAGGAATTCCGAGGCCGCGCCATCTTCGCGGTGGTCATCAGCTTCGTGCTGATCACCATCTATATCTGGGTGCGATTCGGTTCGGTTCGCTACTCGCTGGTAGCGCTCACCGCGCTTGCCCATGACGTCATCATCGCCTTGGGCATGATCGCAATGGCCGAGCTGATCTACGAGTTCCCCAGCGGAGCCAAGGTCGCCAGTAGCCTCAGCGTGCTGCCCTTCCGCATCGACCTGAACACCGTTGCGGCATTGCTCACGATCATCGGCTACTCGTTGAACGACACGATCATCATCATGGACCGCATCCGCGAGAACCGCGGCAAGCTGCCCTACGCCAATCGGCGCGTGGTGAATCTGTCGATCAACCAGACGCTTAGCCGAACGGTCATTACCTCGGGCACCACGCTCTTCGCTGTTGTCGTGCTCTACTTCATGGGCGGAGAGGGCCTGCGGCCGTTTGCCTACGTGCTGCTGATCGGTGTCATCGTCGGTACCTACTCGTCGGTGGCCGTGGCGGCCCCGCTGGTGTGGTCGCGTAAGGCCGATCCCTCCGGCCGCACCGATGATGCCGAAGCTACCCGCGAGTTTTCGGGCCCCGGGCCCGCCCCCGCGACAGGCCAGAGCCCGGACCAGCCGATGAGTTAGGGGTATGACCGCGAAGCCACAGGCCAATCCGGGCTCGTTCCGGCAGACCGCCATCGGCCTGCTGGCCTTGGCCGCCCTGTGGAACGCGGTCTACTGGTTATGGCCCGTGCACCGCGAGGCGCCCGTGGTCATGGCCAGCACCATCGACGACGAGCAATCCGAGCCGGTGTTCGATGAGACCGAGCCCCTGACCCTCACGATGGGCAGCCCCGAGCCGCTCGAACCCGTTGAAGCGACCATCGTCGATCCCATCGTGCACGACCCAGAGGGCGAACTCGGCGTGCTTCCGCCGCAGTTCGAGCTCTACACCACCACCGACCGCGATCGCAACCTGGGCGACATCGCAAGCCGCCACTACGGCGACAAAACCCTCTGGACCGCCATCGCCCAGGCCAACCCTTACAAGGATCCCGCCCGCCTGGCGCCGGGCCAGGTCTGGCGCGTGCCGATCGATCCGGAGAACATCCAGGGCATCATCGTCGACCCGCTGGGCAACCCAGCCGAGGCCCCGCAGCCCCAGTCGCCGGCCACCGAGTACACCGAGTACGTCGTGAAAGACAACGACAACTTCGGGCAGATCTCCAAGTTCCACTATCAGACGACACGGCACGCCCAGTTCATCTACGAATTCAACAAGGAACGCCTGGGCCTGCGTTCCATCCGGGCGCTCCGCCCGGGCCAGGTGCTGCACATCCCCAAAGAGCCGAATTAGCCGCGGCATCGACCTACCCTTGCCGGCATGCCCGAGCCATCGACCTATATCGTGACCGGCGGTGCCGGATTCGTGGGTTCCAATTGCTGCGCCGCGCTCTCCCGGGCCCGGCCCGATGCCCAGATCATCTGCATCGATGACTTCCGCGTGGGCTCGTTCCGCAACCTCATCGAGGCCTACGAACGCCACGAACTTGGCCCCGTTTCGTGCGAGGTCGTCGCCCAGGATTGGACCTACCTCCTCACGCTCATTGGCCACAAGCCCGTGGGCATCGTCCATATGGCCGCCATCACCGACACCACGGTCGAAGACCAGGCCCAGATGCTTGACGACAACGCCGGCCCGGCCTGGGACGGGTTGCTCGAGGCCGTGCTCGAGGCCGGCCACACGCTGGTCTACGCCAGCAGCGCGGCGACCTATGGAACGCCCCCGCATGCCGCCGAGCAGAAGCCCTTCCCGCTGAGCGCCGCTGGCAAGCCCGACAACATCTACGGCTTCAGCAAGTGGGTCATGGAGAACAGCCACCGACGCGTGCAGCAATACGACGCGAACGCCTCGATCGTCGGCCTGCGCTTCTTTAACGTGTTCGGCCCGGGCGAATCGAACAAGGGCGCGATGGCCTCGATGGCCTACAAACTCGCCCAGCAGATGCTCGCCGGCACCGCGCCGCGGCTGTTCACGCCGGGCGACCAGGCCCGGGATCAGGTCTACGTCGACGACGTGGTCGATTGCGTGCTCGCAGGCCTCGGGTTGGGTGACGTCAAGACGCCCACCCCGGGTGTGTACAACCTTGGAAGCGGCAAGCCCACGACCTTCAACCAGCTCACTGACGCCGTCCGGGAAGGGCTCGGCCTCGAGCCCACCGACCTGCCCACCGAATACTTCGAGATGCCCGCCAGCGTTCGTAGGTTCTATCAGGACTTCACCCTGGCCGACATGAGCGAGACGGAGCGCGGCCTGGGCTTCATCCCCCGGCACGACCCAGTCCAAACCATCGAGGCCTACGCGGCGTACCTCAAGCGTCACCACACCTGAATCGGAGAAGAGCGTTGAGCATCCGTCGCATCCTCGTCACCGGCGGCGCCGGCTTTGTCGGCTCCCATCTTTGCGAACGTCTGGTGAACGAAGGCCAGGACGTCATCTGCGTCGACAACTTCTTCACCAGCCAGAAGAGCACCATCGCCCACCTGCTCGACAAGCCCAACTTCGAGCTCATCCGCCACGACGTCACCCACCCGCTGTGGCTCGAGGTCGACGAGGTCTACAACCTCGCCTGCCCCGCCGCCCCGGGCCACTACCAGTACAACCCCATCAAGACCATGAAGACCAGCGTGCTGGGCGCCATCCACCTGCTCGGCATGGCCAAACGCTGCAACGCCACCATACTGCAGGCCTCCACCAGCGAGGTGTATGGAGATCCCGAGGTCCACCCCCAGCCCGAGAGCTACCGAGGCGCGGTCAACACCATCGGCCCACGCGCCTGCTACGACGAGGGCAAACGCGCCGCCGAGACGCTCTTCTTCGATTACCACCGCCACAACGGCGTCAAGATCAAGGTCGTCCGAATCTTCAATACCTACGGCCCGCGCATGCACCCGCACGACGGCCGCGTGGTCTCCAACTTCATCCGCCAGGCGCTCGCCGGCGAAGACCTGACCATCTACGGCGACGGCACCCAGACACGCAGCTTCCAATACGTGGACGATCTGGTCGAGGGCATCTACCGCATGATGCATGGGCCCGACGACTTCCCGGGCCCGGTCAACATCGGCAACCCCGGCGAGTTCACCATCCGCCAACTCGCCGAATTGGTCATCGAGCTCAGCGGCTCGAAATCCAAGATCGTGCAGCGCGAGGCCGTCGTCGATGACCCCAAGCAGCGTCAGCCCGACATCACCCTCGCCAAGCAGAAGCTCGACTGGCAACCCACAATCGCCCTGCGCGAGGGCCTCCAGAAGACCATCGAGTACTTCCGCTCGATCGACATCGATAGCTTCCGGGCGCCCACGCCCAATTACTAGAGGACAACGCGATGGCGATTGCCATCAAGCCCGCCACACCCGACGACGCCCCGCACTGGCTCGCCATGCGTCTGGCCCTCGGCCCCGATTGGGTCACGCCCCACGCCAAATGCATGGTCGCCGAATACTTCGACTCCGGTACGATCGACCACCTGCCCCACACCGTGCTCATCGCGTGGCGTGGCGACGACCGCGTGGGCATGGCCGAGGTCTCCCTCCGCCAGTTCGCCGAGGGCTGCGAGACTTCGCCTGTGGGCTACCTGGAAGGTTGGTTCGTCGACGACAACTGCCGCGGCATGGGCGTGGGCAGGGCGCTCGTCGAGGCGGCCAAGCACTGGTCGCGAACGCAGGGCTGCACCGAGTTCGCCTCCGACGCCGAGATGGACAACCTCGCCAGCCAGGCCGCTCATGAGGCCCTCGGCTTCGAGCCCGTCTGCGACATCCGCTGCTACCGGATCGCGCTCGATTAATCCCGCATCCGTCGCAGCAACTCGGGCAGCACCGCCCCGCTCGGCCCGCGCAGCGCGTGCGAGACCGAGCCGGTCATGGGCGTCGCGTCGGGGTTGATCTCTACCGTGGGCACGCCGCGCGAGATCGCCAGGTCGATGTACCCCGCCGCCGGGTACACCACCGCGCTCGTGCCGATGGTCAGGAACACGTCGCACGACATCACCGCCCGCTCGGCCGCTTCGAGCGCATCTATCGGTAGCATCTCGCCGAACAGCACGATGTCGGGCCGCAGCACGCCGCCCGCCTCGGAAGTGGGGGGGAAACTCGAGAAATCGACCTCCCGGATCGGCCGCATCTCCCCAGTCTTCTGGCACCGCCATCGCAGGATCGAGCCGTGCAGTTCCACGATGTCCCGTGCCCCACCTACCTGATGCAGCCCGTCGATGTTCTGGGTCAGCACGGCCACGTCACCGCCCGCGTCACGCTTGAGCTGTTGGAGCCTCGCGAGCGCCTCGTGCCCCGGGTTGGGCTTGGCATCGGCACACTTGGAGAACCGCCAGTGGTACCACTCGGTCACGGTCTTCGGATCGCGGGCCAGCGCATCGACGTGCGCCAGTTCCATCGGGTTGTACCGCGCCCACAACCCCGTCTGCGGCTGGCGGAACGTCTCGATTCCGCTCTCGGCCGACATCCCAGCGCCCGTCAACACCGCGATGCGTGTGGCGTTTCGCAGCAACTCGGCCACATGCTCAATTTTGTGCGGGTGGGCAATATCGGTCATGGTTGAGAATAGAAGAAAACCCCGTTCTGGACGAATCCAGCCCGGGGTTTTTGGTGGGTTTGTTTACCCCCGCGAAGGGGGCCGTGTCCGCTTAGCGGCGGCGGCGGGCGGCAGCGAGGCCACCCAGGCCCAGCAGAGCCAGTGAGGCCGGCGCGGGAACCTCGGAGACGCGGATGGTCAGGTCATCGCTGATGCCCAACCAGCGGCCCTCGGTCCAGCCGACGCTCGAAACGCCGCGGCCGGACATGACGATCGAGTCGCCTTCGGAAAGCATGATGCTCGAAAGGTCGACCATCGAGCTGGCGGTGTCGCCGATGCTCGTGCCCGCGGTGGGCTTGCTCAGCACATCGCTGAAGAGCACGTCGAACTGGCCATCGGCGGTCTCACGAGCGATCACGAGCTCGACATCGATATCGGTGCCGCGCATCTCGTGACCGGTCCACAGCACGTCAAACTGACCGTTGATGTCAACGCTCAACTCCGACTCACCTGCAGGCATCATCCAGCGGACGATGGGGGTGTCGTCGTAGTAGCTGCCCACGAGGTTGTGGGTCATCTTGCCCTGGCGAATGGGCGGGTTGATGTCGTTGCCGTTGCTCCACACACCCGTCCCGTGGCCCCACCAGTTGTTATCCCAGCTCAGCATCGTCTTGTCCTGGGCATACCAGGGGGTGTCGCTGCTGAGGCCGCCACCGCCGGAGGCGGTCTCGTACGACCAGACGCCAACGCCGTCAAAACCCGGGCCGGGGTTGTTCACGGTGCTGCCGGGGACAATGCCGGGCACCCAGTCGCTGGCGCGATGCCAGGCGTCGCCGGTGTCGTACTGTGCCAGAGCCGTCTGGGTGGCCGTCAGAGCCACGCCAGCCGCCAGCGTAAGGATCATGCTCGGTGTCTTCATAGTCTTCACTCCCGCTCTCTTCTCATAGAGACTCACCTCCAACATGCCCTGAAACTGACCAAAGACCAGTAAATCCGGAAAAAAGACTGAAGTGATCGCTTGCAACCCGGGCACCGCAATCCGCGGTCGGCCCGCTCACTGCGGGCTGCCGATAATGAGGGCATGGCCAACCCCAACTCTTCCAAGAAGCCCCTTGTGCTCTGTGACGGTGACCTGCCCGGCCTCGTGGCCCTGAGCCTGGCCCAGGACGCGTTGGGCGGCTTGGGCTCGAGCGGTGTGTTATCGGGGCCTGTGACCCAGAGCAACGCCGAGGGCATCAACGCCCGCATCCGCTCTATGGCCGAGGCCCAGGGCGCCGAGTGCCTCGACTTCCCCGCGGTGGCTCCCGCCTCGCTCAACACCGGCCACCGCCGATCGCGGTACCTGACCGAGGCGGTATACCACGCGATCTCCAATGGCTACACCACCCTTGTGTGCCCCTGGCAGGCCGAGACCTTTGACCCCGATGCAACCCGCGACACCAACGAACTGCCGACCGTGGACGGCTTGGCCCGAGAACTCGACCGCGCGTTACTCGTGTCGCGCCTGGTGACGCTCGATGCCGCCGAGCATGGCGCGGGCGTGTTCGAGGTGCAGACGCCGCTGATGGACCTCAGCGACGTGCAGGTGGCGGAGATGGCCCTCGACTTGGACGTGCCCATCTGGCGGGCATGGTGGTGGGAGGCCGCCGCCGGCAAGCGCACCAAGGACCTGGCGCTCTCCGACCGCGCCAACGCATGCCGCGACCGCTGGTGCACCGCACTCGAATCCCTTGGCTGGTCGGCCACCGCCGAGATGGCCGCGGCTCGATAGGCGGGTTTCTACAGGATTCTGGATGTGAATTGGAGGCTCAAGCCAGCCCTGGGCTGGTCTCGCTCCGCTCGCCCGACGCGAAGTCGTAGGTGCCCATTTGCTTGATGGGCGGCGAGTAGATGTGCAGCGTGATCAGGTCCACGCCCTTGGCCTGCATGTTGGCCACCTGGTGGATGTCGTTGTCCTCGGCCGCGCACACCGTGCCGGGCTCGAGGATGCGGCGGCCCGTGGGGCACACCATGCCGCAGGCCGTGGGCTCGTAGCGAATCTCGGTGCCCTGGCCCTCGATGACCTTGAACGCGCAGCTCGAGCCCTCATGGTCGTGGATGGGCGTGCAGTCGCCGCTCCGCCAGCACAGGGCGAGCAACTCGAACCACTCGCCGCGAGCGATGGTGTTCCGGCGATAGCCCCGCGTGCCGAACACGCACGCCGGCGAGATGTCGTGCCGCGTGATGTCGAGCGCGAGCAGGTGACGCTCGAGTTCGCCCAGGTCGGCCCGTGCCGCGAGCGCGGACAGATAGCCCACCAGGCCGGCAAGCTTCGGGGGCACCTCGCAGGATGTCGCAGGGGTGGTCATAGGGTCGCAGGAGCAGTATACGGGCGTTCCCGCTCGCCGCCGAGTTCGGCCGCCAATTCAGCCTTGAGCGCCCGCGAAAGGTACTCATACTGCTCAGGGCTGTTGTAGAGCTGGGCCGATATCCGAACGCACCGTAGCGGCGGCCCAGGCAACTCGGCGGCGGGGGGCAAGGTAACCGGAACCTGGATGCCCCAGTTCGCGATCAGGGCGTCCTGCAGGGCGTCGTTATGCTTGGTTGATCGCTTCGAGAGCCGTTCCCACGCCGTGCTCTCGATACTCGGAAGCGAGATCATCGCGATGCATGCCGTCATCGCCTCGGGCACCGGTGCCTCGGTCCCCAGGTCCCGGCTCAGTAACCGTTTCGCGTCGATCGCCATTGCCCTGTTCCGAGTGCGAATATCCGCCCACGCCGTGCCGAGCGATTCGGCGTCCGTGGCTTGGAATGCCTCGGCCGCGAACCGCTTGGGCGCCTCGCCCCGGGCGATTGACGCCATGATCCGCAGCGCCGCGGGCACCACCAGCACCGCCGTTGGGTCGTTCGTGCCCACGTAATCGAACTCGGTGTGCAGGTGTGGCCGCCCCGGCATGGGCTTGCTGGCCAAGTTCGAGAGCACCATGGGCCGGCACCGTTCCCGCTGATCGGGATGCACCCACAACACCGCCGACCCCTTGGGAGAGCACACCCACTTGTGCAGGTTGGCCGTGTAATAGCTCGGCGAAATATCGCCGACGTTCAACTCGATATGCCCCGGCGCGTGTGCGCCGTCCAGCACCACGCGCACGCCACGGGATTCGAGTTCTCGCACCAGTTCCGTCGCTGGCAGCACCATCGCGCTCGCGCTGGTGATGTGGCTAAGCAGCGCAATCCTGGTCTTGGGCGTCACCGCGCCAAGCACCGCGTCGATCACCCCCTGCGGCGTCGGATTGGGGAACGGCAGTGCTGCCGTCACAACGCCCAGCCCCGCCCCCTCGGCCATGTGCCTCAGGTTGTTCGCGCAGGCGGGGTACTCATGGTCGGTCAGCAGCACCTCGTCGCCCGGCTCGGTCTGGCCGCTGGCGATCAGGCTGTGGATCGCCGTTGCCGCCCCGGTCGTCGCGTTGGGCACGAAGACCAGCCCATCGGCATCGCACCCGATGAACCGCGCCACGTCCGCCCTCGCCCAGTCGAAAAGCCCGAACAGGTCCTCGGCGAAGAACCGCACCGGCTCGCCCTCCAGCCTCGCCCGCCAAGCGGCCTGGGTCTCCAGCACCGCCTGCGGGCACCCGCCGAACGAGCCGTGGTTCAGGAACGTGACTCCCGGCTCGTGGATCCAGTGCCTGGCGAGCGGGCCGGCGGGTGGTGGCTGCGTGCTGGGGGCTTGGGTAGGCATACGCGGGTATCGTTGGGCCGTGATGACGCGTGGGCTCGCGAACGGTGCGGCGGTCTGCCTTGCCATGCTGGCGGGGCTGTGCGGCTGCGCGAAAGAAGGCCGCTCCTGGACCGACGGCCTCTGGATCGACACGCCACCCGACTACCCCTTCGTGCCCGACCGAGTGCTGGTGCACCCGCTCACCCGGGCGGCTACCACCCGCGAAGGCGAATGGCGGCTGCGGGTCCACTTCTTCTTCCTTGACGCCTGGGACGACCAGGTGAAGGGCCTGGGCCGCGTCCAGGTCCAGCTCTTCGCCGAGGGCGAGGATGGCGGAACTCGCATCGAGCCGGTGGCCTGGGAAGAGATCAACCTCAACGACCTGGCAACCAACCGCAGCCACTACGACCACGTCACGCGCACCTACGTGCTCGAGGTGCCCCAGGACGCCATGCCCGATTGGCTGCCCCGGGCGCTGGACGAACTCGAAGCCGCGAAAGAAGACGGCAATGTCGCCTACCGCAGCTTCGCGGGCCGCCTGACCATCCGCGTGGTCTACCAGACCACCATGGCCGGCGGGGAGGAAGTGGTCGCCAGCAACGACTTCGTGCTGGCGCCCTAGATTAGTTGCTGTCGTCCTCGATGATCCCCTGACGCCGGTACTTCTCGCGATACTTATCCCGCAGCACCGTCTGCTTGTTGCTCAGGTCGACGCGGGCCCCGTCGATGAACGCCGACTCGATGCTCGTCGTCATCTCCAGCGGCGTCCCGTCGGTGAGCAGCAGCGTGGCGCTCTTGCCGACTTCCAGCGTGCCATACTCCTCGCCAATGCCCATGATCTGGGCCGCGTTTCGCGTGATTGACGCCATCGCGTCGGCCTCGTCGAAGCCAAGCTCGCGCCCATAGCCCACGGCCATGGCCGCCTCGTACGGCAGGTTGCGCACGTTCTCGTCCACGCTGCCGGGCGCTAGGCACCACCGCACGCCGGCGGCTTCGAGCCTCGCCGGCAGCGTGAACGCCTCGTCATACGCGCTGTCGTTGCGGCGTGGGAAGCCGTGCACGCCCTCGACGATGACCGCCACGTCGTGCTTCTTGAGCAGCTCGGCCAGCAGCGGCGCGTCGCGCCCACCCTGGATGATAACCTTGAGTCCACGCCCCGCAGCCCAGGTGACGGCGCTCTGGATGCGTTCTACGCTGTCGGCGTTGATGATCAGCGGCTTCTGATCATCGGCCCCGTGCAGCACGGCCTGCATCGCTTCGAGACGAAGATCGACCGGCGTGCTCGGGTCGGCCGCTTTCAGGTCGCGGTATGCCTCGGCCGTGTCGAACAACTCATCGACCTCGTTCAGCCGCCGGCGCACGTCGTCTTCTGAGAGCGCCCGCCCCCCGCCGAAGGGGCTGTGCCGGTCACGCACGCTGGGCCAGTTGAGGATGATGCCCGCGTTGGCGTTGGCGGTCATGTCCTCCCAGGTCCAGCCGTCGAGCTTGATCACGCCCGCTTGGCCGCTGATGAGCCCGCCGGTCGGGAAACTTCCCACGAGCAGGATGCCGTTGCTGCGGGCCACGGGCAGGAGCGTCGAGTCGGGGTTGACGGCCACGACGGCCCGCACCTCGGGCTTCACGCTGCCGACCTCGTTGTAATCCTGCATGGCCCGCACCGAGCCGATCTCGGTCAGCCCCAGCCGCGTGACGGCGGCGATCATGCCGGGGTAGACGTGCTTGCCGGCGCCGTCGATGATCCGCGTCGTCGCGATGAACATGCGGTCGCCCGAGCCCACGCCGGTGATCTCGCCGTCCTCGAACAGGATCCAGCCGTCCTCGATGGGCGCCTCGCCCTCGACCATCGTGTGGATCGTTGCGCCGATGATGGCGATGGGGTGGTCGGGCGTCTGCCCGCGGGGGGTGAGGTCCTGCGCCAGGCCGGTGGCCGTTAGCGCGAGGGTCGTCAGTGTTGCGATGGTCCTGCGCATCAGCGGGCCTCCCCTTCCATCCGTTGCATCATCTCGACATACTCGGCCGGCAGCACGCCGCACGCACCGCACATGCTCGCGCCAGCGCCGGCGTGGCCGTCCCGCCCATAGAACCACGCGTAGACGCCCGGCCGCCCGGGCTCGTCTTCCTGCCGCTCGGGGTCGGCTTGCTTGGGGTCCAGCCCCTCGACTTCCTCGTCGCCGCCCTTCTTCTTTCTGGGCAGCTTGGCCTGCTCACGCATGAGCTTCTGGATCAGCCGCTCACGCTCGCTGGCGATCCGCTCGCGGTGGGCCTCATCTTTCTCCAGGCTGAAGTACTCGCGCCCATCGACGTACACGCGCTCGGCCCGGCTCATGGTCGACAGCGGATCGCTGCTCCAGATCACCACGTCGGCGTCCTTGCCCGGTTCGAGCGAACCCACGCGATCCTCGATCGCCAGTTGGATAGCCGGGTTGATCGTGACGAATTTGATGGCTTCTTCGGGCGCTAAGCCGCCATACTTCACGGCCTTGGCCGCCTCCACGTTCATGCGTCGCGCCAGTTCGTCGCTGTCGCTGTTGAAGCTCACCAGCACTCCGGCCTCGTGCAGGATCGGCCCCGCATACGGGATCGCGTCCTGCACCTCCACTTTGTAGGCCCACCAATCGGTGAAGATGCTCGCGCCGATGGCGTGCTCCTTCACTGCCTCGGCCACCTTGTAGCACTCCAGGCCGTGCTGGAACGTACCAATCTTGAAGCCGAACTCCTCGGCCACGCGGCACAGCATCAGGATCTCATCCTGCCGGTAGCTGTGGCAGTGGATGAGCCGCTCGCCCTTGAGGATCTCGGCGAGGGCTTCCAGTTCCGTATCGGTGCGCCCATTGGCGGTCTTCATGCCGTTGTCGGCGTATTCCTTCGCCGCGAAGAACCGATCGCGGATCAGCGTCTCCACGCCCATGCGCGTCTGCGGGTATCGGCTGCGGAAGTTGTCGCCCCAGTTGCTCTGCTTGACGTTCTCGCCAAGTGCGAACTTGATGCCGGGCTTGGCGCCCTCGAAGTGCATGTCGCTCGGGTGTACCGCGCCCCAGCGGACCTTCTGGATGACGTTCTGCCCGCCGATCGGGTTGGCCGAGCCGTGCAGCGTGTTCACCGTCGTCACCCCGCCGGCGAGTTGGCGGTACCAGTTCACCGGGTTGGGGTCGGTGGTGTCGCCCATGCGCACCTCGGCGGTCACGGCCTGCCCGCTCTCGTTGGTGCCGGCGCTCCACGTGCCCGTGTGGCTGTGGGCGTCGATCAGGCCGGGCGTGACGTGCTTGCCCTTCGCGTCGACCACCGTCGCACCCCGCCGATTCGGAGCCGCCCCTTGCCCGATCGCGTCGATCTTCCCGCCGCTGAACGCGATCCAGCCGTTCTCGATGATGCCGCGCTCGCCCACCGTCCAGATGGTGGCGTTGGTGATCACCACGCCGCCCTGCTCGGGAATCTGAGCAACCGAATACGCGCCGAACGGATACCCGCCGAGGTCCTCGGGTGGGAACTCCTCATCGTCCTCGTCCTTCGGCTTGTCCTCTTCGGCGTCCCCTTCTTCCTCGCGCTCCTGACGCTGGCCCGTGAACTCGAACGCCACACCGTCCGGCCGAGCACCGGCGCCGACGACTTCGTCGCCGCTTACCGTGCCAGTGAGCGTGAACACGCCCTCCATGCCGAAGGGCTCGTGATCGAACAAGACGGTCAAGGTGTCGAGCGATCGCTCGATCGTCGCCTTCGCGCTGGGCGGCTTCTCGCCCTCGGCCGCGTCGATGGCCGGGTCGGTGATCGTCCCCTTGCCCTTGTCGTCGATGTTCAGGTCGAGCCGGAACCGCCCCGCTAGCGTCAGCTCCCACGTGCCCTCGAGGCTTTCGGCCTCGGGCTGGTTGATCTCGTACCGGTTGCCCTCGACCCACACATCCAGGATGGTGCTCTTTTCGTCGAAGATCGGTTCGGTCGTAAGGATCAGATTGCCGAGCTTTTCGGGCTCGATCGTGCCGACATGGTCCGACACGCCCAGCAGTTCTGCCGGCCGTGTCGTGAGCGCCGCGAGCGCATCTTCCTCCGTCAGCCCATTCTCGATCGCCTGCCACAGCAGCTTGTAGAAGCCGCTCCGCCCGCCGATGCCACTTGGTACCTTGCTGCTGGTCAGCACGATGTCGAAGCCCGCCTCCTGCAACCGCCTGGGGTTCGTGGGCGCCTGCTCCCACTCCATCAGCGTGTTCAGGTCGATCGCCTCGGTATCGGCCAGCGACTTCACGTCCGGCGCCTTGGGAAACCGCAGCGGAACGACGAGCGTCAGCCCGCCATCCTCGGCGTCCTGCTTGAACGCGTCGAGCCGCTGATACTCCGTGCCGCTGCCCACGATCACCACCGGCCGCTCGAACTCCCGCGCCATCGAGATGCCGCGCAACGCCTCGAGCTCACCCGGCACGTCGAACCACAAGGCCACTTCGCCGTCTTCCAACGGAGTGAGTGCGTTGGGAGTCCCATCCTCTTGATCCGCCTGCCACCGCGCATCGAGCAGCGTCTGCCGCACCAGCGCGATCGAGCCCATCTGGCTCGTGGGATACTCCCG
>JAUHYE010000041.1 GCA_030426395.1 Phycisphaerae bacterium
GGGCGGCGTAGACGGTGGCGTGGTCGCCGTTCTTGTCGAGGCACACGAAGGTGTAGGTCATCGAGCACGGCACGCGGGAAATGGCTTCGGCGGCCTCGTTCGCGGTGGTGCACGTCTGGAGGGCATAACGCACGAGCAGCGGGGCGGCGAAGCCATCGCCAGAGACATTGCGACCACCAAAGGCCAACGCGACGCACAGGCCGTGCTGGTTCACGCCGTCGAGGGCGCCCCAGATGCAGTCGGTCATGCAGAGGGTTGCTGTGTCGTCCCAGTTGGCGTGCAGCACGATGCCGTCGGACAGGTGCGGCGCGTGGTCGTAGTTACGCACCAGTGCGGGGCCGCCCTGGCCAAGCCAGATCGCTTGCGTGCAGCCGCGCACGAGCGGCGGGGGCTTGTAGAGCGTCAGGAAGCGGGCGATGTCGGCCTTGTCGCCAAATCGCGAGAGTAGTGCCGCGTAGGTGGGCAGGAGCTCTGGCATGTGCTTGGCCAGCGCCTCGCGCGCGGTCTTGGCACTCACGCGTTGCTTGTTCCGGGCCATCCACTTCTGGTACGCTGGCCAGTACGTGGCGAACGCGTCGTCCAGCTCGAAGCCGTCGCGTAGCACGCGGAAGAGCATGGTCGGGCTGGTTGGTGGGCCGGGGCTCACAGCAGCTTGAAGCCCGTGAGTTCGGGCTGGGCGGCCATATCAGATTCGCCGGCATAGAAGCCGCGGATGCCCTTGATCCACTTCTTGGCGCGCGGGGTGAGCTGGAAGTCGTCGTCCATGAACCGGCCCGGGCTGACGAGGATGCCCAGGTCGGCGCCCTCGTAGCGGTAGTCGCCTGGCGCGGCGATGCGCAGGAAGAACGCGCGGTTCTCGAACTGCACGGTGCGGCGGTGGGTCTGCATGCGGACGTAGCTCATCTCGCCCTTGCTGTCGAGCTCGTAGATGCCGCTGGGCGGAGCATGGGTGATGCGGTCGACCGTGTCGTCGGTGTGCTTGATGACAAGCTGGCTCCAGCTGTCGATGTTCTGCGGGTCGGCCCAGCGCTCGTTGAGCTCCTCGACGTCGAGCTCGTACTTCACGCCCATCCATTCGAGCAGATGGAAGAGGAACAGCGGCGCGTCGGCGTGGGCGAAGGCGGCCAGGTTGGTCATGCTGCTGGCGCCGGTGATGCGGGGGTTGCACTCGCCCAGGTACACCTTGCCCGTGTCCAGGTCGGTCAGGTAGTCGATCTCGAAGTAGCCCAGGTAGCCCATCTCGCGGAGCTGGTCGCCGAAGGCGATGGCCGCCCGGCGCGCGTTTTTGCGGATGCGCTTGTCGAACGCGCCGGCGAAGACCTCGTTGCCGCACCAACCACCGCGGTACGGGGTCAGTTCTTTGAAGCCCACCAGCTCGGTCATCAGCGGGCCGACGATGGTGCCGTGGCGCGTGACGCAGGCCTCGAGCGCGCTGCCGCGGCAGCGGATGCGCTTCATGACCTTAACCTCGGGGGCGCTGGTGATGTCGGCCTCGTGCTTCTTGAAGTCGTCCTCGTTCTTGACAAAGAAGGTCGTGTGGCCCGAGTCGCCGTACGCGGTCTGGATGACGACGTCATCACCAAGCTTCTTGGTCTTCTTGCACAAATCCTCGTAGCTCTTGACGCTCACCAGCTTGTTTGGCACGCTGTGCACGCGCGCCTTGTTGCCGATGCGGGTGGTCTCCATCTTGTCGTCGACGAGGCTGCGCAGCGAGGCTGGCGGGAAGCAGACCTCAAGGTCGAGTTCCTTGCAGAGCTTCTCGGTGGTCTCGTCGAACATCAGGAACAGGGCCTTGCCGTTGGTCTTGTGGTCCTTGCCGCGGCTCTTGATGAGGGCCTTGACGTCGGGGTGACGCAGCAGGTAGTTGTTGATGTCCTCGATGCTCTCGAAGGGCTCGTGCGGACGCTCGGGCGGCACGAACACGTTGGGGTGCTGGCCGTCAAAGCAGTCGATGTAGTTGACGTAGGTGAAGTTCCGGACCCACTCGTCGATACCCAGCAGGTTGAAGTTCGTGGCGCTGATGAAGTAGATGGGCTCGGTGTTGCGGTGGAAGAAGCGGCGGATCTCGCTGATGCCGTGCAGCGTGCCCTTGCGTTTGCGTTTGCCGACGTCGCTGGTGAGCGATTTAGCCTTGGTCAGGTTCGTCGGCTTGGTGATAACGGCGGTCATGGTGCCCCCTGAGCGATGAAACAAAGTTGCTTAGGTCCGAAGCGCGTGCTCCTCGAAGACGCGAAGGCCGTACGTGGAGTGGTAGCCGTGGATCTCCTTCACGTCCAGCGCCAGCAGGTACGCGATGATCTCGGCGCTGAACACCTGCCCGGGCACCAATATCGGGAAGCCCGGCGGGTACGGCGTGACGAAAGCGGCCGACACGAACTCGCGGCCGTCCCTGATCTGCTTGAGCAGGTCGCGGTCGAGCTTGACCCACTCGGTGTTGTCGGCGTCGTAGGCCAGAAAGAACGCGCGGCGGAGGTCGCCCTCGGGCGTCGAGCCGTCGCCGTCGCGGAAGGCCTGGTGGAAGTGGCTGAAATTGGGCAGTGGTGGTCCTTCGAGCAGCGAGTCGACCTTTTGCGTATGCAGGTTCAGGCCCGCGGCGCTCTCGGTGCTGAGGTTGTCCTCGACGCGTCGGCAGATGTCGGCCAGAGTCTCGATGAGGTAGGCCACGTCGCCGCGCGTGCTGCCGATGTTGGGCATGAACAGCGCGGTGTTGCGCGAGGTCTTGTTGATCTGGATGTCGTAGCGGTCCATGAGCATGTGGCGCAGCGTGTCGCCGTCGATGCCCGTGGCGCCGACCTCGAGCGTGACGCGGGTGGGGTCGAGCGTGAACTCGTCCTCGCGCCAGGCGGCGTCCATCTTGCCCCAGCCCTGCTCGGGGTGGTAGTAGAACTCCAGGCCGCTGGGCCGGAGCTCGCTCGGGATCATGTCGGCCGGTCGCAGCACGCGGAAGAAGCGTGAGATATCCGGGTGCTCATTGACGCGTTTGCGCAGGGTCATGGCCAGATCGATGGTCTTTTCGACAAGCTCGTAGCCCTCGAGCTCGACCTGCCGCCGGCCCGCGTCGAGCGAGGCGATGATCTGGTAGTTGGGCGAGGTCGAGGTGTGGGTCATGAGTGCCTCGAGCAACGCAGCGCTGGCGCGTTGCTCGAAATCTTCGTCGTAGACGTGGATCATCGAGCCCTGGCGCAGGCTCGTGAGCGTCTTGTGCGTTGATTGCGTGGCGTACACACGGACCCGAACCTCGGTGGGGTCGGCCATGGGCTCGTCGCCGTCCTTACGGTTGGCGTAGGCGATGCGATACTCCGAGCTGCGGTAGAGCTTGCGGAGTGTTGCGGCGGCATCCATGGCCGTACGGCGGCGGAGTGTCGGGCTGAAGCGGGCGTAGCCGAACCATGCTTCGTCCCACAGGAAGATCATGTCGGGCTTGATGGCAAGGATGCGCCGCATGACGCGGACCGGGTCGTAGGTGAGCCCGTCGAACGTGCAGTTGGTCAGCACAAGCATGCGGACGCGGTCGAGCTTGCCGGCGTCTTTGAGGGCCAGCAGTTGCTTCTCGATCTCCTCAAGCTGCACCGCGCCATACATGGTGTACTTCTGCAACGGGTACGAGTCGAGGTACACGGGGTGCGCGCCGGCCAGCACGAACGCGTAGTGATGGCTCTTGTGGCAGTCGCGATCGACGAGCACGATGTCGCCGGGCCGCACGAGGGCCTGCTGCACGATCTTGTTGGCCGTCGACGTTCCGTTAGTCACAAAGAAGGTCTGCCGCGCGCCAAAGGCGCGGGCGGCGGCCTCTTGGGCCTTACGGATCGGGCCGCGCGGCTGTAACAGCGAATCGAGCCCGCCGCTGGTAGCGCTCGTTTCGGCCATGAACAAGTTCGAGCCGTAGAACTCGTGGAAGTCCTTGGCCCAGTGGCTGGTGGTCATGCTCTTGCCACGCGCGATGGGCAGAGCGTGAAACACGCCCGTGGGCTTGGCGGCGTACTTGCGCAGCGCGTCGAAGAACGGCGTCTCGTACCGTTCGCGAACACCTCGAAGGATGCTCAGGTGCTGCTCCATGTACTGTTCGAGGCGGTAGAACGTGCGGCGGAACGCGTTGCCCACATTGCCGGCAACGGAGTCGAGCGGCGTATCGGTGACCAGGTACAAATCGAGTTCGGGCCGCAGCTTCTTGAGAACCCTGGCCAGGTGCAGGCTGCGATCGAGCCCATAGCTGGTTGGCATGTTCTCGGCGGCGAGCGCATCGAGGTAGCGGCGCAGGGCGGGGTGGTTGTTCTGTGTGTTGAAGGCAAAGTTGTACCGCAGGAAGACGGCCTGGATGGTGGGATTGAAGAGCGCCGCGATGATGGCGTTTTGGGCGCTCGGCACGGTGAGCACGTCATACACGAACTCGTCCGCATCGCGTCGGCACGCGGCCAGGCCATCGCGCAGCGAATCGTGGTCGTACGCGTCGGCGCCGTCGACGAATAGAACCTCGAAGTAGGGCCGGCCTCGGACCTGCGCGCGGGGGTCGACATCCTGCCCGTTGCGACGCGGATCGCGGCCGGGTTCGTCGAAGACCGCGCCCCCGCGGTCGCGGTAAGCATCGCCAATGAGCAACCGGCTGATGGTCGCGACGCGATCGGCCAGCTCGCCGGTCGATCCACCCTCGAAGAGCCGCGTGAGCTCGTCCATGCGTGCGGGCCCGGGGAAGGCCCAGTATGGCTCCAGGCTCGCGAGCACCTCCAGACTCTCGGCGACGAGCCTGCGAGGTTCACCCGCGTCCTGGCCGGCCCGGGTAACCTCGCGCAGCCAACTCGTGCGCACCTGGAGCTCGTTCCAGGTGTCCATGCGTAACTGGAAGGCGCTGTACTGCCGACCGCGCTGGCGTTGCGGCCGCGTGTCGGGGTCGGCCTGTGTCATGGCGTTGGTCCCGGCACGGGTGGCTGCGGAGCGGCCTCGGGCGCCGCCGGCGGCGCGGGCGTGGCCGGCTGGCTCGGCAGCGGCGGCAGCGGGTGCGGCTGGTGCGCCCCGAACGCGATGCCCGCCTTGCTGCCCCGCGACATCTTCTCAAGCGAGCCCAGCGTGTTCAGGTACTCGCTCACCGGCGAATGACGGTTGTACACCTCGAAGTCGACGGCACGATCGCGGAAGCTCTTGAGCGGCTGGCCCAGGCCCTTCAGCCCGACTTCCCTCGATCGCCGGACGCGATCGAGGTCGATCTCGATGGGCAGCAACTCCTCGTTGCTGCCGGCCTGATAGAGCACGTCGCCCGTTGGCGCGACGAACAGCGAGCGGCCGTTGCCGCCGTCGCCGATGCCGTTGATGTCGACCACGAACATCTGGTTCATGGCCGCCGTGGCCCGCGCGATCGAGAGCTCCACGTCGCGGTCCATGGTCGGGGTGAGCGTGGGGTGCAGCAGCACCTCGGCGCCCATCGCCGCCAGCGTGCGGCTGGTCTCGGGAAACCACATGTCGTAGCAGATGCTCACGCCGAAGCGGCCGACCTCGGGCACGTCGAACACGCAGAACTCGGTGCCCGACTCCACGCCGGTCTCGTATGGCATGAAGGGGAACATCTTGCGGTACCGCGCGATCACCTCGCCCGCGGGGTTGATCACCGGCGTGGTGTTGTAGATGCCCTTGTCGGTCTTCTCGTAGAGCGAACCCGGCAGCAGCCAGATGCCGTGGCGGGCGGCCAGGCGCTGGTAGTGCTGCTCGACCTCGCCGGGCAGCGGCATCGCGTGGCCGGTCCAGCCGCCATACGTGGCCAGTTCGCTCACCACGACCATCTGCACCCACGGGTACAGGTGCATGAGCATCTCGATGCGGTCGCTGACGTGCTCGAGGTTCGAGCGTCGGCCGGAGACCTTCAGTTGCAGGCCGGCGATGGCGTAGGGGCGCATAAGTTCGTTCGCCTTTCGTACAAGGCACCATAGGGGCCAAAGATGCGAGAGAGGGGGATTCGGGGAATCACGTCCGCGACCCGGCTATGCGTTCGCGTGTTGTTCGATGCTCGTGCACAGGATGTCCAGGCCGCGATTCAGTTGCTCGTCGGTGATCACCAGCGGCGTCAGCACGCGGATGCAGTTGCCCGCCACGCCCGCGGCGATGATTAGTAGTCCCTTGCTCCGGCAGTCGTCGATGACCGCCTTGACGATCGCCGGCGCGGGCTTGGTCGGGTCGCCGCCCTCGCCCACCACCTCACAAAGCTCGATGGCCATCATGGCGCCCATTCCGCGCACGTCGGTCACTTGCGTGACCTTCTTCTGGAGGTCGGTGAAGCGGGTACGGATGGTCTCGCCGATGTGCTTTGCTTTGGCGTTGAGGTCGAGTTCTTCCATGCGCTTGATGGCCGCCAGCGCCGCGGCGCAGGCCACGGGGTTGCCGCCATAGGTGCCGCCGAGCGTGCCGGGGTTTACGCGGTCCATCACCGACGCCTTGCCAATGACGCACGCGATGGGCAGCCCGCCGCCCATGGCCTTGGCCCACGGCGAGAGATCCGGCTTCACACCGCTGTACTCGTAGCCCGCCCAGGTTCCGGTCCGGCAGAAACCCGACTGCACCTCGTCGAAGATCAGCACGATGCCGTGCCGGTCGCAGATATTGCGCAGGCCTTGCAGGTACGCCTTGGGCGCGACGTTGAAGCCGCCCTCGCCCTGCACCACCTCGATGATGATCGCCGCGACCTGGCTGGCCGACACCGTGTCGTCGAAGGCACGCTCCAGGCGCGTCAATTCACGCTTGACCAGCGCCGCCTCGTCGATCGACTCGCCCGGCATCGCCTTGGGGAAGGGCAACCGGTAGATCTCGGGCGCATACGGCCCGCAGCCTTCCTTGAGACGCGTCTTGCTGGTGAGCGAGCCGGCCAGCAGCGTGCGGCCATGGAACGCCCCGGTGTAACAGATCACGCCCGCACGCCCCGTGGCCTGGCGGGCGATCTTGATGGCGTTCTCGACCGCCTCGGCCCCGGTCGAGATGAGCATGGCCTTCGTGCCGTCGCCCGCGTCCTCGTGATGAGGAAACAGGCCGACCAGCTTCTCGCACAAGGCGACGTAGGGCTCGTACGTCGCCACATGGATGCACGCGTGCTGCAACTCGCCCACTTGCTTGCGGACGGCCTCGACCACCGCCGGGTCGCTGTGGCCCACGCCCATCACGCCGATGCCGCTGGCAAAGTCGATGAACTCGCGGCCGTCGACGTCGGTGATGACGGCGCCCTTGGCCCTCGCGGCGGTCAGGGGGCTGAGCATGCCCACGCCCGAGCACACGACCTTCTGGCGGCGAGCGACGAGGTCGGCGCTGCGGGTACCGGGGGCGGGCGGGGTGGGGGGCGCGGGGTTGGTCGAGGCGGTGGCGGGCACGGGCGGGCTCCTGAATGGGCGGGATTCGGCTGGAAACACAGTGTATGCGCGGCCCGGTGCGCCTAACTTCTTTTCGTCAAGACCTCCGGGAAAGCAGGGAAACCGACGTAGCCTTAGCTCAGCTAACTTCGTTCATCCGACCCCACCACCCGAGTACCACTCCGAACACCAGCGGCACGCACGTTGCTTGGATGGTCCATGGCTGGAAAGCCGAAATCCACGAGCCCCCGACCCGAGCGATGGCTCGGGCCGGGGGTGAAGAGGGAGTCGTGCTTGGCGGGCTTATGGGCAGCCGGCCGCGAACGCGTTCTGGAATGCCAGGAAGTCGAACAGCGTGAGTTGGCCGTCGCCATCAAGGTCCGCCGATGCGTCGCCGGCGGCGAAGGCGTTCTGGAAGCACAGGAAGTCGAATAGGTCGAGCGCGCCCGAGCGGTCGCAGTCGGCCACGCATGGCTCGGCCACCGGCTCGCACAGCGTTCGCAGCACGACATCGTCAAAGTACATCCCGCTCGTGCCGCGGCCGCCCGCGGACGCCGGCTCGTCGGCGTACAGGTCGAGTGCCTTGAACGTGGCCGGGCCCGAAGGGGGCACGCCCAGCGTCCAACTCTTGCCGGTGATGAATTGCACGCCGTTGTACGTCGCGTCGACGGTGTCGGCATCGAGATCGATTACGACCTGCAATTCGGCCCAAGCGTCGAACACCAGCGGCGTGCTCTGGCCCGCGTCCTGCTCATCGCGGATGACGCCCGCGTCGGCGTCGAGCATGAGGTTGAGCGCCCAGTTGAAGGGCGCTGGGAACTCGCTGAGCATCACCACCCAGCCGCGGCCCGAGGCGCCCATGGGCACGAGGGTCTGCATGGTCAGCACGTGCCGACCGCTGGTGAGGTCGAATCGCTGGACCATGTCGTCGCCCAGGCCGGTCGCGCCGCCCATGGCGCCGTCGATCTTCAGCGAGCGCATGCCGCTGAACGCCTCGTCGGTGGTGACCATGCCGCACACGTCGGTGCTGCCGGGCCACGGCCCCCAGCCGCCGATGCCGCAGGGCTCGCCGCCCGGCGTGTAGAACTCGAAGTCCTCGACGATGGTGGGCGGGCAGGGATCCTCCAGCCCGTTCATCACCGAGATCGACTCCATGGGCTCGAACGAACCATCGCCGTCAAGGTCCATCTCCAGCAGGATGGCGTACCACTTCATGGGGTCGTTGCGGACGAATCGCGCCGTGAATTCAACGCTCGTCTCCGCCCCGGCCGGAAGGTCGAGCAGGCCGGCGATGTCCGTGCCCGGTTCTTGCTCGTCGAGGCTGATCGAGCGGGCGTCGGGCATCATGTCCGGGCCAATGGCGCTTACGCGGTAGGCGATAGTTGTTGCGCCGCCGGGGTTCTGGACAGGGAAGCCCAGCTGGAACGTTCCTCCGGTACTCAGCGAACCGGGGTTCGATGCCGTTGGCCCGACCACGACGAATGGCGACCACTGGACCGATCCCTGGCAGCAATGCGTGTCGCCGGTGGCGGTGTTGGTCATGCAGATCTCATAGCAACTCACGTCGCCGATGGCCGTGAATGCCGGCCGCGGGATGGTGAGCCACACCGTCGAGCACCCACCCGGTGGGACGGCGATCGGCGAAACCGGGTTGGTCGTGATGCCCACCGGGCTCGGGGTCGAGCCGAACGGGCACGCCAGCGGGTTGATGGTGATGTTGTAGACTTGGGTGCCGACGGTGTTGTTGCACAAACGCGCGGGCACCTGGATGGACGACTGCGTCCCGTAGAAGCTGCGGTCCCACTCGACGCTGCAGAATTCACGGCACTTGCCCGTCGCGCCGGCCTGGAAGATCGCGTCGACCTCCGCACAGTCAAGCGCTCGATCAAAGATCTCGAGCTCGTCGAGGCAGCCGCCGAGCCACTGGTTGATCGCGGGCGGGCCAAGGATGTCGCCAATACGCGTCACGGGTGTTCCGAGCGTGCCGGTGACAGGGGCTCCGGACAATCCGGTGGCTGGCGTGCAGACACCATTGACCGCGAAGCTGACGTCGATGCTCCCGGCCCCCGCTGCGTGGCGATCGACCAAGACGGCAATGTGCTGCCAGCCGCCGATGTTGACCGCTGGGCCGGACGCGAGTTGGAGTGCGCCCGATACGTCGTCCTGGAACTCAAGCATGAGCGTGCCGGTGAGGGCCGGTATCGCCGGCGTGTCGATATACAGGCGATAGCCGCGCCAACCACCGGGGAAGAGCGGGCTGAATTGGCGTTTGTCGACGATGGTGTGCTCGCGGGGAATGGTGAAGCCCCAGAGGTCCACCCACGCATCAATGCTCAGATCGCCGTCGAGTGTGAGCGCCGGGTAATGCGCCACGTTCACGTGGCCCTGGTCGAAGCAGATCGCACCGCCAACCCGGCCGGTTCCACCGAGGCCGGCGGCCTGGCCCAGCGTGCCGTTGCCACTTGGGTTCAGCAGGATGTTGCGCGTGGTCGGGCCGCCGGCCTCGTCGAAGGGCATCCACAGCACCATGTCGCGCGGCGGCTCGGCACAGGTCGGGCAATCCCACACGCGGACCTCGGCCTCGAACATCAGGCCGCTGTCGGCCACGCCCACGTTTCGGGTATAAATGTACAGCCAGTTCTGCCCGGGCACCAGCCCTCCGGCAGCCCCGATCGGCAGCGGCACCGAATTCGCCTGCGAGATGGTCGCGAACGAACCGCCCTGGATCGGCAGCGGCGTGCCGTTGAGGTACACGCCGCTCGGATTGGGCCCCAAGGCGCCGTCACCCAGGTACTCGTCGGCCACCCAGCACAGGTCGAGCTCGGCCCGGCCGATGCAGACCACGTCGACGTTGAACGGAATCGCGTAGAGCGCCGAAGCGCCGTTCTGGACCGAAGGGAATGTATGACTGATCCACCGTGCGAGCTGCGGATCACAGAAAAACGACGGCGCCAGCCAGCCCGGGTTCGGCTGCGTGAGCGTGGCTTGCACCCCGCCGCCCAGCGGCTGTGCGCCCGCGAACCACGCGGGGCCGAACGGCGTCGCGGAGAGCGGCCCGGCGGGGGCGGTCGTCGGGTGGCGCCAGACGTTCGTGTCGAGCTGGCCGGGCGCGCCCGGCGCTCCGCCAACCTGGCCGCTGCGCATCTGGACGACCCAGGCTTGGGCTCGTGCCGAGTCCACGAAACCCAGCATCGCGATCGCCGCGACGAACACGACCAGTATGCCGGACCTTCCGCGCCGCGGCCGTGAAGCGAGGCCGTGGGTTGGAGACCACGACCTCGATGCGGAACAAACGCGGCCCAATCGCCGCAAAGTAGTTTCCCAGAGCATCGGATGTCCTCCTTCTCGCGTGGGGCCATGCCCCCCGGCACGAACCACGCGCAGGCACCCGCCCGCGGCCTTCGTTCGCACCTCGAACCCACCCCGAGTTGCGCGCGGCTTCACGGATCTAACAGTTTGCGTTGTCCGATCTGGAGGCTCGGTGACTCCCAGCAGGGTGGAGCCACGTCGATTGGCTTACTCGCAGCCGAGATCGAACAGATTCTGGAACTGGATGAAGTCGAAGATCGTCAACGCACCGTCGCCATCCAGGTCGGCCAGCGGGTCGCCCGCGTCGAAGAGGTTCTGGAAGGCCAGGAAGTCGAACACGGTCAACGCGCCGTCGCCGTCGAAGTCCACGCGGCACACGAAGCCGCGGTAAGCGCGGAAGTCGTGGCCCACACCGGCCATGACAAGCGTGCCATCGGTGCCCAGCGCGGGACCGCCAGCCGAGCCGAAGGGCACGTCCACGCGCCACCGCTCGGTGAGGTCGGCGTTCAGGCTGGCGAGCGTGGCGGAATCACCGATTCCCCAGCTCACGAACAGCCGCCCCTCGAGGTCCACCGACATCCGCACGAGGCTGCCGACGAACACGGTGAAGCTGCGGTCGATCACCGCGCCCGTATCGGGGTCCAGGCGCATGATCGAGCCACCGGGGTCCACGCCGTACACGCTGCCGTCCGGGCCGATGGCCAACTCCGCCGACGCGTACCCCGCCTCGGCCCGCCAACGCACGTCGATGCTGTCGCCGGTGTCGTCCAGCGCGTACAGGAAATCGACATCGGGCCCCCCGCCCGTGCGGTGCACGTAGATGCGCCCGTCCGGCCCGATCATCGGCGGGCTCGACGTCAGGAAGCCGGGCATCACCTCGCTCTGGACCTCGAACGCGCCGGTCTCCAGGTCGAACCGGCGCACGGCGTTACCACCCGGCACGCGGTCGACCACGTACACGCCGTCGCCAGAGACCGCCGCCCCGCACACGCCCGCGTACGAGCACTCGCGAATCGAGAGCCACAGCACCTCTCCAGTCTCGGCGTCGAAGCGCGTGACCTCGAAGTCCGAGGGGATGATCGGGTCGCCATCATCGGCGAACACCGCGCCGTCCCACGGCCCCGCGGTCGTTTCTCCGGGGGAGACCCACAGCACCTGGCCCGTGGCCGCGTCGATCGCGTGCAGCCGCGCCGTTGACTTGCCGCCGTCGCCGCCGCGTGCCGCGAACACGCGGCCGTCTTGCACACCCAGCAGCACGGTGAGCCACTGCTCGCGCACGATGGGGAGGTTCGCGCGCCACAACTCCTCGCCGGTATCAAGATCGAGCGCCACGAGCGGCGAGCCCTCGGGGTTCAGCTCGTCGGGGTTGGCGTAGTTGCGCACCACGAACACGCGGCGCCCGGCGATGAGCGGATACCACGAGCTGGCCGACGGCGGCGCGCCGGTCCACAGCTCGGTTGGCTCGTCGGGCCCGACCACGCCCACGCGCCCGTTGCGCTGCGCGTTGCCCCCGGGGTTCGACCAATCCTGAGCCGCAGCCGGGAACGCCATGACGGGAAGAAGAGCGGCGGCAACCAGCGAGCGCGTGTGACGCATCGGGACGCTCCTCGTATCGAGTGGATGGCTCGGTTCCCGGGGTATACGGCCAAGGCCCACCGGGCGTTGCTCATGGCCCGATCCGGGCCCTCGGGCGAACGCGTGCACCAGGGGCCAGAACTCATGAATTCTGGCTCACCACCCCGTCCACGATGCCAGGGAGGGGATATGGTCGGCCACCTGTTCGGAGAAACCCAACATCAGTGATGTGTCTTATGTGGAGGTTTTCGTGATGCCCAACAGCCGAACCCGTTCTTTCGCTCGCAGCATGACCGGACGCCACCCCCACGGCGGCCGAGCCACCGCGGCCGCCGCGCTGCTGCTGGCCGCCATCGCCTTCCAGAGCGGCTGCGGCACCATCCTCTACCCCGAGCGTCGCGGGCAGGACGCCAAGGGCGACCTGGACATCGGCGTCGTGCTGCTCGACGGCATCGGCCTGCTCTTCTTCCTGATCCCCGGCATCATCGCCTACGCGGTCGACTTCAGCACCGGGGCCATCTACCACCCGCCGTCGGAGGAGGGGCTGATCGACACCGACAGCTCGTCGCGCGCGCCCGACCTGGTCATCCCCCCCAACGAGCTGACCGCCGAGCGCCTGGCGATGGAGCTGAGCGCCAGCACCGGCAAGGACATCAGCGAGGCCGACGTGCTGGCGGCGTACCCGCAGCTGCGGCCCGTGGGCGAGTGAGGCCACCGTGCCCCGGGCCCACATGCTCCAGGCCCCCAGGCCCCCAGGCCCGCAGGCCCCCAGGCCGAGGCCCCATCCAGGCCCCGTCCGCCCGCTCCCTCCGCCCGTCCGCCCCGCCCGCTCGCGTGCCCCGCCGGTCCGGGCACGGGTCCGCCCGGGCCATCCCAACGCCGATCCCCGGGCTCCGGGGGCCGAAAACGCCCGTTCCAGCGGCGTTTTCTGCCCTCCGGCCGTTTGACCCGGCCCTCACGCCGCGCGGTGGGGCCGGTCGGCCGCGCGGACGGGGCGGGCGACTTTGGCTGGAGCGGCTCAGGCAAGCCGCCGATGCATGGAGTGATCCGCCCACCACCCCGGCCCACCACCCCGGCCCACCACCCCGGCCTACCACCCCGGAGCCACGCCATGGCCAGACGAGCCCCCAAGAGCGAGCACAAGTTCATGACCCTGTGCCGCTGGCTGGTGCGCAAGTGGGCCATGGTCGCGCCCGGCCAGATCGGCCTGACCGGCGAGCAGGTGGACGGCTTCACGGATCTCCATGACCAGGCTGCCCGGGCCATCTCGGACGTGCGGGCCGCCGAGGTGGCCCTGCGCGAGGCGCTCGACCGCAAGCACCTGGCCGTCGCCGCGCTGCGCACGCGCTTCGGCGGGCTGAGCGGCATCATCGACGGCTTCGCGGCGACCGAAGGCGACAAGGACGTGTACGCGCTGGCCGGCTTGAAAGCGCATACGAAGCCGCGCCGACGCGCCGGCGCACCCGCAGCGCCCACGGCCGTGAGCGCCCGCGTGATCGGCGGCGGCGCGGTGGCGGTCAGCATCGACGCGAAGAGCGACGGCCGCGTCATCGAGATCCAGCGCGCGCCCATCGAGTTGGTCGAGAGCGCTGCGCCCCACGTGACGACACCTCGCACCGCCACCGGCCCGTGGGCCACCATCGAGCAGGCCGGCCGACGCAAGCTCGTCGACCGCGCCGTGCCCCTGGGCCTGGCGGGCGTGCTCTACCGGGCCCGCGTGGTGACCACCACCGGCGAGCGCAGCGCGTGGTCGCAGCCGGGCGTGGTGAACTTCGGCTCCGACCAGGCCGGGCCAGCTTCCAGCGAGCAAACGCAGGAACGCGCGGCCTGAGCCACACCCGACCGGGGTTGTTACACCAACCCCCACGACACGTACTTCACGTTCGTGTACTCGTCCATCACGTATTTGCCCCCCTCGCGCCCGAAGCCCGAGTGCTTCACGCCGCCGAAGGGCGCTTGCGCGGTGGAGGGGGCCGCGTCGTTGGCGCCCACGATGCCGTAGTACAGGGCCTCGGCGGTCTTCATCAGGCGCGTGGCGTCGCTGGTGTAGAAGTACGAGGCGAGCCCATATGGAGAGTTATTCGCCGCGTCGATCGCCTCCTGGTCCTTCTCGAATCGCGCGACGGGCGCGACGGGGCCGAAGGTCTCCTCGCTGGCGCACTTCATGTCGGGGGTCATGCCGTCGATGAGGGTGGGGGCGTAGAAGCGGTTGGCCAGGCCGTCGAGCTTGATCATCTCGCCGCCGACCTTGATCGAGGCGCCCTTGCCCTTCGCGTCGTCGACGTGCTCCTGGACCTTCTCGATCGCCTTGTCATTGATGAGCGGGCCGACGTTGACGCCCTCCTGCGTGCCGCGACCGACCTTGAGCTTGCCGATTGCCTTGGCGAAGCGATCCATGAACGTGTCGTAGATGCCGCTCTGGACATAGAAGCGGTTGGCGCAGATGCACGTCTGCCCCGCGTTGCGGAACTTGCACGCCACCGCGCCCGCGACGGCACGTTCCAGGTCGGCGTCGTCGAACACGATGAACGGCGCGTGCCCGCCCAGTTCCATCGAGAGCCTGAGTAAGTTCTCGCTGGCCTGCTTCATCAGCAACTGGCCCACGGGCGTCGAGCCGGTGAAGCTCAGCTTCCGCACGCGGCCGTCCTCGAACATGGGCTTGGAGATCGTCTTGCTGTCGCCCGTCACGATGTTCACTGTGCCCTTGGGCAGCCCGGCCTCGATCGCGAGCTCGCCGATGGCGATCGCGCTCAGCGGCGTCAGCTCGGCCGGCTTGACCACCACCGTGCATCCGGCGGCCAAGGCGGGCCCGATCTTGCGCGTGATCATCGCCGCCGGGAAATTCCACGGCGTGATGATCGCGCACACGCCCACGGGCTGACGCATCACGAGGATGCGTTTGTCGGCCGAATTCGCGGGGATCGTCTCGCCGTACATCCGCGGCGCCTCGCCCGCGGCCCACTCCAGGAACGACGCGGCGTAGTTGATCTCGCCCCTGGCTTCGCTGAGCGGCTTGCCCTGCTCGGCGGTCATGATCGCCGCCAGCCGATCGGCGTCGCGCAGCATCAGCTCGCCAAGTTTGCGCACCAGCTTTCCCCGTTCGGCGGCGGGCGTCGCGGCCCAGGGCGTCCAGGCCTCGTGGGCCGCGTCGATCGCACGCTTGGTCTCGGCAGCGCCCGCGTCAGGGATGGTCGCGATGACTTCATCGGTGGCCGGGTCGGTCACGTCGACGCGCTCGCCGCTGTCGGCTTCGACCCACTCGCCGTTGATGAGGTTGTCGCTCTTGAGGTTGTCCTTGAAGCTCATGGTGGCATCCCTTGGTGGAAGTTGCGAATCTTCGGATCCGGGACGCACAGTGTATGGGCAGATGGTTCGCAAACCTCGCAGAATGAGGCTGGATTCACCACGCCTTCACCGATCGGTCACGGGCGAGGACGATTATCTCAGTATCAACGCAGCACCCCACGCAGCTACCCGAAAGGAGACCCCTCATGGCCAACAAATCACTCGACGGCAAGACGATCGCCATCCTCTCCACCGATGGTTTCGAGCAAAGCGAGCTGGAGCGACCGCTGACCGCACTCCAGGATGCCGGCGCCGAGGTCCACATCGTAACGCCCGATGGCAAGGATATTCGCGGCTGGGACAATGGCGACTGGGGCGACTCGGTCAACGCCGATCGCTCGCTGGCCGACGCCAAGGCCGACACCTACGACGCCCTCGTGCTGCCCGGCGGCGTCATGAACCCCGACAAGCTCCGCATGCGCGAGGATGCGACCACGTTCGTGCGCGAGTTCTTCAAGGCCGGCAAGCCCGTCAGCGCCATCTGTCATGGCCCGCAGATCCTCATCGACTGCGGCGTCGTCGAGGGGCGCGAGATGACCAGCTTCCCGTCCATCAAGAACGATCTGAAGAACGCCGGCGCCCGGTGGGTCGACAAGGAGGTCGTGTGCGACCAGGCCCTGACCACCAGCCGCACGCCCGACGACCTGCCCGCGTTCATCGACAAGACCATCGAAGAGATCCGCGAGGGCAAGCACGCCGGCCAGAAGACCGCGTGAGCCCTCACGTTCCATCAAAGTTCCGCAACATCCACTTGGAGTACCAACATGAACCAGGACACCATGCAAGGCAATTGGAAGCAACTCAAAGGCAAAGCCAAGGAGCGCTGGGGCAAGCTGACCAACGACGACCTCGACGTGATCGAGGGCAAGCGTGACCAACTCGCCGGCAAGATCCAGGAGCGCTACGGCAAGACCAAGGAAGAGGCAGAGAAGGAGATCAAGGAGTTCCAGAAGGCCTGCAACTGCTGATCTGCCCAGCGCCGGAGAAAGAGACGAACGCGTGCCCCGACGCCGTGGCACGCGTTTTCACGCGCCGGTCTCGCGAATAAGGGGGAACCCGGCTTCCTATTCCATTCATTCATCCGGATAAACGGATATACTCCAGCATGACAGCCAATGACCCCCTGTTCTCCAGCCCCTTCGCTCGGGCCCTGGCCAGCCGCGTGCTGGTGCTCGACGGCGCCATGGGCACCAGCCTGTACAGCCGAGACCTGACCGTCGAGGGTGACTACTGCGGCTGCGAGAACTGCACCGACATCCTGGTCGACAGCCGCCCCGACGTGGTCGAGGACATCCATAAGGAGTTCCTCGAGATCGGGGCCGACTGCATCGAGACCAACAGCTTCGGAGCCAACACCCTGGTGCTAGGCGAGTTCGACTTGGCCGAGAAGGCCACCGAGTTCAGCCGTAAGTCGGCCGAGATCGCCCGGTCCGCCGCCGATGCCTACAGCACCAAAGACAAGCCCCGCTTCGTCATGGGCTCGATGGGCCCGGGCACCAAGCTCATCACGCTGGGCAACACGACTTGGCCGGCCATGCTCGACAGCTACACCAATCAGGCCCTGGGCCTGATCGAGGGCGGCGTCGACGCGTTCCTGATCGAGACCTGCCAGGACCTCCTGCAGGTCAAGTGCGCCGTCAACGCCTGCCTGCGAGCCCTCGAGCAGAAGGGCAAGTCGGTCGCCGACATCCCGATCTGTGTGTCGGTCACGATCGAGCAGACCGGCACCATGCTCATGGGCACCAGCATCGAGGCCGCCGCCCACGCGCTCCGTCGATACCCGATCCTGAGCCTGGGCCTCAACTGCGCCACCGGCCCGACGGAGATGGCCGAGTACATCCAGTGGCTGGGCAAGTACTGGGACCGCCACGTGTCGGTCGCCCCCAATGCCGGCCTGCCCGTGCTGGTCGAGGGTCGCACCGAGTACCCCCTCAAGCCCGGCCCGTTCGCCGAAGCCCAGCAGCGGTTCATCGAGCAGAGTGGCGTCGGCCTCGTGGGCGGCTGCTGCGGCACCACGCCCGAGCATATCAAGCAACTGGCCGACATGGTCAACGGCCGCGACGCCAAGCGCACCGAGCGCGCGACACTTCCCCCCAGTTGCACCAGCCTGTACCAGCCCGTCGAGTATCGCCAGGACAACTCGTTCCTGATCGTGGGCGAGCGGTGCAACGCCTCGGGAAGCCGGCAGTTCAAGCGGCTGCTCGAAGCCGAGGACTGGGACGGCATCGTCGCCCTGGCCAAGAACCAGGTGCGCGAGGGCAGCCATGTGCTGGACGTGAACGTCGACTACGCCGGCCGTGACAATGCCAGCGACATGCGTGAAGTTGTCCAGCGGCTGGTCCGCCAGGTCGACGCCCCGCTCATGATCGACAGCACGCAGGTCGCGACGATCGAGGCCGGCCTGCAATGCGCCGGCGGCAAGTGCATCATCAACAGCGCCAACTTCGAGGACGGCGAAGAGAAGTTCGACCAGATCTGCAAGCTGGCCAAGACCTACGGCGCGGGGCTTGTCATCGGCACCATCGACGAAGATCCCGAGGCCGCCATGGCCCGCACCGCCGACCGGAAGTTCGCCATCGCCAAGCGGTCGATCGAACGCGCCACGCAGGTCCACGGGCTCGACGAGACGGACATCTTCATCGACCCTCTGGTGCTGCCCATCTCGACGGGCATGGACGACGACCGCCGAAGCGCGCTCGCGCTCATCGAGGGCACCAAGCGCATCGCCGAGACGTTCCCCAACGTGCAGATCACCTGCGGCCTGAGCAACGTGAGCTTCGGGCTCAAGCCCGCGGCCCGGCAGGTGCTCAACAGCGTGTTCCTCGACGAGTTGGTCAAGGCCGGCATGACCAGCGCCATCGTGCACGCCAGCAAGATCCTGCCGCTGGCGAAGATCGAGGACGATCAGAAGCGCGTGGCAATGCACCTGGTCTACGACAAGCGAGACGAGAGCGTCGGCGGCACGGGACTGCCCGCGGCCGACGAGCAGAAGACCGAGGAGGCGGCCCTTGCCTGATTCACCACACACCTACGACAAGAAGTACGACCCACTCCAGGCCTTCATCGAGCTGTTCAAGGACATCGATAGCGTCGGCGCCACGGCCGAGGAGAAGAAGGACCTCACCCTCGAAGAGCGCCTGCGCGCCCACATCATCGACGGCGAGAAGGAAGGCCTGCACGACGCACTCGACGAGGCGATGGAGAAGTACAAGCCACTTGAAATCGTCAACGACCACCTGCTCGATGGCATGAAGACCGTGGGCGAACTCTTCGGCAGCGGGCAGATGCAGCTCCCCTTCGTGCTGCAATCCGCCGAGGTGATGAAGATGGCCGTCGCCCACCTCGAGCCGCACATGGAGAAGATCGAGGGCGAGGGCAAGGGAAGCATCGTGCTGGCGACCGTGAAGGGCGACGTGCACGACATCGGCAAGAACCTGGTCGACATCATCCTGAGCAACAACGGCTACACCGTCCACAACATCGGGATCAAGCAGACCCTGCCTCAGATCCTCGAGGCCTGGAAGGAAACCAAGGCCGACGCCATCGGCCTGAGCGGTCTGCTCGTGAAGTCCGTCACCGTGATGGAAGAGAACCTCAAAGAACTCAACGAGCAGAAGATCGAGGTGCCCGTCATTCTTGGCGGCGCTGCCCTCACGCGGCACTATTGCGAGAGCCACCTGCGTGACCTCTACGCCGGCAAGGTCTTCTACGGCAAGGACGCCTTCGAGGGTCTGCGCACCATGGACATGCTCAAGGCCGGCAAGACCGGCGTGCTCGACGAGGAGATCACCGAGCGTCTGGGCAAACGCAGCGACGCCCAGAAGGTCGTCGCCGAAGCACGTGCCAAGAAGGCCGAGCAGCAGGACGAGTTTGCCGCGAGCAAGGGGGATGGCGGAACCGCGACGGCCGTGCGGAGCAATGTCGCGACCGACATCGACGTGCCCGAAGCGCCCTTCTGGGGCTCGCGTGTGGTCGAGGGGCTGAGCCTCGACGAGATCTATCCCTTCATCAACACCACCGCGCTCTTCCGCGGCCAGTGGCAGTTCAAGAAGGGCTCGATGAGCCCCGAGGAGTACGAGGCGTTCCTCGAAGACAAGGTCCACCCCGTCTTCGAGCGCCTCAAGGCCCAGTTGCGCGACAACGGCGTGCTGCACCCGCGCGTTGTTTACGGCTACTGGCCCGTCCAGAGCGACGGCGACGACCTGATCATCTTCGACCCCAAGGACCATGACAAAGAGATCGAACGCTTCCGCTTCCCACGTCAGACTTCCAGCAAGAAGCTGTGCATCGCCGATTTCTTCAAGAGCGTCGGCAGTGGGCAGAAGGACGTGCTGGGCCTCACCTGCGTCACCATGGGCGAGGACGTCAGCAAGCTGGCCAAGAAGCTCTTCGACAACAACGACTTCACCGAATACCTCTACACCCACGGCATGGGCGTCGAGAGTGCCGAAGCATTGGCCGAGCTGTGGCACAAGCGCATCCGCGCCGAACTCGGCATCGGCGGCGACGATTCACCGAAGATCCCCGAACTCTTCCGTCAGAAGTACCGCGGCAGCCGCTACAGCCCGGGCTACCCGGCCTGCCCCGACATGAGCGACCAGGAGATCATCTGGCGTTTGCTCGACCCCACCCGCATCGGCTGCCAGCTGACCGAAAACTGGCAGATCGACCCCGAGCAGAGCACGAGTGCCTTCGTTGTGCACCACCCCGAAGCGAAGTACTTCAACGTGTGACCGCGAGCCGGGCATACCTTCTGGCATGCCCAGCGACCACCGCCCCTACCCACCCCCGCGCACGCCCTGGGTCATGGCCATGACCTGGTCGCGCCTGCTCTTCATGCACTGGCCGATATCCATTGAAGCCCTCCGCCCTCACATCCCCGCGATGCTCAACATCGACACCTTCGACGGGCACGCCTGGCTTGGCGTCGTTCCATTCACCATGACAAAAACACGCGCCCGCTTTACGCCCGCGCTGCCGGGCCCGGGCGCGTTCCACGAGCTCAACGTGCGTACCTATGTGACGTACCGGGACAAGCTGGGTCAGGACAAGCCGGGCGTCTGGTTCTTCAGCCTCGACGCCGCCAGCCGTATGGCCGTCGAGGCGGCTCGCATGGGCTTCAACCTGCCATACTTCAAGGCCCACATGTCCCTCGACGAACGCGAAGGCTGCGTCGACTACACCAGCGAGCGCACCGATCGTCGTGGCAAGCCGGCGTCGCTCCGATGCACCTACGAGGCCACTGGTTTGGCACAGCGATCCCAACCCGGCTCCCTCGAGGCCTTCCTCACGGACCGGTATCGCCTGTTCGCCAGCGACCTGCCGCCCCGCCAACCCGAGCGGCTCTGGGTCGGCGAGATCGATCACGACCCATGGTTGCTCGCGCCGGCATCATGCGAGGTGCAGCACAACTCGATGGCCGCGCCGCTGGGCATCGAGACGCCCGCCGACATGGCGCTGCTGCACATGGCCCAGCCCGTTTCGGTGCGGGCGTGGCGACCCCGCCGCTTGGTGTGATCAGCGCCGCAGCGGCGCCAGCGTCGGCGCGGGCCGGCCGCGCGTGAGATCGAAAACCGCGTTGAAGCGGCGATCGGAGCCCTCGCGGCGGAGCCTGTAACTTAGCACCGCTCCGGGCCTCAGCTCGATGGTCCACACCGTGTCGTTCGCGCCCTCGCTCAAGTGGCCGGTATATTCGTCGGCGTAGAAGTCCTGCGAGATGTCCGTCCCCGGGCCGCGGGTGTCGCCGCCGTAGCCGCTGGGCAGGCTCGTGCCGTCAGCCGCCGCGTCGTGCGTGTGCTTGAGCGTCAGCGTGCCATCGCCATGCGTGAGCGTGAGCGTCGCCCACACCCGCTCCTCGATCAGCAGCGGCATGACGATCTCTTCGTCGCTGCACTCGGCAACATACAACGCCAACGGCTTATCCCGGAAGGTCGGGCTCTTCGTGCTGTCGGTGATGACCCGGCCCGGGAACGCCCGGCCGCACAGGCCGCTCAGGTTGTCCCAGAACGCGTCCTGCGGCATCACGTCGGGCTTGCTCGAGCACCCGACGCCCAGCACGAGCACCAATCCCGCAACCACGAGAACCATCAGCCGGCCAACGTTCCGCACGCTGCTCCCTCCCATCAATATCCCAGCGACGCGGCGCCGAGCCGCCGCACCTGCTCCTGCCTGGGGTCGATGCCCGTCGGTTGGAAGTCGAAGCCGAACGAGGTATCGCCCGTGATATCGTCGTACGAAATGCGCGCGGTCAGGATCAGATGCGGCATCTCGCGGCCGATCCGCAGCGTCGTGCTCTGGAACTGCCCCACCTTCTCGTTGTACACGCCCACGGCGCCCAGCGTGTACCGGTCGCCCAGCTTGTAGTCCACGCCGGCGTTGATGTACGTGTCCTCGCTGTAGCCCAAGCGTCGAAGCTCGGTGAAGAGCCGCATGTCGGGCCACTGCTCGATCTCGAACCCCACGACGCCTTCGGCCGCGCGGTTCGCTTCCAGGTCATAGATGAACTGGCCCGTGATGCCCAGCACATCCGTCGGGCGCCACGCGGCCTCGAGGTCGAACGAGTCGCCGAACTGGCTCCGCTCGGGGTACGCGTCGAAGAACCGCGGCGTGCGGTCCTCGTCCAGCCGGTCCTCGCCGGCAAAGACCAGGTGCGTGCCCAGCTTCAGCACGTCGACCGACTCGTATGTGCCCATCGAGCCGCGCATGGTCTGGAAGGTCTGGTCGACGCCGAAGCGGATCGCCGGCCCGCGTGCGAAGCTCTCGACGTTCTCGTCGTACACCGGGACCGCGCCCTGGGCCACGGTCGAATCGCCGTACCACACCGTCGCGTTGGGCTCGATGATGTGCCGAACGCGGTCCAGGTCGAGCGTCGGCACGTCGACATCGTCGTACACGCGGGTGAGCTGCGTCGAGAACCGCGTGCCCACCGCGCCGCTGGCCACCAGCGCGTCGGCGTCCTCGCCCGTCACCGCGCTGTAATCGTCAAAGTCGGTGTCGTAGCCCGTCAGCCGGCCGGTCGCGAACGGCTGCACCCGCACCACGCCCGCCTCGAACTGGGCGCTCAGCTCGTGCTGGGTGTCGAAGCGGAAGATCGAGTCCTCGTCGTACCCCTCGGCCCGCAGCCGATCGCCCGGGCTCTGGTTCGGGTCGATGCCCAGCGCCGCCTGCGCGCGCCGCGTGTTCACGAATCCCAGATCCGCCGCCGTGGGCTCGGTGAAGCTCAGCTTCAATTGCCCCACCCGGCTGTCGCTGCGATAGGTCAGCAGGCCCGGGTTCGAGTCGCTCAGCAGGTCGTCGCCCGGCCGCGCGTAGCGCAGCTCTGGCAATCGTTCGGTCGCATACCCGCGCGAGCGGAGCTGGTAGTCGCTCACCAGGAAGTCGTTGGTCTGCACGTTCGCGCCCAGCAGCAGCATGCTGTCTTCGCCCACGTACTGCACGCTCGCGCCGGTCGACGGTTCGCGCCGGCTGTTGGCGATCTGCGGGAAGAACGCGCCCACCACGTTCTCGTCGCCGAACCACGACGCCTCGGCCCGCAGCGTCCAGTTCTCGTCGATGGCGCCGATGTGCTCGAGCATCGCCAGGGTGCGGTTCTCGCCGTCGCGGTCGATGCGGGCGCCCGTGGGCAGCAGGTCGCGGCCCGTGTCGTTGAACAGGTTGTACACCTCCAGGCTGCCGGCGCCGCCCAGTCGGTCCTGCCAGCCCAGGTTGGCCCCCAGCGCGATGCCCCGCTGGAAGTACCCGTCGATCAGCAGGTCCAGGTCCACGCCCGCCGGCGCGTCGATGCCCGTCAGCGCGAAGCCGTCCCACTCGGTGCGCACCACGTCGCCGTGCCGGTCGCTGTTCTCGTACGCGATGTTCCGCAGCGGGATGCGCGACGGATCGCCCACGTAGATCGGCCAGTAGAAGAACGGCACGCCCGCCGCTCGCACGGTAATGTGCCGCGCGTCGGCGACCATCCGGGTCCCGCCATCGGCCGCGTCGCGCGACCGCAGCGTCAGCGTGCTGGCCCCCAGCGCCAGGTGCGGGCGGAAGAAGCCCGTCGTCGTCAGCCGGGCCCCCGTCGCGGTCACTTCCTTGAGCGACCGCTGGCGGATCTCCCCCGCGCGGATGTAGATCGGCACCGGCGCCCCCGCCGGCTCGGCCCGGAACACCGCGTCCAGCAGCAGGGCCTTGTCGGCCGACAGGTCGTAGTACACCCGCGGCGATCGCACCCGATACCGGTCCACCCCGCCGGCCCGCCCGCCCCGGTCGCGCTCGATGTCGGCCACGACCTCGCCCTCGAGGTACACGCCCATCACGTCGCCGGCGTCCAGCCGCGGCGCTCCCACGAGATCGGCCTTATGGAACAGCACCGCGTCCTGGGCCGTCAGTTGCGCGCGCCGCCCGCCCACGCCGTCGTCGAACAGGATCGCCACCGGCCCGCGCAGCACCACGGCGTATGGCGGCGATCCATCGGTTCCATCGCCGAGCCGAACCTGCTCGATGCCCGCCGCCGAGAAGCTGACGCGCCCCCGCACCGGCAAAATCGGCTCGCGCACGTCCATCGCCCCCAGCCGCTCGCGGGCCAGTTGCATCACGTCGCGCAGGGCGGCGTCCTCGGCCGCCAGCGCCTCGCCGGTGACTTCGGGCAGCGCGATGCCCACGATCTCCCTGAGCCGATCGGTGAACAGCGCCTCGGCCATCGCCACCGCGCGCCCGGTGGCGCTCCCGCCCGCCGGCGGCGTGCGCTCCATCACGATCGACGACAGGTCGACCCCAGACCCCGGGCCCGCCCCAGGCTCCAGGTACCCCTCGATCGGCACGATCGGCCCCGCGATGCCGCTGCCCGGCGCCCCGGTTGGCATCAACGCGTCTTCCAGCAGCAGGTAGAACTGCTGCCCGCCGCCGGGCAACGGCTGCACCCACGCGTGCAGCCGCCCGGCCCGCAACTCCAGCGTGCCCAGCGTCAGCCGCACGTCCCCCTCGAGCACCACCCGGCTGGTCGCGGCAACATCCGGGGCCAGCGACGCCTCGCTCCACGCCCACGCCCGCTGCCCGGCCATCTCGAGGGATTTCAGGCCTCCAGCCTGGGCTTGCTCGACCGCGGGCAGTTGGACCGGGCCGAACCCCTCGCCGGTGATCGCCAGGGGGTCGAAGCCATCCTGCCCCGTCGCACCCATCGCCATCCCGACAACGCCCAAGAGGGCGGCCAGGGTCCTGGTTCGGCGGGCGGATCGGGGCATGGGCCGAGTCTAGGGGCCGCTCCGCGGGGGGCCTTGGCCAGAGCCCGCCCCGGTGCGCGCACGGACGCCCCGGGGCCGCGTACGAGGGCGACCCCGGGGCGTTCACGCAGATACCAATTCGACCGCCGAGGCGAAGAGGCGGAGCCCCGGTCAGCCGGCGTCCTTCTGCTCTTCCTTCTTGACCGGCCGGATGCTGCCCACCGGCCCGTTGGCCTGGCTGCCGAAGGGCACGATCACCGTCTGGCTCCAGCTGCTCATCTGGCCGGTGGCCAGGCGGGCGGCCACGCTCTTGACGCCCTCGGGCACAGCGTTGTCGGTGAAGGTCTTGTCGTCGTCGGCAAAGCCGAGGAACTCGTAGGGCGTGGGCTGGCCTTCGATGGGGAAGATCGTCCGCTGCACGTGGTAGGTCGCCCCGCCGCCGGACGTCACCTTGAAGCTCAGGTCGATCGAGCCGTCGGTGTCGACGGTGGCCTTGAGGTCGGTTGGCGCGGGCGGCGCGGTGCGCTCGCTCGGGCTCTTGGCGGCGCGGTGCGCTCGCTCGGGCTCTTGGGGGCGGGGATGCCCGCCAGCGGGTACACGCCCGGGCCGCCGCTGGTGCTGGCGAAGGCGTCGATGCGTGCCAGGTCGGCGCTGGCCTCGGCCCGCAATTCGGCGAAGAGCGTGTCCTTCAGAGCGGTCGCATCTAAGGATGCCTGGCGAGCCGCCTGCATGGCGGCGTACGCGGATTCTGCAGCGACCGTTTTTTCCTCGAACGAGGCCAATTCCGTCGAATCCAACCCGATCACCGGCGGCGTCTGCCCGCCGTTCCAGATGTCCGAGTGCGTGCGTGCCCATGCGATGAAAGAAGGGTCGTCCTTGGGGATCCGTCCGCTGCTCATGATGAGAGCCTCCGATGCGTGGGCCCCGCTTCGTGCGGTGCCCCTTGGTTTCCAGGCCGGCCACCGGCTCGCTGCCGGTCGTGCCGCCTGCAAGGGATGTATCGAGGTGGATCGGAGGGGGACTTCAGTTCGTGAGCGAAGAAAAGTGAAAATTGCCGGAAATCGGCCCTGGGGGGCCGAGGAAGGAGGAAGGAGGAAGTGGAGGTGTAGATCCACCCCGCACGCGGTGTTTGTTCGGATGTAACGGCTATTATGTCAGCGATGCGAGGAAACAAGCCCGTTCCAATGTACAGTCACGACACCGGCTCCGAGGGTTTATTGGCCAAGCCTCGGATCTTTGTCGAGCTTCAACTTTTTAGGGTCGCCCGGGCTATCGAAGATGCTGGCTGGCAGGTGACACAGGGGTCTCTGGGGCATGCCGCCGAGGTAAATCGCTCGGGTGAGTGGATGCCGCTTCACCTAAGTTATGATGTTCCCGAGGCTGCCGAGCAAGAGGTTCTGTTCTTGTCCCTACGCAGCGAGATGATGCAAGGCGGCTCGTTAGTTGAGCACGTGGAGGACGGGGCGCGAGCGCTCTGGCAGTCCTGCGGCAAGGGGCGTCTCGATACCAAGCCAGTCATCGCTCACGCGCTGCAAGACAAGTTTGACGACGTGTTACAGCACGGCGGAATTTTTGTACTGGAGCTCGCGGCTTTCAGCCCAGAGTTATATCAGTGGGCCGAGTCTAGGTATAACCATCCCAAGAACGGTACAGAGAATCTTTATTCGAATTGGGGAATGCTCTCGGCCCTAAGAGGAGTTGTCGCCCAACCCGATTCCGGTTCCGAGATCCAGTTTGTTGAAAGTGCATTGGGCCGCACAATCGCACAAGGGGCGACGGACGCCTCGTATAATTGCGTGCTAGAAGATCTTCCCGAGTACTGGACGGCCTTGGCGCACAACAAGCGTGGAAAGGTTGTCTCTGCCGCCTATCAGCCACCCGAAGGGGAGGGGCTTGTTTTGCTTCTCCCAACGATGCCGCAGTTACCCGCGATCATCGATCGGT
>JAUHYE010000042.1 GCA_030426395.1 Phycisphaerae bacterium
ACGCCGTCACGTACAACCCCATCGGTGAGTGCGGGGGCTGGGGCATCCGCCCGACGCGTACGCACGGGCTGGTGCTGAACATCGCCGGCGACAAGGGCGTGGCGCTGCGGTACGCCAGCGGCGAAGGCGAGAACCGGCTGCTGATCGGCTCGCTCCGCAGCGACGAGTTGGCGGACGCCATCCGCGTGGCGGCGAACCTGTCCGAGCATGCTCCGGAGCATGGCGTCGCCCCTTCGTTCGCTGGTTAGTCGGCGATGCTGGCGGCCTCGGGGCTCAGGCCCTCACGACCGGTCGCCGGCGGGGTGCTGCCCGAGGCGCGGACCTGGCGGACCAACTCGGCGGCGCGCTCGGGGGTGAGCTGCTCGTGGAGTTCCTCGTCGATGAGGGCCACCGGGGCTGTGCCGCACGAGCCCAGGCACTCGAGCTCGATGAGGCAGACCTTGTCGTCGCTGGTGGTCTCGCCCACGTCGATGTCCAGGGCCTCCTTGATGGCCTGGGTGACCTCGGGCTGGCCGCAGAACTCACAGGCGATGGAGCGGCAGACGCCCACGACGTGGCGGCCGCGCGGGGCCAGGGCGTATTCCTCGTAGAACGTCGCCGTGTCCATGACGTCGGCAGGCGAGAGCTTGAGGAACTCGGCGATCTCTTCCATCGCCTGGGGCGGCACCCAGTGGTACTCGTGCTGGATCATGTGCAGGGCGGGCAACAGGGCGGCCAGGGTGGTCTCGAAGCGGGGCAGGTAGCGCTGCGAGAGCTCGTCCTGCATGGCCTGGGTGAGGTAGGGCTCGTCGCGCCGCTCGATCTTGGTGGTGGCCGAGGGCTTGGGGATCCACGCCATGGTCGCTGCTCCGCCGGTCTGAAGGGGAATCTCGGGCTGAAACGGGCCCATGATAGCGCCCGGGGGCGGCGGGCTGGCTCAGGGAGACTCGGCCGGCGTGGTGGCCGGCTCGACCGTTTCCGGCGGCTTGGGGAAGGCCACGCCCGGGCTGCACTTCGTGCGTTCGGCCAGTTCGATGCGGTTGTGGGCGACCATGGGGCCCGTCGCGGTGGTGCGCTGCACGCTGGCGTACTCGAAGACGGAGATGGTGTCGGTGTGGAAAGCCTCCGTTGGTGGGGCTTGGTCGGGCTTGCCCCATACCACGACCTGCACCGGCACGCCGAGGGCGTTCTCGAGCAGCACGAAGTCGGCGGTGTTCGCGAAGGCCTGGAACTTCGAGCGTACGTCGGCGGTGAAGATGAACGCGCCCTCGAAGAGCGCGTTAGGGCCGGGCGGGGCGCGGTGGGTGTCGCCGACCGGGCCGGTCCATGTGGCGTCCAGGCCGTTGAAGACCACGGCGGTCTGGCCCGGCTCGAGCATCAAATCTGGGAAGGTAAAGCTGAAGCGGCCGTCTTCTCCACGATGGCGGTCGAGCAAGCGGTAGCCGGCAAGGTTGATGGCCTGGGCGTGGGGGTTCGTGATCTCGATGAACTCATCGCCGGTGGCGTTGCGCGTGCCGTCCTTGTTGGCATCGCCGCCGCTCGTGGGCACGGCGTAGAGCACCTCGGTGATGAGCGGGTGCGGGAACGGGACGAGCGGCGTGGCGGGCTCGGCCGTTTGGGCCATGGGCGCATCGCCCTCCTGCGGCATGGACCTATCGGCCGCTTGCCCGAGCAACACAGCAATCGCCACGATGGAAGGAACCCCCACTCCCATGGCTCTAGGCTACCCGGCTTCGGGCAGCCGGGCCAGTACTTGGGGAGCTAGCCATGCGAGTCGCGCGATTCTGGGCAAGGGCGCAGGTTGAGGAAGAGGGCTATGGCCGCGGCGCGTGGGGTGGCTCGGACACGAGCCTCGATGACGCGCAGGCCATCGCCGACAAGCGGGCGCGCACGATGGTCGCCGAGGTCTTGGCCGCCGACGACCCTGGGCTGCACCACTACGAATACCAGCGGCACGACCTGCCCGAGCCGATCGTGCAGGAGGTCCACGACGTTTCGGGCGAACGCATCGCGGCCATCACGATCAACCGGTACGGCGCGAACGTGCTGAATACGGCCCGTCTTGTGTTCGTCGATGTGGATCTACCCGAGCACCACAATGGCGGCGGTGGCCTGCTGGGCAAGCTGTTCGGTCGCAAGACGCCGGCGAGCGATCCGGCCGACGAGGCGATCGAGCGGTTGCGGGCGTGGTCTCGGCAGAACACGAGCCACGGCGCCCGCGTGTATCGCACGGCGGCTGGGCTGCGGTACCTGCTGACGCATCCCTCGATGGCGCCCGATGGTGACGAGACCAACCGGCTCATGGATCAGTTGGGGGCCGACCCGCTGTACGCGAGGCTGTGTCGCGCGCAGCAGAGCTTTCGCGCGCGGCTGAGCCCCAAGCCCTGGCGCATCGGCGTTCGTGGTACACCCAAGCTCACGTTCGAGAAACTCGCCGACGCACGCGAGGACATCAAGGCCTGGCTGCGGAGCTACGAGCAGGCGTGCCGGGGCTACGCCGTGTGCGAACTGGTCGACGAGGTCGGCAACACGCGACCGCCCGACGACGACACCGCCCGTCTGATCTCGCTGCACGATGACCTGGCTGGGGTGGGCTCGAAGCGGCCGCTGGCGTAACGCTAGTAGACCTGGATGGCCACGCCATTGAGGTGCATGGGCTCGCCGGGGGCGACCTTGAATGTCGTGCTGCCGCCCGGGTCGATGGTGATGGCGGTCTTGGCGCCCTCGCGACGCATCTCGAGGCTCTCGTCGCTGGTGTTGGTCAGAACGATGGTACGTTGGCTCGCGCACCCGGCCAGCGCGGCGCACGCGAGCAGGCCGGAGGCGAACAGGGCGGGCGTATGAACCTTCTTCATCTTCTGCTCCATGGGGTTACAACTCCTGCCGGGCGTCCCAGACCTCTTCCTCGGTCACCTTACCGGCGTTATTACCCCAGGAATTGCGGATGTACGTCAGGATGCCGGCGATCTCGGCGTCGCTGAGAAAGTCGAAGCCCTGCATCTGCTGGCGCCACTCGCCGCTGGGCTCGAGCCCGCCCTGGTGGTCGCCCACACCCAGCACGGTGATCTCGACGAGCCGGCCCACGTTGCCGGTCACCACCTCGTTGCCCACCAGGGGCGGCTGGCTGCCCTGCACGCCCTCGCCCTGGGGCTGGTGGCACAGGGCGCAGTGGGTCTGGTAGAGCGAGCGGCCCTCGGCCAGCGACACGACCGTTTCGGCCGAGCCGATGGTGGCGGCCGGCGTGGAGTTCTCGCCGCAGGCGGTCAGACCTATGGAAAGCACGAGCATGGGCAGGACTAAGAGGCCGGTAACCAGGGTCTTGCGTGGCATGCACCATGGTACCCGCGACCGCGACAGTCTATCTTCGTGCAGATGGAGCCGGCCGCCTTACCAACCCTCGACGAACTGGAGGACCGCTTCATCCCCGTCAGGATCGAGGCGCTGGTCAACGCGATCGACGCCGACCCGCAGCGGTTCGGCGAGCTGGCCGGATGGGCCCAGAAGATCTGCAAGGCTGCCGAGCGGGTCATCGTGCAGGAGGTGGGCGAGCTGCACCGCCACCTCGACCGGCTGTACGCCGCGGCCAACCCGGACCTGGACGCACTGGCCGAGCCGAACCCCGTTGCGTTACCCGACGATCCGAAGCTGCATGCCGCGCTTGGGTATCTGCTGGATCGCGCGAGCTTCACGCCGCTGACCGACGTGGGCATCGAGGCGGCCATCAAGGCCGGCAGCGCGTACGGCCTGCGAGTGCGCATCAAGCCCGAGCGCGTGAAGTCGCTCTCGCTGCATGTGCGCGGGCGCGGCACGATCACGCTGGTGCGCCGCGACAAGAAGAAGCCGTGGAAGAAGCTCGAGCGCGAGGTGGAGATCTACACGCGCCTGGCCGTGGTCGCGCAACTGACCGGCGAGGATTGCCTGCGCCTCAAACTCTTCCGCGATATTCCCGTCGCCGACGTCGAGGCCCTGCTGCCGCATGCGGAGGCGACGATGACGTTCATGGACCGGGCGTTCGTGGTCGGCATGGGCGCGGGCTCCCTGGGCACGCTGGCGAAGGTGGCCATCGCCGGGGCGGCCAGCACGAGCGCACTGGCGATCCCCGCGGCGATCGGCTTCGGCGGCATGGCGGTGCGCAGCTTCTTCGGATATCGCCGCAAGAAGAGGCAGCGCACCAGCCACCGCACCGAGCACCTGTACGACAAGAACCTGGCCAACAACGCGGCCGTGCTGCACACGCTGTGCCGCATGATCGCCCACGAGGAGGCCAAGGCGGCCATCATCGCCTACGCCGTGCTCGCCGCCCGGCACGACCTGGAAGAAGCGAAGCGGTGGCCGATGGACGAACTGGGCGATCGCGCGTCGTCCTACTTAAAGGAACGCTTCAAGGTGTCCAGCAGGTTCGACGCCCACACGGCGGTGCGCACGCTCGAACGGCTGGGGCTGATGGACGACGCGGCGCTCACCGATCCGGACAAGGCTTACGCCGTGGTCGAGGCCCACTGGCGGACGCGTGACACGACCGGGCACCACCTCGCGGCGATCGCCGAACAGGGTCCGATCGAACCCAAGACCTAAGTTTGTTCGGAATTCGGAAGGATTCTCCCGGCTCACGGGGCGCAGGGGCGGTGCGCGGGTCCGCATAAGGCGGCGGAGGGTTCATATCTCTGCCCGGTCAGTAAAGATCTCTGCCTCGTCGGTAAACATCTCTGCCTCGTCAGTAAAGATCTCCGCCTCGTCGGTAAACATCTCTGCCTGGTCAGGAAAGGTCTCCGCCTCGTCAGTAGACATCTCCGCCTGGTCGGTAAACATCTCCGCCCGGTCAGGAAAGGTCTCCGCCTCGTCGGTAAGCCTCTCCGCTCGGTGAGGAGACATCCCCGGGCGGCCGGTTCGTCCCGCCGCCGGGGTTGGCCGGGGGCCTAGTCTGGCCCGATGAGCGACACCGAGAGCACCCAAACCGAATCCGAGAACACCCCATCGGTCCTGTTCGTGTGCCTCGGAAACATCTGCCGCAGCCCGCTGGCCGAGGGCATCTTCCTGCACATGGCCAAAGAGCGGGGCGTCGAGGTCGTCGTCGACAGTTGCGGCACCGGCGGCTGGCACGCGGGCGAGGGGGCCGACCGGCGGGCCATGGCCGTGGCGACAAAGCGGGGGGTGCGCCTGCCCAGCCGGGCTCGGAAGGTGTGCGTGGAGGATTTCGAGAAGTTCACGTACATCGTCGCGATGGACGCGAGCAATCTCGAGAACTTAGTGGCGCTGGGTGCGCCACAGGAGCGTGTGCGATTGATGCGTTCGTACGACCCGGCGCATAAGAATGGCGAAGCGCCCGACGTGCCCGACCCGTACTACGGCGGGGACGATGGGTTCGACAAGGTCTACGACATGCTCGTGGCCGCGTGCGCGGGGTTGCTCGACGAGATCGAGCAGAAGGGATGATGGCGCCTATCGCTTGCGAGCCCGGAGGTCCTTGAAGAACGAACGTAACAATGCGCCGCACGCGTCCGCCTCCACGCCGCCGATCAGCACGGGCTTGTGGTTGAGCCGCCCGTCGGCCAGGATGTTCATCAGGCTGCCGGTGGCGCCGGCCTTGGGATCGAACGCCCCGAACACCACGCGGCCCACGCGGGCGTTGAGCAGCGTGCCGGCGCACATGCAGCAGGGTTCGAGCGTCACGACGAGCGTGCAGTGGTTCAGCCGCCAGTCGCCGGTGGCGCTGGCCGCGGCACGGACGGCGAGCAGCTCGGCGTGTCCGCAGGGGTCGGCGTCGGCCTCGCGGGTGTTGCGGGCCTCGGCGATGATCGTGCCCGAGGCGGTCTCGTAGACGACCGCGCCGATGGGGGCCTCGCCCGCGGCTGCGGCTTGCCTGGCGAGTTCGATGGCCCGGGCCATCATGGTGCGATCGGTGCCACTCGCGTGCTCGGGGCCCAGGGGTTGGGGCACGCCGGCGTTGACGCTCCTTGCTTTGAAGAACCGGCCGAGCACTTATAAGCCCCCGTGGGGGTCATCGTCGACATTGCCCTCGCCCGCGCTGCCGGCCAGCTTCTCTGCGGGTAGGACCCTGGCGATGAAGAGGCCAAGTTCGTAGAGGGTGTAGAGCGGGATGGCCAGCGCGAACATGCTCAGCGGGTCGGCCGGCGTGAGCAGCGCGCCCAACACCGCCGACGCCAGCACGGCGTACTTGCGGTGCTTGCCCATCGCCTTGGGGTCGATCAGGCCCGTCCAGCAGAGCAGCAGCACGACGACGGGCGTCTGGAAGGCGATGGCCATCGCGAGCGTGAGCTGGAACAGCAGCTTGATGTACTCGCTCACGCGAAACTGCTGGCTGAGCCCGGCCGTGAGTGCGAGGGGCACGCCGAGGATCCGGACCTTGGGTGGGCGTTCCTGATTCTGGATGACTTCCTCCGGATTTGCGACCTCGACGGCAGGCAGATTGCCCACCGCGATACGCATCTCCTGCAAGCGCGTGTTGATCCACATCTGCCCGGGTTGCGGGCTCGGTGGGTCGCCATGGAGCGAGGGGACTTCGGGCAACACCATCCCCGGCGGAACCTCGGCCGTGCCGGGGCTGGGGCCGCCCAGCGCCTGGCCGAAGCCGATGAAGAAGGCCAGCACCAGCGGCATCATCACGAAGTAGAGAAAAGCGATGGACGCGAGGGTGAGGCCCACGCTCATGGGGGCCAGCACGTACACGAAGCGGCGCTCGGCGGCGTACAGGCCCGGGGCGGCGAACTTCCAGCCCTGGTAGATCAGCCACGGCAGCCCGACGAGGATGGCCACGGCGATGGAGACCCGCAGGTAGGCCCCGAAGGTCTCCATGGGACCGGTAACCTGGACCACCGGCGGCAGCCCCCGACCCTTGAGCGCCTCGCGCAGGGGGATGAGCATCAGGTCGATGATCTGGCGGCCGAAGACCAGCGAGAGGATCAGGATGGGGGCCAAGCCGAGGAAGGCGATGATGAGGCGGCGACGGAGGTCCTCGATGTGGTCGCCCAGGGGCATGGACAGCCCGCCATCGGCCGACCATGGGGAGCTGGGTGGCCGGCTCTTGGGGCGGTTGGCGGGCGGGTTCGGCAATTCGTTCGTTTCCTGATCGGTATGCGGAGTGAACCTGCCGGCCCGAGAATCCGAAGTATAACGGCGTGGGCGGATGCTCGGACCGCGGTGAGGTCATCTTCGGGCCCGGAACATGGCGGGTGGACCGCTATAGCGCATCTGGTGGTTGGCAAGGAGGCAGACGCAGTGCAAGGCCCGGAGCGACACCCCGCATGAAAGCCAAGCCCCAGAGCCAGGCGTCCGTCGATCGGTACCGCGTCGATCCGGCGCTCGTGGTGCGCGCGACCGAGGGCCACGCCGAGGCGGTCCAGCAGCTCTGGCAGAGCCATCGGCGTTGGGTGGCGGCCATCGTGCTGGCCCACATGCCGCGCGAGGCCGATCTGGACGACCTGCTCCAAGACATCGCCGCGACGTTCGTCCGAAGCGTCCAGGAACTCCGGACACCCGGGGCGCTGCGTCCCTGGCTGCGCACGGTGGCGATCAACGCCGCGAGGGCCGAGGGCCGCAAGAAGACGCGGCGTCGCAACGCGCTGGAGAGCCAGGCAGCGACCGACCCAGGAACATTCCAGCGTGACGAGACACCCGACACGACGGCCGCGGCGCCCGAAAGCGCCGACGAGGCGCAGTGGCTGCTGGATCTGATTGCGCAGATGCCCGAGAGCTACCGCGAGCCTCTCGTGCTGCGGTGCGTGCGGGGGATGAACTACAAGGCCATCAGCGAGCTGACCGGCCTGCCCGAGACCACCATCGAGACGCGCATCGCACGCGGCCGCCGCATGCTACGAGAACGCGTGGCGATGGAGCGTGACCGCAAGACCGGCGCCGCTGGCGCATCTCAGCGGGGTGTCAGAGAGTCGGGGGCGAACGGAGAAGTGAACGAATGAGCCCGATGGATCAGAACAACCAGGAAGCCCGCGAGCCGGTCGACCGCGACCTGCTCATCAGCCGCGTGGTTGATGACGCCGCGTCGGCTCAGGATTGGCAGCAGCTCCGCGCCCTGGCCGAGTACGACCCGAGCGTGTGGCGCGAGCTGTTCGAGGCCCAGCACGCGCAAGCCGAGCTTGCGCAGGCCGTGCAGCAGGCCATCGCGATCGCCGACGGCATCGACGCGCCGACGCAGGACCTCGGCGGCCCGAACTTTCGGTTTCGGTTTCGCCAGGCGGCGACGTGGGCCGGGTGGGCCGTGGCGGCCAGCGTGGCGGTGATCTGGGTGGCCCCGCACATCGGCACGCCGCAGGCGACGCCGGTTTCGGGCAATCAGGCGACCCTGGTGCCCGAGTTCATCCAGGGCGGGCCGAGCAGCGAGGAACTCACCGGGTTCGAAGCATACCGGACGCCCTCGGGCTCGCGGCTGGGCGAGTTGGCCTCGCCGCGGTCGATGACGACCGAGCCATTCCGCCAGGCGTCGACCAACCAGCAGAACAACGCGCTGGCCACCAATACCGAACATCTGGCCGAGATGCCGGACCGCGAGTTGCTCGAGATCCGGCCGCTACCCAATGGGCAACTCGAGGTGATCTACGTCCGCCGGCTGATCGAGAAGGCCGTGGTCGATGAGGGTGACCTGTACCAGGTGAAGCCCGACGACGCGGGCATCGATCGGGCGGTGCCGTACCGCCAGCGTCGGCCCTCGTCGGGTCCGATCTGATTCGCTTGATTTTCGGAGCATCGCGGCCGGCAGTGGAGTACCAGTGGGACGACTGTCAAAAGGCCGCTCAAGGAATTCAACCGTGACGGGCCCGCCCACGGCCCGCGTCAGTGTCTGATGGAGTATCGGGGATCGAACGCCACTCGGCACCGGCCCGATCGGCACGGATAGGAGGCTCAAGCCATGATCCACAGCAACAACGCGCTCGTTCAACGTATCCTTCGCACGGGGTTGGCCACGCCCGCCCTGGCGCTCACCATCGCCGCCGGCGCGGCCATGGCCCAGCAGGGCGGTGGCGCGGGCCGGGCCTACGAGGTCATCATCGAAACCGAGCCGCAGGACAAGGCGGATAAGGCCGATGAGGCGCCCCGCGCACGCACCGCCGCCAGGTCGAGCCGCCAGCAATCGCAGGTGGTCGTCGAGGTCCAGAAGGAGACCGACGGCAACACCATCTCGGTCCGCCGCGTGAACGACGAGCCGCTCACCGTCAAGCTCAACGGCAAGGTGCTCTCGCAAGACGAGTACTCGTTCAAGAACGGTGTCGTGGTCATCAAGACCGACGGCAACGTCTTTGAGCTGAAGATGCCCGAGCAGTACGCGATCGCCGAGACCGCCAATCCGTTCGCCGGCCGCGTCCGCGTGGCCGAGCCCCCCATGCCCGCGCAGCTTCGTGCGGGCGGAGGTACCGGCTGGGTGCAGGACCGCGCTCCCGAGCCCGTCATGGCGCAGCCCAAGGTGATGCTGGGCGTGGTAATGGGCGAGCCCGAGGCAACGACCGTCGAGCATCTGGGCCTGGACGCCAAGAAGGTCGTCCTGCTGGAGCGTGTCGTCGACGGGCTGCCCGCGGCGAAGGCCGGCCTGCAGGACAAGGACATTGTCGTTGGCTTCGGCGAGAAGGCCGAGCCGCGCTCTGCCGACGAGATCCGCAAGGTGCTGGCCAAGGCCGAACCCGGCACGGTCGTGAAGGTGAAGGTCATCCGCAAGGGCCACCCCGTGACGGTCGACCTGAAGCTCGAGGCCTTCGACGCCCAGGCGCTAGGCCGCGCGACGGTCGCCAGCGGTGGTGGCGTCGGCCAGTTGCAACTGGCCCCCAAGTCCGATTGGCGTGGGCCAGAGTTCGAGCGTGAGATCGAAGACCAGCAGGAGCACCTGCACCGGGCCGAGCAGGCCATGAAGGAAGCCGCCGAGATGCTGGCCCGCATGGAGCACGAGATCGATCGCAGCGCGGTCGACGCCCACGCAAAGGCATCTAAGGCCATCGAGAAGGCCATCGCCGCCATGAAGGAGGGCGAGGCGTACGGCCTCGAGATTGAGGACATGCGTCGCATCCAGCAGGAGGCCGTCGAGCGTCTGCGTGCCGATCTGGGCGACAGGGACAACAACCAGCGCTTCTGGGCCCAGCAGGGCGACGGCGGCGAGGGCTTTGCTCTGACCTTCCCCAACCGCAATGACCGCGAGGAAGAGTGGGCCGGCCGGCTTGCCGAGCTCGAGGACCGGCTGGACCAGCTCGAGAACTCGCTCGACCGGGCCGTCGACCGTCTCGAGGAGCGCACCGAGGCCATGATCGAGCGGCTGATGGAGCGGCTGGAGCGGACCCTGCAGGCCCGCGAACGCGACGGCGGCCGTAAGTAAGAATCTTGCTCAAGGGTGCCTGGCGAGGAAAAACTTCGCGGGCGCTGCAACCCGGGCCGCACGAAGCGGAACAAACCCGGGAGTGAACCTCACGCGACGGGGCCACCGGCCTGGGGAGACGACCCGTACCCGAGCCAACCGCCCCGCTCACGAACTCCCCTACGCCGGGCCTCGGATCGGGCAGGATCCAGGCCCGGCGGTCCTTTTTATTGACAACGTGTCACGTCCTTGCCGACGCTGGTAGCATCGAGCCACCACGGAGGGCCCACGATGGCAAGCAGCACACCCGATAAGACCACCACCCCGGCCGACGTCGCCTTCGCCCAGGACGCGTTCAAGCGGCTCAAGGGCGAGATCCACAAGGTCATCGTGGGGCAGGACGAGGTCGTCGACCAGATGCTGCTGGCGATGTTCGCTCGCGGGCACGCTTTGGTGGTCGGCGTGCCCGGGCTGGCCAAGACGCTGCTGATCTCGACCATCGCCCGCACGCTGAGCCTGGACTTCAGCCGCATCCAGTTCACGCCCGACCTGATGCCAAGCGACATCACGGGCACCGAGGTCATCGAGGAGAACCGGGCCACGGGCCACCGCGAGCTGCGGTTTGTCCAGGGACCGATCTTTGCCAACGTGGTGCTGGCCGACGAGATCAACCGCACGCCGCCCAAGACGCAGGCGGCGTTGCTGGAGGCGATGCAGGAACGGCAGGTGACGATGGGCGGGCTGAAGCACGACCTGCCGCGGCCGTTCTTCGTGCTCGCGACGCAGAACCCGATCGAGCAGGAGGGCACGTACCCCTTGCCCGAGGCCCAACTCGACCGCTTCATGTTCCAGATCCGCATCGCCTACCCGAGCCTCGAGGAAGAGACCGAGATCATCCGCCGCGCGAGCGAGAAGAGCACCGTGCAGCTCGACGCGGTGCTAAGCGCCGACGACATGGACCGCGTGAGCAAGATGGTCGAGCACCACCCGGTGACCGACCACGTCATCGCCTATGCCTTGCGGCTGGTGCGTGCCACGCGCATCAACGAACCCATGGACAACCAGGGCGAGCGGCCGCGACTGGTCAGCGAGTATCTCTCCTGGGGCGCCGGCCCGCGTGCGAGCGAGTACCTCGTGCTTGCGGCCCGCGCCAAGGCGCTGCTCAACGGCGACCCGATGGCCACGGTCGAACACGTCAAGGCCGTCGCCCGCCCCGTGTTGCGTCACCGCATCCTGACGAACTTCAACGCCGAGGCCGATCGCATCACCACCGACGCGATCGTGGATGATCTGGTCGAAAACACGCCTGTGGACGGGATGCACCAGCGCGACCGCAAGCAGGTCGACGCCGTGATGCGGTCCTGAATCTCATTGAAAAAACTAGCGTTCGCCGCGAGCGCGTTCGAGCAGCGTTCGGCGTTGCTCGGGGGTCAATTCTGCGGCGACTTCCAGGAACACCGCCAGTCGCGACGAGGCGTCGTCGCGGGCTTCCTTGCTGAGCAGCGTCTTTTCGCCGTATTCCTGGATGATGCGGCGGACCTTGCCTTCCTGGTCGGGTGACAGGTTGAGCAACGCGATGAGCTCATCGACGCGCTGGCCCTGCTGGACGATGGTCCGCTCGTAGGCGCCCTTGACCTCTGCCCCGAGGCCCACGAGCATCTCGATGGCACGGGCCCGCATCCGCAGGCCGCGCTCGCCCATGGTGCCGCCCTCGGCTTGCAGGAGTGCGACGCGGTCCTCGATGGCCGCTTCGAGGTACTCGCGTTCGAGCCGCTGGTGCTCGGTCGCCGCATCGGTGGGCAAGTGTCGGCGGATGCGATCGCCCAATTGGCCCTTGCGGGCGATGGGCCCCATGGCCTGCCGCAGCACGGCGATGGCCTCGGCCCGGTCCTCATCGTTGCCGCCGTTGGAGAGCTTGATGAGCACGTCGAGGCGGTCGACCACGAGGTCGTCCAGCGTCTTGCGCCGCTCGGCCAGGATGGCGTCGATGGCCTGAGCCGAATCTTCATCGATTGCGAACCGCTCGCGCACGAGGTCGAGCGCTGCCTCGGCCGGGTGGCGGTCGAGACGCTGGAACTCGCCCGAGAAGTCCCGGTGCACAAGCGTGGTGTGCTCGGCTTGGATATCCACCGAAGGCCCGGCGAGCAGCGGCTTGTCGTCGTCCTCTTCCTGCTGCATCGCCAGACTGGGACACGCTGCCATGAGCAACGCGGCGATGGCAAGGGACGTGGGCGTGCGGTTGGCGAATCGGCCGGTGGGAAACATGGCGATAACCCCCTTGGAGCGCGGGAAGGCACGGCCTCCCACCGCTGCTTTCTTGGGATGCGCGGACTCTCGATTTCTGGCTCGACGAATGGGCGAACGACGCAAATTGATGTCGTATTGCCGACGGTTCTTCGGAGCCTGTGTTCTAGAATCTGCCGCACAGGGGAGGATAAAGGAGCCGCCGATGTCTCAAGTTGCCCAACCCGCCGCAATCACCGTTGACACCAAGACCGCGCCACGGCGCGAGTTGAAGTACGCCAGCTTCGAGGAGATCGCCGCCGACCTCGATCGGCTCGAGGCCGCCCTCGACGCCGGAACACTCGGCCACACTGGAAACTGGACGCCCGGGCAAGTATTCGAGCACACGGGCAAGTTCCTGGGCTTTGCGCTCGACGGGTTCACCAGCAAGGCGCCAGCGCCGGTGCGGTGGATCACGATCCTGATGTACAAGAAGAAGGCGACGCAAACCGACGACCCCATCCCAGCGGGGTTCAAGCTGCCCAAGGCGGCGTCGGTCATGCTGCCACGAGATGACGTCACGGATCGCGAGGGCCTCGAACTTCTGCGCACCAACGTCAACCGAGTGCTGGGCGGCGAGAAGATGAGCCACCCAAGCCCGATCTTCGGCAAGCTCACGCACGAAGAATGGCTGACGATCCAACGCAAGCACGTCGCGCTGCATTTGTCATTTCTTCATCCCGACGGAGCACCGAAGGCATGACAAGCCGCTTCGGATGAAGCGTGTTTCATTCTGATGCCACCTTACCCTACGGCCCGCAATCGCGCGGTCGCGGCCTGTACCATGGTGGGACAGAGGTACGAGTTGGGGGGCTCGGGAGGGAGTTTCACATGCAGAATCAGAACCAGAATAAACGCATCATTGTGGCCACGGTCGATGAACGGATCGCGCGGCTGTACGAAGCACGCCCGACGCAAGGCAAGGCGCTCGACCTCAAGGAGGTCGCCACGCTCACCAACGGGCACGAGAACGAGCACGAGCGAGGCCGGCCCGACATGATGGGTGGGCCCGGCGTGCGCAGCGGCCCCGGTGGTTCGGGCATTGCCGGCGGACCGCACCTTGCCACGCCAAACGAGACGGGGAAGGAAGAGTCGCGCCGATTCGCACGCGAGGTCGCCGCGTGGCTCACAAATCGGCCCGAACGTACCGATGGGCAGACGCTCAACGTGTTCGCCGCGTCGCGGTTCCTCGGCATGCTCCGCGACGAGCTCGACATGCCCAAGACCGACCACATCGAACTCAAGCAGGGCGAGTTCACCCAGATGCCTGTCAACGAGTTACGCACGCACTCGGCTTTGCTCGGGGCGCTATCTTTGAAGTGAAGCCGGCGAGGTGTCGTCCCGGCCGCCGCTCACAGCAGCAACGGAGCCGCGATGACAACGACCTCGCTCGAGTTCGGCCCGCCCACCGAATCCGACCTTCCACACATGGGCCTTGTGTTATCCCGTGCGTTCGAGCCGACGCCCGAGGGCGCCCTCGAGTGGGTGCGCGAGGGCATCGGCCTCGAAAACGCGCGGGTGTTGCGCGAGAACGGCACAGTGGTTGCCACGTCGATGCGCGCCCCGATGGGCATCTGGCTCGGCGGACGCGTCGTACCGCAGGTGGGTATCGCCGGCGTGGCCGTGCCACCCGAGGCCCGTGGGCGCGGACTCGCCCGCGAGATGATGCGACGCTGCCTTCTGGAGATGGACGAACTCGGCGAACCGATCAGCACGCTCTACTCGGCCATGCACCCGTTGTATCGCGGCGTTGGTTACGAGACATCGGGCCAACTCTTCAGCGCACGGATCCCGGCGGGCATGATCCAAACCGGCGACCGCGGGGCGGATTGGCGGCCGTTCGTCGAAGCCGACCTGCCGGGCGTCAAGGCGTGTCACCGCCAGCGATCGAGGTTCGTTTCGGGCGCGTTGGATCGTGGGCCCTACCTGTGGAAACGGGCTTTCAAGCCCAAGGCCGGGACGGCCGAGGCGTTCGTGGCCGAGGACGGCTCGGGGCAGATCGAGGCGTACTGCGTGTACCGCGTCACGCCGCGCAGCGATGGGCCGACGGCCGGCAACGCCCGCGGCAAGCTCATGGACCTGATCGACTTCGGCTATCTCAACGGCCACGGGCTCGATCGCCTCATGGGTTTCCTGCGATCGTTCTCGTCGGTGGTCGGCGAGATCGATCTGGCCGATCACCCCGGCTCAGCGATACTGAGTCGCTTGCCCGACAGGCGGTTCGCGATGAGCATCCACGATCCGTGGATGCTGCGCGTGGTGAACGTCGCTAAGGCGCTCGAAGCGCGCGGATACGGTGAGGCGCTCTCGTGCGAGTTCGTTCTGCGTGTTCACGATTCGCTTATCGAGACCAACAACCAGCCGCTGCATGTACGAATCAGTACTGGCAAAGCGGAGACACGCCCGGTCACAGATACCAACGCCATTGAGCTCGATGTGCGCTATCTGGCACCGATCATCACCGGCATGCAGAGCGCCACGCAGCTCGCGTCCCTCGGCCTCGTTCGCGGGGCCGAATCCGAAACGGCCAAGCTCGATGCCGCGTTCGCGTGCACGGGTGGTCCCTCTATGTTCGATTTTTTCTAGAACGATTCCTACGCGATGTGAAAAGGCGTCGCGACCCGGGGTTGGCGGGTCGCGACGCGTGGGAGGGGCTTGTCGCGTTGGTCGTGAGCCTTCGCGAAAGCCGGGGGACTGGGTTATCTCCGCTGGCTCGATCAGCAGCCGGCGGCGAACTCGTTCTGGAAGATCAGGAAGTCAAAGATGGTCATGACCCCGTCATGATCGAAGTCGGCACAGCGGCTGCCGCTATCGAACGCATTCTGGAAGGCCAGGAAGTCGAAGATGCTCAGGGTGCCGTCACCGTCGAAGTCGGCCCGGCAGGCCCCGAACTCGCAGGGGGTGGAGTCCAGACGCAGGGCCGCACCACCGCTGCCAAAGGGCGACTCGGTCACGGTAATCTCGACGCGGTAGCGGCCGGGGGCCAACTCGGTCGCGCCACTCGAGAAGTTGCGGCTGGCGTAGGCGGCGTCGTAGTCGCTACCGATGGAGAAGCCCTCACGCGGGGCGCTGGTGTTGAACGAGGCCACCACCGTGGTGCCGCGGAACACACGGACTCGGAAGCGGTCGCCCGAGAGGAACGCGTCGGTCACCTTGAGCAGGCCGCAGTTGGTACCCACGGCGATGGACTCGTTGACAACATCGCCCACGCCGGCGAACGTGAACGAACGCCAGGGCAGGCAGCCGGTCTCGACTCCGGCGCTCTTGAACTCGCCAACCGCGAAGCCGCCAGAGTTGCCGTCGGTGTTGACGACGCGGACCGAAGTGATGTGGCCGCCGGCCGGGGCGCTGAAGCCGTAGCCCTGGGCCCCGGCGTCACCAACGATGTTGGTGTTGTAGACAACGCTCGAACCGGCGGCGTCGCGGCCGGTAATCTCGAAGCTGAACTCGGCGAACTGGTTGGGCTCGACGTACACGATGAACGCGCCAACCTCGCCGGTGTCGAAGCTCATGGTGAGGCTATCGGTGTCGTTGAAATACACCGGGCCGGTGTATCCGTGGCTCCAGGTCGCCCAGCCGTCGCCGATGCGACGCAGGTTGACGTCGTTGCTGAAGTCGACGGTTCGGCCACCGCCGACGCCGGCGAAGCTCACGTCGCTGAAGGTCGCGCGGCCGTCGCTGCCGGCCGACATGGTGTAGCCGTCGAGCGTCGCGGGGGGGGCGGCGGTGCCGAACGAGGTTCCCGTCACCTGTGCCTGGCTGGCGGCGGCGGCGAGCAGCACGGCCGCAGCGGCGGCGTACTTCGAGGCGGTCTTGGTCATGGTGTGGGTCATGGTCTTGATCACGGTTCAATCTCCTGCTTTCGTTCCATTGCGATCTGTCGGGGTCGCCGGGGCTTCCGGTTCGATCCAGCCGACCTGCCCGGCACACTGCCGGTACGCCGTGAGCGAGAGGCCGCCGCTCTGCTCACGCCAATCTCGCATGACCATCAAAAAATAAATGGAATGAATGCAGGCCCCCATTGGAATGCGGTGCCGACCGCCTCCATAGCAGATTGCCGGGTCGTGAGAGACCTGTCAAGAGCATTTTCGCTCAATCTCAAGAATCGGCGACCGGATGTCGGGTTCTACGACAGCACGCCGTGCCGGCGGAGCGAGCCGGTCAGCACCTCACGGGCCTCGGTGTCGCTGGGCAGCAGCACATAGCCGATGCCCCGGGCGCTCGCCAGTCGGGCCAGACGGTCGTTATGGGCCTCAAGCCTCCGCCGATAGTCGGCGATGAGCGAGGGCGTGATCGTCACCTCGGCCGTCCGCCCGCTCTCCACGTCGGTCAGCATCACGTCGCCCAGCAGGCCCGCGTCGGCCTCGGCCTTGGGGTCGAGTTCGCCGGGTGAAAGCACCTGCACCAAGACGGTGTCGAAGCCGCCGACCTGGGAGAACGCCATGGCGTTGAGGGCGGGCGTCAGGTCATCCTCGGTCAGGAAGTCGCTGAGCACGACCAGCACGCCCTTGCCGACGCGAGCCCGGGCCATCCGCAGCAGCGCCGGCACGAGTTCGGGCCGGTTCGTGCTCGCCACCCCGCTCTCGGGCACGGCCTGGCGAAAGACGAACTCCAGCAGCCGATTCACGCCCGATCGCCCTCGCACCGGCGGCATCCGCAGCACGTCGGGCCTGCCCGGCACGCCCAGGGCCCACAGGCTCACGCGGTCCTGGTTGCTCAGGCCGACGTAGGCGATCGCCACCGCCAGCCGCCGGGCCAACTCCAGCTTGGGCGGCCGGCCCGCCTCCATCGAGCGCGAGCAGTCGATCGCCACGTGCAGCGCCAGGTCTTCTTCTTCGAGGAACAGCTTCAGGAAGAGCTTCTCGAGCCGGGCGTAGACGTTCCAATCGATGTGCCGCAGGTCGTCGCCGCGGACGTACTCGCGGAAGTCGTCGAACTCGACGCTCTGGCCGCGCTTCTTGCTCCGCCGCTCGCCGGGTAGCTTGCCGGCGAAGATCTTGCGTGAACGCAGCCTCATCCGCCCCAGCACGTCGAGCAGGTCGGGGCCCAGGGCCTCCTCGAGCGTCCTGGGGTCGGGCTGTCGGCCTGGGGTGTAGAGCACCGTGCGTTCCTCACCTCGATGGTAGAGCCGCCGCCCTACAACAATGAGCCATGGACACCCTCATGCTGCTGCTGGCCCAGACGGACTCGGGCGACTCGGTCGAGCCCTGGAAGGCCTGGGTGCCGCTGGGCTACCTGCTGGTCGAATGGGCCATCCGCCTGATCCTCGCGCCCATCATCATCCGCAAGCACAGCGCGGGCGAGGCCATGGCCTGGCTCGCGCTGGCCCTCTTCCAGCCCATCCCCGGGGCGATCCTCTACGCCGCCTTCGGCCGCCAGCTCCTGGGGCGAAGGAGAGTCAAGGCCAATCAGCGCGCGGCCAAGCTCGTCGAGACGGTCGAACGCCTCAACGCCCTCGAGGAGCACAGCGCCCCGCAGGACGCCATCGACCCGCCGTACCGAGACCTCTTCCGCCTGGCCACCATGGTCGGCGGCACGCGGCCCCTGCACGGCAACGCGGGCGAGGTCATCGACAGCGACCGCTACATCGATCGGCTGGTGCAGGACATCGACGCCTCCCGGCACCACGTGCACCTGCTGACCTACATCTACCGCGACGACGCGACCGGCCGCAAGGTCGCCGAAGCGCTCGGCCGGGCCGCCAAGCGCGGCGTCGCCTGCCGCGTGCTGGCCGACGGCTCGGGCTCGGCCGACTTCTTTGGCACGCTGGCCCCGAAGATGCGCGAGCACGGCATCGAGGTACGCGACGCGCTGCCCAGCAAGTACTTCCGCCGCACGCTCGCGCGCATCGACGTGCGCAACCACCGCAAGCTGGTGGTCATCGACGGCGCCATCGCCCACACCGGCAGCCAGAACATCTGCGACCTGGACTACGGCTACGGCCGCTACGGCCGGTGGATCGACCTCACGGCCCGCCTCACGGGCCCCATGGCCATGCAGATGCAGCTGCTCTTCTTCGAGGACTGGGTCGCCGAGACCGGCGAGATGCCAGCCGATGATCACAGCCTCTTCCCCACCCCCGAGCACACCGGCACCATCGTCGCCCAGGCTATCCCCAGCGGCCCCGGCCGCCGCGAGGAGGCCTTCCGAGACGTCATCCTGAGCGCCATCAACGAGGCCAACGACCGCATCGTGATGGTCACGCCGTACCTCATCCCCGACCCCCCCACGCAGCTCGCCCTGCGGCTGCGGGCCACCGCGGGCGTCAGGGTCGACGTCATCATCCCCGAGAAGACCAACTCCTTCCTGGTCAACGCCGCGGCCAAGAGCGTGCTGGAAGACCTCATCAACGCGGGCGCGAAGGTGCATTTGCACCGCAAGGGCCTCCTGCACGTCAAGGCCCTGACCATCGACGAGAGCCTGACGGTCTTCGGCTCGGGCAACTTCGACCGCCGCAGCTTCCGCCTGAACTACGAGCTCAACCTCCTGGCCCACGGCAAGGACGTCGCCCTGCCCATGCGCCACACGCTCGAGCAATACCTCAAAGACTGCCGCCCGCTGCACGCCGAGGAACTGGCGAGCCGGCCGTGGATCCAGAAGCTGGCCGACGACACGGCGAAGCTGGTGTCGCCGTTGTTATGAAGGCGGCCTAACGGCCGGGCGGCTCAGCCGCCGCGCCTCTCGCATGCGCTTTCGCTCGAAGACTCGCTCGGCGGATGCTTCGGCGCAAGCGCCACTGTGGTCGGACCCGCGCTGTTGCTTCGCGACGGGGCATCCGCCCAAGCCGTCTTCGGCGCAGGGCGCGTGTCCCGGCGCGGCCGCTGAGCGGCCCGGGCGATAGCCCGCCTCCAGAACAATCAAAACGGGAGGCAGACCCTCCGGCCTACCTCCCCTTCACACACTTCAAACTATAAACTCCTACCAGATCTACAGATCGCGCCGAATCGGGCTCCGCCCGATCAAGCGAAACTTTCTTCCCGCTTCGCCAGCGGGGCCTTGCCCTTCGGGCTTGCGCGGCCCCGCGGCGAGCCCAGGTCCTCATCGCCAGCGGGGATCGCGGCCCATCGGGCCCTCGCGCGCACACAACGCCGGCCCGCGGGTGCCGGCCGTACCGCTACGGCCGGCTCGCGCACCGGTGCGGCCGTCAGAAACACCGGTGCGACCGGCTCCCGCACTGGTGCGGCCGTCAGAAACACCGGTGCGACCGGCTCGCGCACTGGTGCGGCCGTCAGAAACACCGGTGCGGCTGGCTCCCGCACTGGTGCGGCTGGCGAAAACACCGGTGCGGCTGGCAATCGCACCGACAAGCGTGTCGGTTCTGTTTGGTGGTTCGCGGGTGGCCACCCGGCCCCACGCGGCGTGAGGGCGGCTAACACGAACGGGGACCGTCCGCGAGGGCCGAGAAGGCGCGCGCGAGCGGCGGGGAGTCTACGGGTTGGCAACGAGCGCACGTTCTGGGACGCGAGCGACGGCAGGTATTCGGGCCACTTCGTGAAGGTTTGTTCTCTCCCCAGCCCCCGGCGGGGCCACTCCGTGGAGGGTTCGTGGCCGAGCAAGCGCAGGCTGCGAGGTCGGAGGGGGCTTATCAGGCCGGGGTGAGGGGTCTTCACCACCCCACTACCCTCCCCCATGCAACTCCACCGCACACCCGACCCCGACGACAAAATCGGCTGCTCGGGCTGCCTCCAGGTGATCCTGCTGGCCGCCGTGATGATGGGCGTGGGGACGGTGGTGGTGTTTGGGGTGGCGGGGGTGGTGTTTTGAGGGGGTGGGGTCTTTCCGATGCGGCGATAGCGGAAAACAAGGGAAGAAACTGCCCCTCTCTACTTGGAACTGCGACGCCGGAATTCTTCTCGTACTGCGTGAACAACCCCAACAACCAAGCCGCTTCGAGAAAGAACGGATGCAATCGATGATCGAAACAAACGACACGCACAACCCCCTGCGCGAGCGCGTCAAGGAGTTGGGCTGCCTGTACGAGGTGGCGGCGGCGTTCGTGGAGCTGCGAGGCGATCTTCCCGCCTGCCTGCGCCGGGTGGTCGCCGCGTTGCCGGGGGCCTGCCTGCGACCCGAGCGCACCGCGGCGGGATTGACGCTCGACGGCGCGTGGAGCGTGACGCCCCGATTCGAGGAGGCCCAGGGCGGGATCGCCTGCCCGCTCGTCGTTGACGATGCTCTCCGGGGCGAGATCGTGCTGCGTGAATTGACCATGAGCGATGCCGCCGTTGGCTTCCTTGACGAGGAACGCTCCATGCTCGAGGCGGTCGCGCGACAGGTCGGCCTGTTCATCGAGCGGGTGGAGGCCGACCAGCGGCGGGCCGCCACCGAGGCCCAGCTCCGCCACGCCGACCGGCTGGCGAGCATCGGCCAGCTCGCCGCGGGCGTGGCCCACGAGCTGGCCGAGCCACTGGCCAGCATCATGGGCTTCGCGCAGCTCGCACAAAAGGCCCACGGCCTGCCCGAACAGGCCCACGCCGACATGGAGCGCATCGTCCGGGCGGCCATGCACGGGCGCGAGGTCATCGGCAAGCTGCTCGCCTTCGCGCATCCGTCGACCGGGGCCGTCGGCGCGCTCAACATGAGTGCGGCGGTGGAAGAGGCGTTATTCCTGCTCGAGGCGGGCTGCGACCGGCCCGGCGTGCGGTTCGTGCGTGGGTTGGCGGCCGACCTGCCGCCGGTTCGCGCCGACTCGGGGCAGGTGCGGCAGGTCGTGACCAACCTGGTGATGAACGCCGTGCACGCCGTGGGCGGGATGGCGGGCGGCGGCACGATCACGGTCGAGACGCGCATGAACGAAGATGCGGTTGAGCTGGTCGTGCGCGACACCGGCCCGGGGATGGACGAGGCGACGGCTAACCGCGTGTTCGATCCGTTCTTTACGACCAAGGACGTGGGCGTGGGCACGGGGCTGGGGCTCAGCGTGGTGCAGGGCATCGTCGCCGCCCACGGCGGGACGATCGCGCTGGAGACTAAACCGGGCGAGGGCGCGTGCTTCACGGTTCGCTTGCCCGCAACCACATAGGATCGGACATGATCGGTGAGGCCCGGGTCCTGGTGGTCGACGACGCGGCGGCGATGCGCGAGATCATCTCGCGCAACCTCGCCGTCCTTGGCTGCACGGTGCGCGTCGCGGCCGACGTGCCCGAGGCCGTTGCGGCGCTCGAAGCCGAATCGGCCGACCTGGTCGTCACCGACATGCGCATGCCCGGGGCCGATGGATTGGACCTGGTGCGCACCGTGCGCGGGCGTTGGCCGCACACCGCTCTGGTCATGGTCACCGGCTTCGCCACCGTTGGCGGGGCCGTAGCGGCCATGCGCGAGGGCGTGTCGGATTATCTGGCCAAGCCGTTTTCCGACGAGGAGCTCGAGCACGCCGTCCGCACGGCCCTGGAACGCCACCGGCCGGCGCCCACCGGGGATGGCGGCGAACCGGCTCCGAGCTTCGGCATGATCGGCCAGAGCCCGGCGATGCGCCGCGTGTACCGGCTCATCGAGCGGGCCGCGGGGGCGCGGGTGCCGGTGCTCATCACCGGCGAGAGCGGCACGGGCAAGGAACTCGTCGCGCGGGCGATCCACGGGGCCGGGCCCAGGCGGGGCGGCCCCTTCGTGCCGGTCAACGCCGCGGCGATCCCCGAGGCCCTCTTCGAGAGCGAACTCTTCGGCCACGCCAAGGGTGCGTTCACGGGCGCTGGATCGGCCCGGCAGGGCGCGTTCGTGGCAGCCGATAGTGGGACGCTACTGCTCGACGAGGTGGGCGAGTTGCCCGCGCTGGCCCAGGCCAAGCTGCTGCGGGTGCTTCAGGACCAGCGCATCCGGCCCGTGGGCGAGGATCGCGAGCGAGCGGTCGACGTGCGGATCATCGCGGCGACCAACCGCGACCTGGAGGCCATGGCCCGCGCGGGCGAGTTCCGCCAGGACCTGTTCTTCCGCCTGCACGTGCTGCCCATCGAACTGCCGCCGCTGCGTGAACGCGGGGGCGATATCGATGTGTTGCTGATCGCTTTCCTGGGAGACGCGGCGGGCGATGGTCCTGTGCCGCGGCCTAGCCCCGCGGCGCTCGACGCGCTGCGCCGCTACACGTGGCCCGGCAACGTCCGCGAGCTGCGCAACCTGGCCGAGCGTTTGGTCGTCCTGGCCGATGGCGGATCGATCGAGCTCGACGACCTGCCCGAGGCGATCCGCATCGCGCCAGCTCGCACGACGGGACCGGCCGACAACAGGCCGCTGCGCGACGTCGAGCTCGACCACATCCGGGCCGTGCTCGAACGCGCGGGCGGCAACAAGACCCGGGCGGCCGAGATCCTTGGCATCGACCGCAAGAGCCTGCGCGAGAAGCTCAAGGCGGCCGAGCGCGCGGGGTGAAACGCCCCGGTGGGGTGAAACGCCCCGGTTTTTCTGCCATCTTACTCGTGTTCCCCGGCCCCGCACGCGGTTTCTGATCTGGCACGAGCTTTGCCTTGTCTCCTCTCGACACCCCGAGACAGGAGGCACCTATGTCCGTTGCCAATGCAACCGGTTCTTTCGTTGAGACGACCGCACCCACACAGAGTCTGTTCGAGCGCGTGCAGGCGCAGATCGCGCGCGCCGCGCGGGCCATCGAGCTGGCCCCCGACGTGCACGCCATCCTCGACAAGCCCATGAGCCGCATCGCGGTCAACTTCCCCGTGCGCATGGACGACGGCCGCGTGCGCACCTTCACCGGCTACCGCGTGCAGCACAACAACGCCTTGGGTCCCTTCAAGGGCGGCATCCGCTACCACCCGGCGGTGAGCATGGACGAGGTGAGCGCGCTGGCGGCGTGGATGACCCTCAAGTGCGCCCTGGTGGACATCCCCTTCGGTGGCGGCAAGGGTGGCGTCCAGGTCGATCCCTCGACGCTCAGCCAGAGCGAACTCCAGCGCATGACGCGGCGATTCGTGTACGCGCTGGGGCCCAACCTGGGTCCAACCTACGACGTGCCCGCGCCCGACGTGAACACCGACGCGCGCACCATGGCGTGGATCGCCGACACCTACGCCGCCACGCTGCCCCCCCACGAGCGGCATCGCGCGATGTCGGTGGTCACCGGCAAGCCCGTCTCGGCCGGCGGCTCGCCCAGCCGGGCCAAAGCCACCGGCCAGGGCGTGGTCGAGCTCATCGCCCTGTGGGCCCGCGACAAGGCGTGCCCGATGGAAGACATGACCTACACGGTCCAGGGCTTCGGCAAGGTCGGCTCGTGGGCGGCCCGCATCCTGAAGGACAAGGGCGCCCGGCTCGTGGCCGTGCAGGACCACACCGGCTCGATCCGCGACCCGCGCGGCATCGACGCCGATGCGCTCGGCGAGCACGTGCAGCGCCACGGCGGCGTGGCGGGCTTCCCCGCGGCCGACGCGATCGATCGCGACGCGTTCTTCGAGACGCCCGCGGACGTCTTCATCCCCGCCGCGCTCGAGGACCAGATCACCGAGCGCGTCGCCGCACGGCTGAACGTGCGATTGGTCGCCGAGGGCGCCAACGGCCCGACGACGCCGCAGGGCGACGCGGCCCTGCAACACCGGGGCATCGACGTGCTGCCCGACATCCTGTGCAACGCGGGCGGCGTGGTGGTCAGCTACTTCGAGTGGCGTCAGAACACGACCAACGACGTGCCCGACCCCAAGCGCGACGACGCGCAGCTCCGCGAGATCCTGGCACGGGCCTACGAGCGCGTCGCGGCGGCGAGCCACGGCTTCGGGCTCGACTGGCGCTCGGCCGCCTACGCGGCGGCATTGCAACGGCTCGAAACCGTCTACCTCGACCGGGGGATCTTCCCGTGATCGCCGCGCCGCACACCACGCCGCATTCGGGCACGCACCACGACCAACCCGGAACACGAACCATGAACGACCGAACGATCTATATCACCCGAACCGATCTCACCCGGTTAAGACAGTTGCTGGCGAGCGCCCGCGCCGAAGAGCGGTTCGAGGCCACCCGCCCACACCTGGATGAACTCGAGATGGCTCTGCGCCGGCCCGCCATCCCCGTGCCGGGCGAGCGCATCCCCGACGTGGTCACGCTGTACACCCGCCTGCGGCTGCGCGAGGGCGAGCACACGTGGACGATGCGCCTGGTCTATCCCGACGAGGCCGACCCGCAGTCTGGACAGATCTCGGTGCTCAGCCCGCTGGGCGCGGCGGTGCTCGGCCGCGGGCCGGGCGAGCGCATCTCCTTCGAGGTGGCCCCGGGCGACGAACGCGCCTGCGGCATCGTGAGCATCCTGCACCAGCCCGAGAAGATCCGCGGCATCCACTGCCGCACGGTGGGATGCCGGTGATGGCCAGCCCGATGCTCGAATCCGATCGCAGCGAGCGCAGCGCGGCCGACAGTGGACGCACCCCCATCGTCAACCGTATCGATCGCGATCGGCTCACGCCGCTGCTCGTCGGAACCGCGACGCAAGCGAGGGCGCGTCTGCGCAGATTGCTCGAGCGGGCCAGGGTCGTCGAGCCGCGCGCGATCCCCCGCGACGTAGTCACCATGCGATCGCGCGTGGTGCTGCGAGACCCGGTGGACGGCGGGTTGGACGAATTCTGCCTGCGGTATCCCGAGGATTCCCGCGATGGCGACGAGGACCTCGAAACCCTGCTGGTCACCTCGCCGCTGGGCGCGGCGGTCCTTGCGGCACGGCCCGGTGACACCATCACCTACCCCGGCGCCCGCAGCAGCCGGACCACCCTGCTCGAGGCGATCGTGTTCCAGCCCGAGCAGGCGGGCCAGTGGACGCTGTAAATGTTGTTCTTGAGCGCTCCCTTTGCTCGCTTCGGCCTGACGGCCGGGCGGCTCAGCCGCCGCGCCGGAGCATGCGCCCTGCGCCCGAAGACGGGCTTGGGCGGATGCTCCGGCGTTGGTTTGCTTGTCGCTTCGCCAGCGGGGCCGGATTCGTTTTGTCGCCTCGCCGGCGGGGCCGTGCGCGGGCTGCGCCCGGCGCGGGGCGTACGAGAACACGCGACGGGGCATCCGCCCAAGCCGTCTTCGGCGCAGGGCGCATGCTCCGGCGCGGCCGCTGAGCGGCCCGGGCGATAGCCCGCCTCCAGAACAATCAAAACGGGAGGCAGACCCTCAGGCCTACCTCCCCTTCTTCCTGATCGCTTCGCCAGCGGGGCCATGCGCCGGGACATGCGCGGAAGACCGCGGATGCCCCGTCGCGTGACCGTTCTGGCTTAGGCGACCTTGGACAAAGGACCGCCCTGCGCGCCCGCCGAACCGAAGTTCGCCGTGCTCGTCAGGCTCCACGGGCTCGCGCCCGTCGAGATGCGGACCCGCACCTGGTAGTTGACCGCCGCCACGCCCACCGGCACCGCCTCGTCGACGAAGCGCTTCTGGCCGATGAACGCGATGGTGGTCCAGGGGCCCGGCGCCGAGTCCACCGGCACGATCTGCCGCTGGACTTCGTACATGGCCCCCCCGCCGCTGGCCACCTCCCAGGCGAAGAGCACCGAGCCGTTGTCGACAAGCTGGGTGCTCAGGGCCGTGGGCTGCGGCGGCGCCGGCCGCTCCCCGCCGGTGCGGGGCTCGGGGATCGACGCCCGGCTCCAGACGCCGGGATCGTCGGTGTTGTCGGCGTACGCGTCGATGGTCCTCATCAAGCTGCCCAGCAGCTTGACCATCTTCTTGTACGCCGTCCGCTTGGCCAGACCGGCCGTGCGGAGGGCGGCCCTCGCGTTGCTTTCGGCCAGAACGGCCGCTTCAACATCCGAGACCGCCTGGTCGAACTCGACCGACTGCGCGGACGAGATGCCGATGTCGGGGGGCACACCCTGGTTGCCCAACCACAACGTGGCCCGAGTCCTGGCCCAGGGGATCAGCTGTCCCTGGCGGCTCGGATACCTTCTTGAAGAGGTCGTCATCTTGACGTCTCCCAAAACGTGCGGCTCTGGGCAGCGTCCCGTTGGACGCCGTAGACCCCGGACCCGCGAACCAACCCGGCGAGCCCCCCAACATCCGGTGCCGGGGGCCAGACTCGCCGGCCATGAGTGATTTCGGGGCGATCGGGG
>JAUHYE010000043.1 GCA_030426395.1 Phycisphaerae bacterium
CAACTCAACCCGGCGGTACTTCGAGACCCTCCTCAAATCGAAACGACTCTCCACGCTCTTCGACTTCGAGAACCGGGACAAACTCTTCCCGGATGTTGACGGTCGATTCAAGTTCTCCGCCCTCATCTTCGGCGGCGCGGAGCGCACGAGCGCGGTCGGGGTGTCCTCGATGAGGCGCTTGCGCGCGACGAAACGCAAAGCGGCCCACAGCGCGGCGGCGGGCTTTTTCGTGCGCACGGGGGCGCGGGACGAGCCGGCCGAGGCGATGGGCGTGAGCCACTTCCTCGAGCACATGATGTTCAAGGGGACCAAGGACCTGTCCGCCGAGGCGCTCAACGCGGCGATGGATGACTTGGGCGCGAGCAACAACGCGTACACGTCGAGCGAACTGACGTGCTTCTACGCGCACACGCTGCCCGAAGCGTTGCCCGACGCGGCGAAGCTGCTGGGGCGGATGATGCGGCCCGCACTGCGTGAGGACGACTTCGAGACCGAGCGCGGCGTGATCCTCGAAGAGATCGCGATGTACGACGACAACCCGTTCTGGGTGCTGCTTGAGGCCGCCAGTGAGCGGCACTACAAGGGCCACCCTTTGGGCCACCGCGTGCTGGGGACGAAGGAGGTCATCTCGGGCATCCCCGTTTCGACCATGCGCGACTATTTCAATGGGCGGTACACCGCCGAGGCGACGGTGGTCGCGCTCGCGGGAGCGCTCGACATGGACGAGGTGGCCAGGGTGCTCGAGGATCTCAACGAGCCTTGGACGCATGGCGACCCACCGCCACGTGGGCCGGCGCCCGAGAGTGGCGGCGGACGGTTTGAGATTGCGCGCGAGAGCGTGTCGCGTGGGTACACGATCGCGTTGTGGCCGGCGCCGCCTTTGCAGGACGAATTGCGGCATGCGGCGCGGCTGTTGTCGCAGGTGCTGGGCGCCCCGGGCAACAGCCGGCTGCATTGGGCGCTGGTCGAGCCCGGGCTGGCCGACGAGGCGGTGGCGTCGTACATGGGCCAGGACGGCGCGGGTGAGTTCATTGTGTACGCCAGCGGCGATCCGGACAAGCTGGGGCAGATCGAGCAGGTCATCGCGGGTGAACTGGCCAAGGTGGTCGACGAACTCAGCGAGGATGATCTGGAGCGCCTGCGGGCCAAGGCGGCGACGGGCGTGACGGTGGGTGGCGAGAGGCCATCCGATCGCATGCAGCGGCTGGGCGCGCGATGGACGCTGCTGGGTGATTACCTGCCGCTGGAAGAAGAGCTCGAGCAGGTGCGCTCGGTGACGCTCGATGATCTGCGCGAGGTGGCGCGGCGGTATCCACTGACGCCCACGACGCAGGGTGTGCTCAAGCCGGCGTGAGTTCGAGGGCGTGGACGCTCAGGCGGCGCGTTTGTCGTTGCCGGGCTCGAAGGTGCGTAGCGCGTTCCCGCCGGCCTTTTCCGCTGCTTCCATAGCTCGATACGCGACGGCGAGCAGTTGCTTGGGCTTGGTGAACACGTCGTACGATGCGCCCTCGCAGCCTGTGAGCCCCACGCTCGTGGTCGGGCGGCTCTTGCCTTTGTACGACTCGCGCCACGAGGTGACGGCGGTGATCAGCGCCGGCATCGAGGCCGTGCACAGCAGGATGATTGTTGCGTCGTCGAAGCTGCCAAGTTCGGCGTTCTCGAGGCCGTCGCAGACGTCCCGGAGCGACTCGGTCATGTCGATTGCTGCGACGTCGCCGGCTTCGAGGCCCTCGTTCTCGATCAGCTTGGCAAAGCCATCGATGCGGATGATCGCGATGCTGACCGGCGAGCGATCGGCCTTGCTCTGCTCGAAGTTTTCTTCGAGCTTGCGCTCGATCGCCAGACGGGCCTTGACGCCGGTGATCGGGTCGACGAGGTCGCCGTCGCGGACGACCGCCGAGACCGAGCCCTGGCTGAGGTGGTCCTGCTCGGAAGCCGGCTGGGATTGCAGCTCCTGTGCCTTCTTCAGCAGGGCGTCGGCGTCGACGGCCTCGCCCGTGTCGAGCTCGAAGAGGCGCGAGACTTCCTTTGCTGCGGTTGCGGTCTGCTTCAGGATGTCGTCGCACGCGGCCGGGTCGAGGTTGAAGAAGCGTTGGGCCTGGGCGTACATGCGATCGAAGCAGCCGGCCTTGTCCTCGTAGGTCAGGCACTGATGGATGGAATTGCCAAGCGCGACGCAGCTCACGACTTCTTTCAAATCGTTGGGTGCGGCGGTGGGGCGCTCGTGGAAGCGGATGGGCACGCTGAGCTCGTCGGGGAGCTGCCATTTGCGGGCGAGCAGGGCGCCGACTTCGGGGTGCTGCATGTCGAAGGCGCGCAGCTCGGCGGCGGCCAGGCGACGGTGGTCGGTAGCGGCGGTTTGCAGCACTTCTTCGTACGGGTCGCCGAGGGCCTGGAGCATGGCCATGATGCCGATATCTTGCAGCAATCCGCCAAGGAACGCCTCATCGGCTACTTCTCGCGCAACGCGCTGGGCGATGATCTTGGCGGCGACGGCGGAATAGATGCCGCGGCGCCAGTAGTCGATGGGGTCGAAGCCCTCGGTGTAGGCCGATTCCATCGCGGGCACCAGCGAGAAGCCCAGGGCCAGGTTGCGCAGCTCCCGCATGCCAAGGACGACGAGGGCCTTGTCGATCGAGGCGCACTTGGTGCGCAGGCCGAAGAAGCTGGAGTTGACAGTCTTGAGGATTTTGGCACTCAGCCCCTGGTCGAAGCGGATGGTCTCGGCCAGCTCGTTGACCGTGCAGTCTGGGTCCTGGCTGAGTTCGAGCACGCGGACGGCCGTCGCCGGCAGCGACGGCAGCGACTCGCAAGAGAGGATTTCCTCGACGGCGCACGCGTCCATGTTGCGTATCCCCTGGCGGCTGGTCAAGCCTTCAAACCGGCCGACTGTTGCGAGTGTCCTTACTCGCCGATCTCGATGCGGTCGCCAAAGACGGCGCCCGCAGCAGGTATCGGCCTTCCCAACACCCACATCCAGTGGGCGCACAGGAAGGCGGCCGATCGGGTCCAGGTATCCTCGTTCGCGTCGGTTCGCGGACGTTGCGAAACAGTTATGGACCGCAGCGCCGCCAGAGTTCGGCCGCGCACGGGCCAGGCGGGGCCGAAGCCCGCAGGCTTGTCGGCCTCGAAGCGGCCGGCCTCTGGCAGGAAGAAGGCAACGGATTGGGGGCCGATGTTGGTGGTAGTCTCGAGTTCGGGCTTGTGGCCGGCCTCGTCGAGCAGGGCCCACTGGTAGCGGGTGAGCGACTCCATGCCGATGGTGTCTTGGGCGAGCAGGGCGGCAAGCTCGTCGAAACTTCGAGGGTGGGGTTCTCGGACGGGCAGGGCCCGTTGCATCAGGTCGACGGCGAACATGCCGCGCCACAGGCTGGGCAGGTCCTTGCGGAGCTGGCTATGCGTGTGGGTCAGGTCCCAGGCGGTGATGTTGGCCAGTTCGCGGCTGGCCTTCTCATAGAACACGACGTGGCCTCGTGCGAGCAGCTCGAAGCCGCCGGAGAAGGCCGACCGCTCGCGTCGCGACCCGCGCGCGAGTCCACGGACGAGCCCGTGTTCTCGGCACAGCAGCGTTGCGTGCTGGCTGGTCTCGCTCCACTCGCTGTGGCGGAGGCAGATGGCGTCGTCATGGATCGGCGGCATGGTGGATCGGAGGCAGGGACTCATTCGGGACAGAGTGCGAACAAAACACTACGCTTGCCCGTGGACTGGTACGCCTTCGTTGACGATGTGGTGCTGCGCGAGCCCGAGCGCGTCGTGACGCGGCATCGCCTCGACACGACCGATCCGTTCTTCCGAGACCACTTCCCGGGCAGGCCCGTGCTGCCGGGCGTGCTGGCGACCGAGGCACTCGTCCAGGCCGGACGATTGCTGCTCAAGGGGCATGTCGAGGGCGCGGGTCGCTGGGTACTGGGCTCGGCTCGGGCGGTGCGGTTCAGCAGGTTCCTGACGCCCGGGCAGTGGCTCGGGTGCGATGTGCGGCTGCTTTCGGCCTCGCCCGAGGAGGCAAAAGTGGCCGTAGCTGGCCTCGTGGGCGACGATGGCGAGTTTGATATTGCCTCCCTTGACGGGCTGCCGACGGCCGTTTCGGGCCGCCTGGTGCTCCGTCCGGCCCGTTTTGGGGCGGCATGGAACCCCCGGGGCTCATAGGATCGAACACCTAGGCGGGAGCGGTCCCGGGGCGAACGATGGGCACGACGGAGGCGCTATGACGCGAGACGAGATCCAGGCGAGGGTGCAGGAAGTGCTGGCCGAGGTGCTGGGCATCGACGAGGACGAGGTGACCCCACGGGCCACACTCACCGGCGACCTCGGGGCCGAGTCGATCGACTTCCTGGACATCGTCTTCCGCCTCGAGCAGGCCTTCGACATCAAGATCGAGCAGGGTGAGTTGTTCCCCGAGAACCTGCAGCAGGACGCGACGTACGTGCAGGACGGCGTGCTGACCGAGGCCGGCCTGGCCGCGCTGCGCGAGAAGCTGCCCCACGCCGAGGTCGACGCCATCGAGGCCGACCCGCGTCTGGGCCGCGTGGGCGAGATCTTCACCGTCGACGCGATGACCAACTTCGTCGAGCGCAAGCTCGGCGCGGCGGCCTGAGCCCACTCGTGCGCTGGCTGTGGATCGACCGCATCCTGGCGCTCGAGCCCGGCAAGCGCCTCGTGGCTCGCAAGGCGGTGAGCCTGAGCGAGCCGCACCTCCATCAACACTTTCCTGCGACCGAAACAGAGCCGGCGATGCCCGTCGTTCCTGGACCGCTCATCATCGAGGGCATGGCCCAGGCGGGCGGACTGCTGGCCGGTCACGCGCGCGGGTTCAAGGACGACGTGGTGCTGGCCAAGCTGCGCAAGGCCGAGTTGGGCTTCGAGGTCCAGCCCGGCGCCGTAATCGAGTTCGAGGCCACGCTGGTGGCGATCGATGACAGCGGGGCGTCCGTTGATGGGATCGTGCGCGTGCTCGACCCGGCGTGGGACTCGCCCAAGGAGCTTGGCGCGATCGACCTCATGTTCGCGCATGTGCCGGCGGAGCGGGATTCGCTCTTGATTGCCGAGGCGTTTCGGACGTTGATTGCGGGAAGCGTGCAGGCGGGCGGGGACGGCGTCGACCAGATGGTTGTCTAGGCGCCGGCTTGCGCGGCTTCGCGGAACAGGTCAATCGGGGCGTCCTGGCCGGTGAAGGCCTGGAACTGGGCCGCAGCCTGCGTGACGAGGATGTCCAGGCCATCGATGACTCGCAAGCCGCGTGCGGTGGCGGCCTGGACAAGCGGGGTTTCGCGGGGGTGGTACACCGTTTCGACGATTGTTGCTTCACCGAGTGCCTCGGCGGGGATGGGTGACTCGCTCGGTGCCGGGCCGCCGGCCATGCCGAGGGAGGTGCATTGGACGATGGCGCGCATGGGTTCGAGGTCGTCGAGTGATTCGAGGCAGGTGGCGCCGTCGACGCGGCTGGCAAGCTCTTTCGCTCGCTCCTGGGTGCGGTTGTGAACGTGCACATGCGCGCCGGCATCGGCCAGCGCGAACGCGGCGGCTTGTGCCATGCCGCCTGCGCCAAGGACCAAAACCGGCGCATCGTGCAGCTCAACGCCCGTGTTCGCAAGGCACTCGACAACCGCCGGACCGTCGGTGTTCATCACGCGGATCGAATCGCCATCACGCACGAGCGTGTTCGCCGCCCCACATCGTTCGGCGAGGTCATCGGTGGCCCAGCCCTGTTCCCGCGCGAGGCGCACGAGGTTGGCCTTGTGGGGCATGGTCACGCTCAGGCCCGTGAGGTCGAGCGAGTCGCAAGCGAGCAACTCGGTGAGCGTGGCCTTGAGCGACTCGTAGCCGGGCGCGACGGGCAGGGGCAGGTAGACGCCGTCGTAGCCGACACGCTCGAAGCCGGCGTTGTGCATGGCGGGTGAGCGGGAGTGCTCGACGGGGTCGCCCACGATGCCGAAGACCTTGGTGGTCCGTGTGATGCTCTTGAAGCGGTAGAGGTTGAGTAGCTCGGCGATGGTGGGTTGGCCCGGGGCGGTCGTGGTTTCCGGCTTGAGGCTCGCGAATGTGAGGAATCCGCCGAATTTGGGCGCCAGCACGCGGCTCATGAGGCCGTAGGCGCCCATGCCGAGCGCGACGGTGGGGCGGTCGCGGTGGGCGAGGATGTCGAAGAGTTCGAGGTTGTCGCGCAGCGAGCGGGCGCGGAAGGCGATCTTGTGGATCGCAGCCGATGACTCGCGGAGCTGGAGCAACTGGCGCGTGAGGTTGGCGGGGCGGCCCTCGAAGTCGTGCGTGCTGAGGATGAGGCCATCGCCGACGTTGGGTTGGGTCTTTGTTGCGAGCTCGACATCGATGTACCGCGGCGCGTGCTCGGCTTGGGTCAGTCGCTCGAAGAGTTCGAGACGTGTGGCCTCGTCGCCCTCGTACTCGCCGCCCTCCCAGGTTGGCCGGCAGGTGGCGATGCACGGCAGTGGTGAATCGGCGACAAGCTTCACGCACGCGTCGATCTGGCTCGCTTCCTCGAAGAAGGCGTCCAGGCGGAACTCGACCATATCGGCACCGGCCAGGTGCGCGTGCCGGGTGTCGGCGAGCGCTTGGTCGGGCGTGTCGACGGCGATGGGCACGCACACGAGCGTGGGCATGGGCGAGGCTACACCGACGCGCCGCGGAAGAGCGCGGCGCAGGCCGTGTGGGCGTGCACGAAGGTTCGGCCCTGGATGGGCCCGATCTCGCCGGCGGCGAAGAAGCCGGCGATGGGCATGGGGTGCCCCGTGCCGCGCGGGGCCGAGCCGATGGCCGGCGAGCCCTTGCGCACGGCCTCGAAGGCGCGACGCACGGTGGCGGCATCGTGGTTGGGCTGGTCGAAGAGACGCGTGCCGCGACCGTTGCAGGTGACCAGCAAACAGCCGGCGGGGTGCTCATGCAGCTTTTGCGCGTCGAGCAACAGCTCGAGGTCTTCGTGGGCCGTGCTGGCGTCGCGCGCGTGCAGACGGACGGTCTGGCCGAGGCGGACGTAGTCCCCCAGGGCGATCGAGCCATCCTTCTCGTTGGCGCTCATGATGCTGCGGATGACGTAGTCGCCGCGGCCGAAGTGGCGGCGGTGCTCGTCGGCCACGACGCCAAGGAAGACGCCGCGCGAGAGCAACTGGCGGTCATCCTCTTCAAGGTCGGCGATGACCTCGCGGACGGCCTCGAACGCCGGGCGTCCGCCCAGGCGGTTGACGATGTTGCCCTGGCCCTGCGTGACGACCATGTTGGGGCCGATGGGCCGGCAGCCCTGGCTGACGACGGTGTCGACGGTGATCGGACCGTTGATCGACAAGCCGACGCCGCCATCGCGGATGATCTTGCCGTCCAGCAGGAAGGCGTTGCCGCCCGCGTTGTTGTCGGCCGAGGCCATGCCGCCGAGGGTGACCGGGCGCTCGCTGTCGGCCAGACCGAGGCGGGCGGCCTTGTCGACGACGCTGATGGTGCGGGCCGCGGGCAGGCCGAAGGGGTCGGGCAGCAGGATGGTGGCTCGGTGCTCGTGGGTCATGCCCGCGATGTCACGCACGCGCTCGACCTGGTTGGGGTTGGCAGGGTCGATGGTCGCCAGGCGCGTGAGCGGGAAGGCGCGCACGCCGACGCCCGGCATGCTGCACGCCAGCACGCTGATGCCCGGGCGATCTTCGAGCTCGAGCGAGCCGCCGAGCACCGACTCGGCCGAGCAGCCGACGATCGTGGCGTTGGGCAGCGCGGCGCGCGCAGCGGATGCGATCAGGCCGGCCTGGCCCACGTGCACGCTTGAGAAGAAGACCATCGCCAAGTCAGCCGACTCGCGGCCCTGGGGCAACTGATCGGCGGCGAGCTCGAGGGCTTGATTGGCCGCGTGCTCGGTGCGGTCGATCGAGGACAGGCCGGCGGCCATCATGGTCGCGGGGACAGCGGATGTGGCGTGCGTGCTCACGCAAGTAGTGTACGGGCACGAAACGGGCGCGGGTGCGTGGTGTGGGGGTTTGCCCAAGAGATGGTGAGAGGCACGAAAAAGCCCAGGCTTGTGCCTGGGCCTTGATTGCTAGGGCTGTTGGGTCGACTACGGCGAGTCGTTGGGCTCGGTGGCGTACTGAACCTTCTCGGACTCTTCGGAGCGGAGGACCACCACGCTCGAAGCGTCGATGGTGCTCAGGCGGAGGTCGGCACGCTTGCTTCCGCCGCCGCTGACGCCCACGAGCACGCCAAGCTTGCGGTCGAGGTCCAGGCCCTCCTTGGGCTCGATGTAGCCCAGGGTGCGGGGGACGCCCTCGCCGATGGAGACCAGGCGGTACATGAGCGGGAGGCGGTTGCCGTTGTAGACGGCGCTCTTCTCGAGCTTACCGACGAAGTCGTAGATCGCAGAGGCCTTGAGTTCGGCCATGGCCTCGGCGCTCTGCTGGTTGTCTTCGCTGAGTCGGGCCCGGGCGGCGGCGACGTCCTGCAGGCTCTTCTGGAGCCGCTTGCGGATGTCCAGCAGGGTCAGGCGCTGCTGGAGCCAGGCGCGGGTCGACTCGTTGTCCTGGGTGGCGGGCGTGTTGGCCAGCTTGCGCTCGAAGGCGGCGACGAGCTCATCGACCTCGGCTCCCAGGGTGTCCTGGCGGTGCACGGCGTCGAAAGCGGCCGACAGGGCCTCGAGGCTCGGCATGGCGTCGAGGGAACGCTGCTGGGGCTCGGCGGGAGCCGGATCCTGGGCTGGGGTCTGTGTCGGGCTTTGGGTCGGCGTTTGCGTGGGTGTCTGGGTTGGGGTGCCCGCGGGCGGAGTCGTGGTGGGGTTGCGCTCGATGCGCATCGGCTCCATCACCGTGGACGGGGCGGCCTCGTTGCCGGTGGTCTCACCTTGCTCCGTTGGCACCTCGACGGGGCCCTCGTTGGCCGGCTGGGTCGATTCGGGCTTGGGATCGGCCTGCTCTGGCTGGGCACCGGATTCTCGCAGGCTGGCCTGATAGGCCTGGACCTCGCTGGGCACGGCTCGGCGGGTCTGATCTGTCTCGATGTAGCCGGCGGCACCCTTGGGGGCGTCGACAACGTAGTAGACCAAGCCGCGGGTGCTTGTCTCGGTGCGATGGTGCTTCAGGCGGGTGGTGGCGGGGGTCTCGGGGCCTTGGACATCGCGGAACGAGCCATCGACACCATAGCGGGTGTCGCTGAGGGCCTTGAGAGCGCCCGAGCGGCTGAGGGTGACGATGCCATCGGCCTGGTTCAGGGTGGCGTGGTCGGCACGCACGAGAGCGAGGAGGCCCTTGGGGTATTCCACACGCAGCCAGCGATCACTCTCGCCGGTGACGCGGAGGACCGTGCCGGGCTTGAGTGTGGCGACGGGGTAATAGCTGCGGAGGTTGCCCGCCCGCAGGAGGCACTCGTCGGCCGTGACGGTCACGAAGTAGGGCTCGACGTCTCGCGTCTGGGCATGGACCGTTGCCGGGGCGGCCAGCATCGTGGCCAGCAGGGCCACGGCGGCCAGCGCAAGGGTGGTGATCGGGTGTTGGCGTGCGGTGAGCATCGTTCCCTCCGTTGAACGGGGCCCCGGGGGCGTGTCTGAATTGCCGGGCATCCGGCCGGCGGTTGGGCCCGGACGCCTCGATGCGCCGGATCCCGTGCTCTGACAATAGAAAGATAGACCGCTTGGGGCGGCGGTCCCAGCCTCCTAGCATCGGCTCCCCACGGGCACGGGGCTTAGCGCCTTCGAGGCTCCCGGCCACGACCGGTTGATCCCCTGCCGCCAGCCTCCCCCTGCCAGCCCTGCCGGCGAGCGAGCCGGACCAGAAACGAGAAAGCGAAATCAAGATGATCGATCGTGCCAGCCGTCCCAGCTCGCGTTGCCGCCGTCGCCCCTGGCGGGCCTCGCTCGTGGTGGGTGGGGCCGCCGCGTTGCTCGCCGCTTCGGGGTGCGCCTCGCCGTTCGATCAGGAGAGCACCGCGTCGCAGCGGGCGCTGGTGGACGGGCTGATGCGTGAGCTTCGCGAGGCGCGCGACAACGGGGAAGACGTTCGCATGTTCGAGCGGGCGCCGGTTGAGATCGACATCGACCAGCGCTTTATGGACGACGTGCGAGACATCGCCGGCCCGGCCAGCTATGCCAGCGAGCCAGACCAGTTCGGCCCCGACCTGCTGGGCCGTCCGCAGTCGACCGCCCCAATCGACTTGCAGAGCGCGATTCGGGCGGCCGTGGAGCACAACTACGCGTTGCAGTTCTCGCGGCTGGACCCGGCGGTGGCCGAGGCGGGCGTGGTACGAGCCGAGTCGGCGTTCGACTGGGTGTTCTTCGCGAACACGCAGTACAACCATTCGGAGAGCGAGCAGATCTCGTCGAGCTCGTTCCAACCGTCGCGCGACGAGCGGGACATCATCCAGTCGTCGCTGGGCTTGCGTCGGCAGATGGGCACGGGCGGCACGCTGACCATCCAGCAGGAATTCGAGTACACAGATGCGATCAGCAACGATTCGGGCCTGACATTCACGCCCGACCCGGCGTGGGAGAGCACGCTCACGGTACGGGCCGACCAACCGCTGTTGCGCGGCTTTGGCACCGACGTGGCGCGCGAGGGGCTGCTGCTGGCGCGCAATCAGGAGCGTGACTCGCTGGCGAATCTCAAGGCGCAGGCCATTAACACGGTGCTCGAAACCGAGACGGCGTATTGGGAGCTGTTCCGTGCGAGGCAGAACCTGAAAATCGTGCAGCGGCTGCTCGACCGCGGCATCGAGACGCAGCGTGAGATCCGTATTCGCGCCGACGTGGACGCCGACCCGGCCGAGGTGGCCGATGCGGATTCGCGTGTGCAGCAGCGCCGTCAGAACCTGCTCCAAAGCCAGACGGCGGTGCGTGACGCCAACGATCGGCTGAAGACGGCCATGAGCGATCCGCGATTCCCGGTGGCCGGCGAGTTGCTGTTGCTGCCGATCGACACGCCGGTGGACCAGGCCATCGAGTACGGCTTATTCGATGCGTACCAGTCGGCGTTGCGTCGTCGGCCGGAGATCTACCAGGCGCTCTTGAGCCTGGACAACACTGCCATCCGCCGCCGCGTTGCCGAGAATGGGCTGCTGCCCCAGCTCGACCTGAGGGCGCAATTCGCCATCAGCGACCTGGACGACGAGTTCAGCGATTCGCTGGGCAACGCCTACGGCTTCAGCCGCCAGAGCTGGCTGCTGGGCCTGAACTTCGAGCTGCCCATCGGCAATCGTGCGGCCGAGGCGACGCGGAACGAGCGGCGCATCCAGCAGTTGCAGGCGACCATCGCGTACCAGAACACGGTGCAGGGCGTCATTGGTGAGGTGCGCTCGAGCCTGCGACGGACGCGAGAGGCCTACGAGCGCATCGGGCAGTCCATCGGCACGCGATTGGCGGCCGCGAACAGTGTCCGCGTTCTTGACATCCAGCGCGACACCATCGCGGTGAACACACCCGAGCGTTTGAACATCGAGTTCCAGGCGCAGGAGCGGCTGGCGGCCGCCGAGCAGGCCGAGGTGGGGGCGCTCGTGGATTACATGGTCGGCATCGCCAACCTGCACGCGGCGATGGGCACCGCGCTCGAACGGAACGGCGTGCGGTTCATCGTGCCCGACGCGGGCAAGACCGAAGAACTGTACGGCGAGGGCATCCGCGGGCCGTACTCGTTCGATCGCAACTGGGCCGACAATTCCGACCCCGACGCGAGCAAGTAGCGATGGACGCGATCGCCCACGCGGCGGCGCATCTGCGCGCGGGCGGGCTGGTGGCGATGCCCACCGAGACGGTCTATGGGCTGGCGGCACTGGTGCGTGATGCGGGTGCCGTCGAGCGCGTGTTCGCGGCGAAGGGGCGTCCGTCGACGAATCCGTTGATCGTGCACGCGAGTTCGCTCGAGATGGCGCGTGGGTGTTGCGCAACATGGACGGCCGAGGCGGATGCGCTGGCGCGGGCGTTCTGGCCCGGGCCTGTGACCTTGGTGTTACCCAAAGCGGACTGGGTGCCCGACGTGGTGACGGCGGGCGGGCGGACCGTTGCGGTGCGCGTGCCCCGGCATCCCGTGGCGTTGGCGTTGATCGAAGCGGTGGGCGAGCCGCTGGTGGCCCCGAGTGCGAACAAGTCGGGGTACGTGTCGCCGACGACGGTCGAACACGTGCGCGGCGTGTGGAGCGAGGCCCAGGTCTTCGTGCTCGACGGCGGGGCGTGTGAGGTGGGGCTCGAGTCGACCGTGGTGGCGGTGGGGCATGATGGGCTTCGTGTGCTGCGGCCCGGGGTGATCGGGCCCGAAGAGATTGAGCGTGTTGCGGGCCGGCCGGTGCAGGAAGGCGGCGAGGGTGCTGGTGTCGCCGCGAGCCCCGGGCTGATCGGGGCGCACTATCAGCCGCAAGCGCGGGTGGTGCTCGTCGAGAGGCCCGAAGATGGCCGGGCGTATCTGGGCGAATCGAAGGCGGTGTTCATCGGGCCTCCGGGGGGCGGCGTGGATGCGGGGGCGCCGCACGTCGCGATTGCCATGGCCGGTGACGCCGCCGAGTACGCACGGAACTTGTATGACGCACTCCGCCAGGCCGATGCGATGGAACCCAGCGTGATCGTGGTGTGCGTGCCGGAGGGGGTCGGCCCGACCTGGGACGCGGTGCGTGAGCGTTTAGGGAGAGCCGCCGCCAGCCGATAAGGAGCCGACGCCCTCGGGGGCGGGCCCTACCCTGCTGACCCTGCCCGGTGGTGTTGGCGGGTTTTGTTGGGTGTTGATGTAAGTTGGTGTCGTCTCGAACGTGAGAAGGGTGGCTCGAAGATGTCGCAGAAGTTGAGGATCGCGCTGGCCGAGGGCGATGGCATCGGTCCCGAGATCATGGGCGCGTGCCTGGGCATCTTCGAGGCCGCGGGCGTGATGGAGCACGTCGAGTTCGTGCCCGCCGAGATGGGCGAGCGCGTGTTCGCGGCCGGCAACTCGATGGGCATCAGCGACGAGGGGATGCGGATCGTCGAGGACACCGGCCTGGTGTACAAGGGCCCGATGGGCACGCCGGTGGGCAAGGGCGGCAAGAGCATCAACGTGACGCTGCGGAAGATGTACGGCGCGTTCGCCAACGTGCGACACTTCCAGAGCCTGCCCAATGTGGAGACGGTGTACAGCAAGGCCGGCGTGCCGATCGACGTCGTGATCGTGCGCGAGAACATCGAGGACACCTACGGCGGCATCGAGCACCGGCTGACGGCGGACGTCGTCGAGTGCAAGCGGCTGATCAGCGCGCCCGGCTGCGACCAAGTGCACCGCGAGGCGTTCGAGACGGCGCGGCGGCTGGGCATCACCAAGGTGCACTGCGGGCACAAGGCCAACATCATGAAGATGAGCGACGGCCTGTTCCTCGAGCGGTTCAAGGAGGTCGCCAAGGCGTACCCCGAGATCGAGACCGGCGACGTGATCATCGACGCGCTGTGCATGAACCTGGTGCTCAAGCCGCAGGCGTACGACATGGTGGTGCTGCCGAACCTGCAGGGCGACATCGTGAGTGACCTGGCGGCGGGGCTTGTGGGCGGGCTTGGCTTCGCGCCCAGCGCGAACATCGGGCACAACGTCAGCATCTTCGAGGCGGTGCATGGCACGGCCCCGGACATCGCGGGCAAGGGCATCGCCAACCCGACGAGCCTGCTGCTCAGCGGCATCCTGATGCTGCGGCATATCGGCTTGCGGGCCCAGGCGAACACCATCGAGAACGCGCTGATGCACACGCTCGAGCAGGGCGTGCACACCGGCGACTTCGGGGCGAACTCGGGTAAGCCGGCCGTCGGCACGCGGGAGTTCGGGGCGGCGATCTCGGCGAATCTGGGCAACGAGCCGGCGACCCACACCGTGCGGCCCGCGAAGGGCGTGAGCGCGGCGATCGAGCACGGCCGGCCCGAGCGGCCCAAGGCCCACACGCTGATGCGGACGTTCACGGGATCGAAGAGCGAGATCGTCGGTTGCGACATCTACCTCGACACGACGCTCGAGCCCGCGCCGCTGGCCGAGAAGCTCAAGGGCATCTGCGAGGGCTCGCCGTTCAAGCTGACGATGATGAGCAACCGCGGCACGCAGGTGTGGCCAAGCGGCAGCGTATACACCGAGATCGTCGATTACTACCGAGTTCGCTTCGAGCTTCGTGATATGGCGCAGGCGGCCGGCATGGAGCAGGCGACGCTGATCAAGCTGCTAGGCGGGATCGCCGACGCGTTCGCGATTACCGATTTCCAGCCGCTGAAGTACTATGACGGCAAGCCGGGCTTCTCGCTGGCGCAGGGGCAGTAGGCGGCCTCAATCGTCGCCCCATCCCACGATCGTGCTGGGTGGCAGATCGCCCTCTTCCAGTTCGACCGATCGCGTGCCGGCCAGGCGGAGCGTGGCGCGGCGGTTGGGGTCGGTGGGGTGGCGAGCCTCGATGAGCACGATGCCGTTGGTGACGCCCAGCGGGCCGCGGATCGGGACGGCATAGACGTCCAGCAGAACGGCGGGCTTGCCGTTGGCCATGATCTGCATGGGCTGGCGCAGGCCGTCGAAGCGTTGGCCGCCGAGCAGGATGCGGGTGGGCACCGGGGGCTGCTGTGGCGAGGTCTGCACGCCGACCTCCACGCCGAAGTTGGCCGCGATCGACAGCAGCGAGGGGCGGGCGGCGATCTTCATGAGCAGGCGCTGGCACAGCTCGTTGTTGGAGAGCAGGATGCCCGCCGACATGCCGTAGGCGTAGAAGCCCAGCCGCTGCTCGTCTCTGGTCAACGCCCGCGCGATCGACTCGTCGGATGCCTCGACCGCTCCGGCTCGCGTGCCCCACTCGGGCGCGACGCCGAAGGCGTATGCCGCCGTGCTCGAGGGCGTGCCCTCCGGCGTGGACTCGACCCAGCCGATGAAGATCGTGGTGCCGGGGATCTCCACACGTCGCCGTTCTTCGCCGTGGAACGCGACGTTGGCCCGCATCACCTCATCGCTCGCGGCGTCGAGGAAGGTCGCCTCGACGAGGAAACGCTCGACGGTCTGGCGACGACCGGAGCCCGGCCATTGGACGGCCGCCTCCATCAGCACGCCGTCGCCCCGTTCGCGGTCGCGTTGTTCGTTCAGGCCGTCGAAAGCCCAGCCGTGCAGCGGGGCGAGGCTGATCGTGTCGGCGGAGGTGTGCCAGGGCTCTGTTGGCGTGAAGACGCCTGGCGGTGCGGGCGTGCCGGCACAACCAGCCAGCGTGGCCAAGAGCAGGACCAGTTGCAGGGCCAGCAGCAGGCCCGGTACCGGAGCAACGCGATGGCTGAAGCGTGAGGTCATCGGTCGTGCACGGGGCCGGGTGTCAGTTGGGCATCGCCTGCTCGAACCAGTCCCGCATCGCGCGCCACGAGCGTTCGTCGGCCTTCTCGTCGTACGCGGCGCCCTTGCCCTCGGCGGGCTCACCGGCGGCCTTGCTGGTGAAGCTGTGGACGGCATCGGCGTAGTCGATGAACACGAAGTCGGCCCCGGCCTGCTGCATCTCGCGCTTGAAGTCCTGGCGGTCTTCCATCGAAACGTAGGGATCGGCGTAGCCGTTGCACACCAGCACGCTGGCCGTCACCTGGCCGCGGCGCGGGGCGCTCTCGAATGTGAGGCCGCCGTGGAAGCTGACGACGGCGTCCAGGTCCATGCCGTGGCGGGCGCACTCGAGCACGACGGTGCCGCCGAAGCAGTAGCCGATGGCGGCCAGATTGTCGGTGAGCTTGCCTTCGTTCTTGAGGGCGTCGATGGCGGCCCGCACGCGGCCGCGCATGAGCTGGCGGTCGGCGTAATACGTGCCGGCGAGCTTGGAGGCCTCCTCGTTGTCCTCGGCGCGCACGCCCTGGCCGTACATGTCGATGGCGAAGGCGCGGTAGCCGAGCCTGGCGATCATGCGGGCGCGTTCCTTTTCTTCGTCGCCAAGGCCCTTCCAGGCGTGGACGATGAGCACGGTGCCGCGCAGCTCGCCGCCGCCGGGCTCGACGATGAAGCCGCGCAGGTCGGTGTCGTCGTGCGTGTAGTCGAGGTCGTACTCACGGTTGCCGCGCTGCCAGATGCGGGGCTCGGCGGGGCCGTCGGGGGGGCGGGGCCCCTCCTGGGCGATGCCCAGCGCGGCAAAGACCCCGTCGCTGATGAGCTGGGTGTACGCGTCGGGCGATGGCTCGGCCAGCGGGATGTGGCGGGTGAAGCCGTCCTCGGGGAGCGGGTAGCGAAGCACGAGGTCGCGATAGACGTAGGGCTGGACGTGCTCGAAGTTGGGGATGGGCTCGGCCAGCGGCGGTTGCGTGCGTTCGACCTCGACCTCCTGGGCCGGGGCCGCCCGCGAGCCGGGCACCAGGACCGCCAGGAGGATGGTCTGGAAGATCACGATCATCGCGCGGGTGGTCATCTCGGTTCTCCTGGGGCCCGTTCGAAAGGATACCGCCGGCCGCACCGGATGGTTCCGGTCCACGAGGATCCTCCCCCCTCCCCAATCCGTCCGGAGGATGCCCTGAAGGGAGGGCCGCATCGAGCGCCCAGACCCGCCCGCGCACGACATCGCTCGCCCCCCCCACCCGTCGACGCCCCGATGGGGATGGTCGCCCGCGCGGGGGGGAGCGTCGACCGGGCGCCGCCCGTGGTCGACGGCACCCGAACAATTGTCGACCATCTGCGGCGTCCGGTCGACCGGATGTTCCAAACGGTCGACCGGATCCCATATCCCGTCGACCGGACCGGCCCGGAGTGGTGCCCTGGCGAGCCCTGGGGGCCGTTCTTCCGAGTAAAACCCTATTTTTGCGGCCGTGGCGCGAGATGGATGGGGATCCCCGCGCCGGTCGGCGGGCCCGGGCCCTTAACGGGCGTTGGTATTCGAGTGCGCCCCCACACGCCACCCCCACGCCCCCCACGCCCGTCAGCCCGTCAGCCCGGGTTGGCCCCCCTCAGGCCGCCCGCCCGGTGGGCATGAACGCGTCGAGCAACGCCCGCACGGTGGGCAGGGCGACCATCGCGGCGTCGTTGCGTTCGTGGACGTGGCGCAGCAGCAGCGTGCCCTCGATGAGGATCGTGAACTGGTCGGCGAAGGCCTCGGCGTCGGTGGCGCCGGCCCGGGCGGCCATGTCGCGGAAGGCGTTGCGGGTCTTCTTCTTGTGCGCCACGGCCGCCTGGTGGACGGGGTGCCTCGGGTCGGTGAACTCGGCCGCGACGTTCACGAAGATGCACCCGCGGTAGTCGGGGTCGTTGAACCAGCGGTCGAGCACGGTGAAGAAGGCGACGAGTTGTTCACGCGGATCGTCGCCGGCGATCTTCTGGATGGCCCGCATCCACGCCTCGCTCTCCCACTCGTCGCGCTGCCGCACGCAGGCCACGAAGAAGTCGTCGCGGCTCTCGAAGTGGTTGTAGAAGGTCGTCTTGGTGACGCCGGCCAGGTCGATCACCTGGTCGATGCCCACGGCCTGGAAACCATAGCGATAGAAGAGTTCGAGCCCCGCGGCGATGAGGCGGGCCTTGCCGGTGGTGGGCTGGGGCGGCAGGCCCAGCAATTCGACGATCGTCTTGCCCTCGGTCTCCATCGTTCGTTCCCCCCGATGCTTCGATCTCTGCCGCGACGGGGTGCACGTGGGGGTGCACGTGGAGTCCACCCAAAGTGGACCCCGAGTGCACTGTTCGACGGCGGGCCGCGCGGCATCATTTCCCTGGTTGGGCCAGCGGCCACGGTGGCCGACGCCCAGCCGAGAGACGACCGAACTTTAGGAGGTTTCCCAATGACGACGATGCAGACCCGCGTCCCTGCCGCCGACCAGACTCGAGCCCTGGAGGCCCACCAGCACGACAGCCGGCAGCGGTACATGAACGGGATCGATCTGGAGCAACTCAAGGGGGCGGTGGCGGCCATCCAGGCCGACGCGGCCCAGGGCCTGACCCGCTGGAACGTCCGCAGCCAGTGGGTGGGGGGCACCCGCAGCGACCACCACGTGGAAGGGTTCGAGATCGGCGGGCGGTTCGTGCCCAGGCCGTTCACCATCCACATCGACGAGCCGCACGAGCTCACGGGCTCGAACAAGCACCCCAACCCGCAGGAGTACCTGATGGCGGCGATGAACGCCTGCATGATGGTGGGCTACGCGGCGGTGGCGGGGCTCATGGGCATCTCGCTGAGCAAGCTGGAGGTGGTGACCGAGGGCGAGATCGACCTGCGTGGGTTCCTGGGCATCGACGAGGACGTGCCCAACGGCTATCCGAAGCTGACGCAGACAGTGCGCATCGCCGGCGACGGCACGCCCGAGCAGTTCGCACAGTTGCACGAGACGGTGAAGGCGACGAGCCCGAATTACTACAACGTCACCCGGGCGATCGAGGCCGATTCACGGCTGGTTGTCGAGTGACACCCCCTCGCTCCACCTCCCCGCCTCCGCGTGAGCGAATACTCGGAGGAAGAACGAGAGCGACACCCGGGCCCCTCGCGTCGTGCGGGGGGCTCGTCGTTTCATTGAGCTTGCCGGGAGGGTTTACCGTCCGCGGAAGGTGATGCGACCCTTGGTGAGGTCGTAGGGCGACATCTCGACGGTGACGGTGTCGCCCGGGGTGATGCGGATGTAGTGCTTGCGCATCTTGCCCGAGACGTAGGCGAGGATCTCGGTCTGCTGCTCGTTGGGCAGGCGCACCTTGAACATGGCGTTGGGTAGCGCCTCGACGACGATGGCTTCCATCGTGAATTTGTCGTCTTGTTTGGCCATACGAGGGGTCGACGCTCCTTCCGGGCCCTGGCACGATCGCCGGGGCCCCAATCATACCGTGAAAACCGCCCGCCGCAACGCGTTTGCGGGGGAGTTGTTCTGAACAAATTGCGAACGCGGATGCTCGCCGGGCTATTCCGCCTTCCGCAGCCACAGCAGCCGTCGGGCAGGGGCGGCGAGCTTGGCGGGCGTGATGCCCAGCAGGTCTCGGAGCGTGCCCGCCATGAGGGTGCGGGCCGCGATCGTGGCGGCGAGCCCGTATACCACCGAGAGCGCGACGACCCTGGCCACGTCGAGTTGGATCCCATGGATCTCGAGGTCGGGCGAGTGCCACCCGCCCAAGGCGTTGCCCAGCATGGTGTCGGCCAGCACGATCACGATCGCGAGCACACTGAGCAGGCCCCACGGAGCCAGGATGGCGCCGAGGAAGTCCACCACGGGCACGCCGGCCTTACGGAGGCTCCACGCGGTGACGCCGGTGACGCCGATGACGAAGTAGAGCCCGATGCCGATGGCGATCTTTCCGGGATCGTTGGGGAACAACCACCCACCCAAGCCCGCGACGGCAACGAAGCCGAGCCCCTGCACGAGCAGCGCCCAGAATTGCAATCTGTATCGGCCCGTGCTCGAGAGCGCGGTCTCCTGGATGGCCGCCAGCAGCCGCAACGAGAAGCAGATCGTGAGCGCCTGGATGGCAGGAACGGCGTCGGCCCAACGATCCTGCCAGATGATTCGTTGCAGGGGATCGATCGTGACGACAATGCCGCCGGCGAAGCCCGAGGCGACCAGTGTCAGCGCGCCGCTGATACGCATGATCGAGGCGACGTGCCGTTTCGTGTCGTGCTGGAAGGCCGACAGGGTGGGCATGAGCACCTGCTGGAGGTTGCTGACCAGCAGGGACTTGACCTGGTCGCCGATCATGTAGGCGAAGACGTACAGGCCCATCACCTTCTCGGAGAGCAGGAAGCCCAGGATGAGGTAGTCGCCCTGCCGCAGCAGCGCCAGCGCCATGGCCCCGAGCAAGAGCCACTTGGATCGGGCCCAGATGGCAGGCCAGAGCCGCGTCTTGGGCTCGAACCGAAGAAGAGGGTCTCGGGTGAGGTACAGGCCGTACAGCCATTCAAACGCCGCCATGATGACCAGCGACCATGTGAACGAGAGCGGCCCGGCGCCCCCGATGGCCAGGGCGGCCATGGCGGCAAAACGGACGATGCTGCTGCTGGCGTTCATGGCCGCAACGGCCTTGTAGCGAAACTGCATCGACAGCTTGGCGCGGTAGATCATGGCCGGCCCGTAGATGGCCGCGGCCAGGCCAAGCGTGACCATGACCATCACATATTCGGAGTTGCCGTGCACACGGGCGAGCACCGGGCCCAGCGAGCACAGGATGGCCGCGGCAAGGAGGTTGAGCATGAGCGTCCAGGCGTAGACCGGGCCGATCAGGCCGTCGTAGCGGTGGATGCCCTTCTGGATGAGGATCCGGCGGACGCCGCCGTCGCGGAGCACGTTGACCAGGGCGGCGACGCCTATGGCGGTGCCGAAGACTCCGAAATCGGTGTCTTCCAAGAAGATACCCAGAATCGCGATGTTGACCAGGCTGGCGGCCTTGACGACGACGGTGGCAACCATGAGCCACGTCAGACCGCCGCCAACCTGGCGTCCCATGGCTGCCGCCTGCTTGCGGGGGCCGCTCTTGGGGGTGCCTCCGGCTGGAGTTTCGGGCTGTGTGGGGTCGGGCGGCGGGGGCATCGTGGCAGTAGGTCTCGGGGGGGTCTTGGGTTCGGTTTTCGGGTGTTGGCGTGCGCGTGCGGGCGGTCGGCCTCGCGCGGGCCCAGCCTACCATCGGCCCCGCGGCATGGGTGGCACGAGCCGATCCGAACCCGCGCGGGGCCCCGGGTGGCCCCCGCGTCCGGCCGCTCTCAAGTCGCGACCCGAAGCGAAGGAATGGGAATCACGCTATGAAGGCCAACGAGATCCGCCAGGGCAACGCCCTCCAAATCGACGGCAAGGTCTACATCGTCGTCAAGGTCGACCACACCAAGCCCGGCAAGGGCCCGGCCTACTACCAGGTGAAGCTCAAGGACGTGTCCACCGGGCTGCACATCGAGAAGCGTTACACCGGCGGTGACGCCGTCGAGAGTGCCCCGCTCGACCGCCGCGAGATGGAGTATCTCTTCAGCGACCAGACGGGCGCGACCTTCATGGACAGCGAGACCTTCGACCAGGTCATCCTCTCGCCCGAACTGCTGGGCGACGCGTTGCTGTACCTGGCGCCCAACACGAGTTGTACCGTGCTGGTATACGAGGAGAACCCGCTGAGCATCGAGCTGCCCGCCAGCGTCGAACTCGAGATCACCGACACAACGCCGGGCATCAAGGGCGCGACGGCCACCAACCAGCTCAAAGAAGCGGAGTGCGAGACCGGCCTGAAGACGAAGGTGCCGCCGTTCATCACGATCGGCGAGAAGGTGAAGATCGCCACCGAGGACGGCCGCTACCTGGCCCGCGCCAAGGAGTAGCGCCGTGACCGAGCCGGGCGAGACTCCCTTCGCCGGCCGGCACCTGGTGCTCATGGGCCTGCGCGCCAGCGGCAAGACGACCGCCGGCCAGCTCGCGGCCCGCTTGCTGAATATCGCGTTCATCGACCTCGACGCCCTCGTGCTGCGCGAGCTGGACTCGCGCAGCGTGACCGAGGCGTGGACCTTGCACGGCGAGCGCGCGTTCCGCGCCGCCGAAGCCAAATGTCTCGGGGCCGCGCTGCAACGCAATCGCGAGGAGGTGCTGGCCCTTGGCGGCGGCACCCCCATGATCGACGCCGCCCGGCACGACCTGCAGGCTGCGGTTGTTGCCGGGGTGGTGGTAGGGCCAGTTTATCTGCACGCATCCCCAGAGGTGCTGGCCGAGCGGCTGCTGGCGGCCCCGGGCGATCGCCCGCCGCTGAGCGATGCCGATCTGCCGGACGAGGTGCGGGGCGTCTACGAGAAGCGCGACGGGGTGTACCAGGCGCTGGCGGAAGGGGTCGTCGAGGTGGGCAACCTGACGGCCGAGGCGGTGGCGGAGCGGCTGATCGAGATTTGGCGAGCGTAAGGGCCTTTCCCCACTTGATTTGCAATGCAATGTTTGTATTATGTCTGGTATGCAGGCCCACGAGCCCTCATACCGCGACGCCCTGCCAGATGGCCCGGCCCATCGGCGTGGTGCTGGGCTGAATCCGGGCAACCGGTTCGAGGACGTCCGCCTTCACGTGCTGGGCGAGGAGCTCGATCGCCGGTGGGTGGAGCGGGAGGCCGAGGGTGATGCCGGGCCAACGAAGGTGCAGCGTCAGGTCTTCCAGGATCGCACAAAGACCATCATCAATCGGGTGGCCCGCACCAGCGACGTGCCGTTCGATTGGACGGTGAATCCATATCGCGGCTGCGAGCACGGGTGCATCTACTGCTTCGCTCGGCCGTACCACGAGTATCTGGGGTTTAGTTGCGGGCTGGACTTCGAGACCAAGATCATGGCCAAGCCCGAGGCGCCCGAGCTTCTCAAGCACGAACTGGCCAGGCGGAGCTGGAAGGGCGAGCCGATCGTGATGTCGGCCATCACCGACGTGTACCAGCAAATCGAGCACGAGATGCGCATCGCGCGGCAGTGCCTCGAGGTGATGGCCGAGTGCAACCAGCCGGTGAGCACGATGACCAAGAGCGCGATGGTGCTGCGCGATGTTGACCTGTGGCAGAAGCTCGGGGCCCACAACGCCGGGCGCGTGGTGGTGACTCTGGTGACGCTCGACGCGGAACTGGCTCGGACGCTTGAGCCGCGGGCGTCTTCGCCGGGCGGGCGATTGCGGACGATCCGTGAATTGACCGATGCGGGCGTGCCGGTGTCGGTCAACATCGCACCCGTCATCCCTGGGTTGACCGATACCGAGGTGCCGAGCATTTTGGAGGCGATTGCGGATGCCGGCGCGAAGCGGGCGGCCTGGGTGCTGCTGCGGCTGCCGTACCAGGTGAAGGACCTGTTCCTCGATTGGCTGCAACGAAACGTGCACCCCGATCGTGCCCGCAAGGTCGAGTCGCTCATCCGCCAGGGCCGCGGGGGCAAGCTCTACGACGCCAGCAAGAACCGTGGCCGGGGCGAGGGCCCGATCGTTCGGCAGATCAAGCAGAACTTCGACGTGTTCAGCCGGCGGTACGGGCTCAATCGAGACGTCCGGCCCCTATCTGGCGCCAACTTCGTGAAACCCGACGTGAGCGGGCAGATGGGTCTGTTTGGCTAGGTGGCAGAAATAAAGCGGGCGACGCGACTCGAACGCGCAACATTCAGCTTGGAAGGCTGACGCTCTACCATTGAGCTACGCCCGCAGGGCTCGATTTGCACTACAAATGAGTGGAATTGAGCACTACATTTTGCAGGCCCAGCTTGCACCATGGGCCATGGAGGAGTGTATCCAGATGGCCAAGCGTGGTCCCAACCGACGCAAGCGAGCGCCCAAGCTCTTGTTCACCGAGAACCGGGGGATCGGGTGGCACGTGTCGTTTCGCGATCCGTCCACCGGCTCGCCAACAAGGCACCGTTTTGGGCTGGTCAGTCGCGGCGACGAAGCGGCCGCACGCATTGAGTATCACAAGTGGCTGGGGGAGTATCTTGCACATGGGGCTCCCAAGCCAACCGGTCGCAAGGTGACTCCCCTGCCCCCGCCCACCGAGGTGGTGACACTGCCGACGGAAGCCGTTCAGGGCAGTCTGCTCGTGGTCGCATCGGACCTGCTGTCTTCACTCCAGGCACGCGTTCGTTCGGACGATGGGCCACGGCGCCGAGGGAGCATTGCGGCCCCGGTATTCTCGGATCGTCGGCGGCATGTTCGCGACTTCCTGGAATTCCTGAACTCCACACATGGCCGTGGCGCTGTCGCGTCAATGCGTTTGCACGATCTGAGTATGGCGGACGTGGAGGGCTTTAATCGTTGGGCCGCGCAGCAGGGGTACTCGGATTCGCAGGTGTCCAAGCGGATGCAGATGGTCAAGGCGATCATCGATCGCGCTGGCCGGCCGGAACATGGAGGCCAGGTGCTGTCATGGAACTGGGATTCGCGCGAGGCGTTCCACGGAAAGGCGACCGAGGCTCGGACGCTCCCGTCAAGCTCCCAGCTCGAAGCCGTGCTTGCCGAGTGTTCGGCGCGCGAGCGTGCGATGGTCTGGATGGCCATCGGGCTCGGTTTCGGCCAGCGCGACCTCGCGGCCGTGCGCGTGGGTCAGATCGATCGGCAGGGGTATGACCTGCGACGCGGCAAGACGGGGATCGAACGGTACGGTGAGACACCGCCGTACGTTTGGGCATGCATCTCGCGATACATGGAAGAAGCACAGCGGCCTGCCGGGGAGTTGCTATTTGTCACCAAGCGTGGCCAGCCGCTGGTGCATGGCCGGTCGGACTCGGTCACGCAGTGGTGGACAAGGCTGAGGGGGCGACTGGGCGACGAGACCAAGACGCTCGGGGGGTTCTATGTGCTGCGGCATCTCGGGGCAACCGAGCTTGGGAGCCGCCCCGGATGCTCGCTCGGGCAGATCCGGCGATGGCTCGGCCACGGGGCGAGCTCGAACATGGCTGACGTATACATGCGGCCTGTGGCGCCCGAGCAGCGGGAGGTGGTCGAGTGGGTGCGGAGCACTCTTGAGCGATCCGACGTGGCGGAGAGATGAGACCCACTGATGCGTCAGATGAGGTCGCTAAGATCAATGCGGACAGAGTGGGTCTGAGGGCGTGTGGTGTTGATGCGACGCTCGCCCCACGCGATGACATCGCTGAGTCGTGCGTAGCGGATGCGCCCGCGTTGCTCGAAGGGTAATTCGCCGGTTTCCATCGCGGCGATGACGCGCTCGCGACGCATGCGTTCACGCTTGCGGATCTGCTCCACGCTGAGCCAGATCGGACCGGCGTGCGGCTGGCTGGGGTGCGGCGGCGGATTGAGCGGAGTGCGGTGGGCCATCACCACGTGCCGTGGCCCATCCAGTCCGACCCCGGCAGAGCACACCGGACAGTGCATGATGGAACGGGATTGGTGTTGAGTAGATCCTCTCGCTGTGCGTGCGATCGATGGTTCGTGGCGCTGCCTACCGGCGGCGTGTCTCCTTGAGCGCGAGCAGCAGGAAGTCCGCGATGGCGTCCTCGTACTCGGCCATGCCCAGCCGATCCCCGTAAGATGGCCGGTCCATCTTCGGGGCCTTGCTGGCAATCTCAGCCAACTCATCCTCGGCCCTGATCGCTAGCGTCCACAGCGCCCTCGTTACTTCGCTCCCCTTCACCGTGGATCGCAAGTAGGATGACAGGGTCCTTGCGAACCTCTCTACCTGCTCTGCTTCTGCCTGGGAGAACCTCGTCTTCACGTGGACGGTGGCCTTCCCTCGTTCGAGCGAGCGGTGTGGACGATCCACCCGATTGCCACTGTCCTGCATGTGGTTGCGTCTTGGTTCCGGTGTTTCCGTTCCAACCAGCGTTGGGACCGGTGCGGTGATGGCCGCGACCTGGTCTCTGAGCAACGGGTTGCTCGCCGGACGCTCGCGGCGCTTAGCCATTGGCCCCTCCCCTGCCCGCCTGCGCCTGAGATCCACCGGCGAGCTTCTCGGCCGCGGCGGCCTCGAGTCGATCGAGCATCTCTCGGGCCAGCTTCCTGTACTCCTCGGTGACCTTGTGGTCCGGCTCCGTTTGGAAGATGGTCCGACCGGTCTGCTGGGCATCGGGCACCGCGACCGAACGGCTGATCCGGTTCTTGAAGTCGCCGTACAGGCCGGCGTGCGCGAACGTCTCTTCTACCCATCCGATGATCTCGTTGGCCAGCCGGGTCCGCTTGTTCACACAAGACAGCACGACACCGAGCAGCTTCAGGTTTGGGTTGTTGTAGCGACGGACCGTGTCGATGTCGCTCATCGCGTCGTTGAGCCCCTCGATGGCCAGGCGCTCGGGCGTGGCCGTCAGGATGAACCACTCGGCGACGCGGTACGCGGCGGCCGTAGGTGTGTTGATGTTGGGGGCGGTATCGAGGAACACGAAGTCCCACATGCCCGTTGCCACGACCTTCTCGATCGGTCTGCGGAGGCAGTCGCGGTAGTCGGTCAGACGATGGACCTTGATCAGCTCCGCGTCCACACGCTCCAAGTCTCGATTCGCGGGGATGAGCGTGACGCCCTCGGGGAATTCAATCCCCTCCTCCGGGTCGGTTTCGAGCGCAACGCTGACTGGATCCTCGTCCCCGAGCAGCACCTCGTAGCTGCCCTGGTAGCTATCGGGCGGCACGCCCAAGCTTCGCGTCGCGCCGCAGTTGGCGTCCAGGTCGATGATGAGCGATCGCATCCCAAAGGATCCGAGGGCGGCCGCGAGACTTATGGTAGTAGTGGTTTTTCCTACGCCGCCCTTTTGATTCCCGACAGCGATGACAGAAGTGGTCTTTGGATGTCTCATGAGTTGTCCCCAGCTTTGTTCGTTGAAGTGAGCAGGCGAAGTGGCAAACGTTCGGCCCCGGTCGATCGGTCCCGAACGTTTGGTGTCCCTCGACCGGCACCGGACAACATGCCCCGATGCCTGCTTGCCTCAGATTGGCACATGCCCGGCGACGGTGTCAATAGCGGCGACGTCGTTGCGCAGACAGCTGTGGATAAGTGTGATTGAGCGGACCCATTCGGGTCCAGTTGTTCGACCCCGATTGTTCGGGGTCTTTCGAATGGGGTCACTCGTTCGGGCCCTAACACACCTGAACCAGCCGATGGGATGGCTGAGCCAGCGGTTGACCTCTAACACGACTCGGATCAGGCTTCGAGTGGGCCAACCACGGCCCCCCAAAGCCGGCCCGGTTCGCGGGCCGGGCGGGTTCAATCACATATGGAGGCGCAGGCG
>JAUHYE010000165.1 GCA_030426395.1 Phycisphaerae bacterium
CAGACCTCGGCCAAAATCGAGCACGAGGTCCACCTCGATCGGATCGGTGCCAGCGGACGCGAAGACGAGGTCGGTGAACGTGATCGACGCGCGGCCGACCGATTGCAGGTCGGGCCTGGGCTGCCAGTTTCGGAACGTCGTTCCCGCGACCGACACCAGCCCATGGCGCCGGTGCGTCGCAAAGGGGAACGAGAGGCTCAGGTCCTGCACCTCGGGCGACACGAGCAAGCCGCTTTCGGTGTACACCACAAACGGCTCGTTCTCGACCCTGACGACCTCTTCTCCGCCGTTGAACCGGTAGCCGGTCTCGTAGACGGGCTGCGCACAAGCGACACTGGCCGCGACGAGCGGAACGATTGTGGTGATCTTCGCGCGAGCGTTGACGAATAGCACTGCCATAGCAAAACCTCCCCGACCGAGTGTTGCAGCGGTCTGGAGGTGGTACCGGGTGAGCGGCGAGGGGTTGCAGGGGGCTTGGGGCGGGCCACATTACGGGCAGCCGGCGCCGAACGCGTTCTGGAACGCCAGGAAGTCGAAGAGCGTCAGCGAGCCATCGCCATCGAAGTCGGCCGGGCAGTCGCTGCCGCCGCCGCTGACGGCCAGGAGCGCCGCGTTGCTCGTGCGCTCGCCGCCGATGCTGGTGACGACACAGTCATAGAAGCCCTCGTCGCTGCCCCGGACGCTGTTGATGGACAGATCGGGCGTCGTGGCGCCGGCGATGCCCGAGCCATCGGTCAGCGGGGCGCCGTCACGGCGCCATTGGAAGGTCGTCGATGGCAGGACGACCGAGACGCGGACGGAGAACCCGGCATCGCCACCGGCGTCGACAAGGGTCGACACGGGCTGCTGGGTGATGACGGGCGCGGCCGAGCAGAAGTTGCGTGTGATGGCCAGTGCATTGCTCACCGTGGGAACGTGCGCGAGCAGGTCGGGCGAGCCATCGCCGGTGAGGTCGGCGCCGCCGATGAAGTCCTGCTGGCCCGGCGCCGTATCGTCACGGCCCATGGACTGCTCGGCGAACCCGCCCGCACCATCGTTGCGGCAGACGATCGTGAGCGGCAAGGGAACGTTCCCGATGGACCCGACGATGTCGTTGTCGCCGTCGCCATCGACGTCAAAGGCCGTGAGGCTGGTGAAGGGCCCGCCCGGGTACCTGATGGGCGCGGCGAAGTTTCCGGCGCCGTCGTTCAGGTGGATGTCCAACCCAACTGTGACATTCGGCGCAAACGCGATGTCGGGGTGGCCGTCGCCATTGAAGTCTTCCAAGACCATGTCGGCCATCCTGCCCAGCACGACCGAGACCGGTGGATCGAAGACTCCCGAGCCCCTGTTCTCGAGGAAGGCGAGCAGGCCCTGCGGATTGGCCAGCACGATCTCGGGCAGTTCGTCGCCATCGAGGTCGCGCACGAACAACTGCGAGAGGGGAATCGCGTCGGTCCGGATGCTCAAGAGCGAGGGGAAGTTCAGGCCGCCGGCGTTTCGGTAGACCAGCGCCTCGCCAGAGACCGACCCGGCGACGACATCGATATCGCCATCGAGGTCGATGTCAACGAGCTCCATGCGGAAGGGCTCCCCGTCCGTCAGCGAGCGGGCGGGGGTTGGCACGAAGGTGCCATCGCCGTTGCCGAGATGGATGTCGATGAAGCGTATAAAGGATGCCGTCCGGCGGACCACCGCGACATCGAGCAGCCCGTCGCCGTCCATGTCGGCGATGTCGAGCCGCTCGGCAAAGTCGCCGGTCACGAGGGCATCGGGGAGCCGGGTGAAGTTGCCGTGGCCGTCGTTGAGATGGACCACGATGGCTGGCCCCGACGCGATGATATCGAGATCGCCATCGCCGTCGATGTCGGCGACCTTTGCGTCTCTGGAGCCCGAGTCCGGCAGCGTGATCGCATGGTCGGGGAAGATCGAGTCGATTTCGCACGACTGGGCGTGGGCGGTGGCGGCCAGGCCCAGAGAGAAGCCGGCGGCGGCGAAGAGGGCGACGGGAAGGGCTGTGGTTCGTGTCGTCATGGTCATGGGTCCTCGTGATTGAGTGCGTGTGGATTCCGTGCGAAGACCATGAATTGGACCACGATTGTTCCAAAAGTCAGGTTGACTCTCGGTCACCTCCCCGTTGACTTGCGGTCACCCTCCGAACAGAACGCGTGCGGAGCACCGCGCCCGGCGTATACTCGGAACTGGATGGGCGCCGAAGCGAGCAAGACCGACACGCGCGAGCGGCTGATCGCCGCCGGGCTGCACCTGTTCTACCAGCGCGGCTTCCACGCGACGGGGCTCGACCAGGTGCTGACCCGGGTCGGCACGACCAAGACGACGTTCTACAAGTACTTCGAGAGCAAGGAAGACCTGGCACTCGCGTGCATCAAGCGGCGCGATGAGCGATGGCGGGCGCGCCTGCCCCAGCTCTTGCGTGAGCGTGCCGGGCCCGACCCCATCAACCAGCTCCGAGAGATCTGGGGCGTCTGGCGCGACTGGTTCGCCGACATCGCCTTCAACGGATGCCTGTTCATCCACGCGTGCAGCGAGTTTCCAGACCCCAACGACCCGTGCCACGTCGCGGCCCGCGCGAACGTCGACGCCCTCCGCGGCATCGTGCGCGGGCTGGCCGAGGCCGGCGGGCTGGACGACCCCGCCGGCTTCGCCCACCAGTTCGGTCTGCTGATGCAGGGGGCGATCATCTACGAGGTGATCGACCGCGAGGGCAACGCCGCCCAGACCGCCAGCCGCATCGGCGAGTTGCTGATCGAACGGGCGTCGCCGGTGCGTTCGCAGTGAGGATTACGGGCAGCCGGCGTCGAATGCGTTCTGGAACGCCAGGAAGTCGAACAGCGTGAGCACGCCGTCGCCGTCGAAGTCCGCGGCCGGGTCGCCCGCGTCGAAGAGGTTCTGATAGCCGAGGAAGTCGAAGATGGTGAGCGAGCCATCGCCGTCGATGTCGGCCCGGCATGCCGCCGTGCAGCCGTGGTGCAGGATGGCGACGCCGTCGACCTCCGGGCCGCTCACGAGGATGTCCGGCCTGCCGTTGCCGTTGATGTCCGCGACGGCGAGTTCGTACGGCTCCTCTGGCAGGTAGACCCGCTCGTCGAAGGCCACCGCGCCGGGCGTCGAGGCGTTCAGCAGCACACCGGTCGTGGTGAACAGATCGGCGCGTCCATCGCCGTCGGCGTCGCCCAGGGCGATATCGCGGACGGTCGCGATCGTCTCGATCGTCATGGTCGCGGCGAATGCCCCGCCGCCCAGCCCCAGGCTGATGCCCAGATCCGAGCCGCTCCTGAACGCCAGATCGACCAGCCCATCACCGTTGAGGTCCTCCAATAGCGGCGGCCCGGTGATGTCCTCCGGCCCATCGCTCGCGACGAAGGCGCCGCCGCCGGAGTTGAGCAGCACGACGGCGGGGCCCCGCGTGTCGCCGACCACCGCGTCCACGTCGCCATCGCCGTCCAGGTCGCCCATCGCGATCGATCTGGGGCTGTCGCCAAGGATGTAGATCGGCCCCGTGGTGAAGGCGCCCTCGTCGTTCTCGAACACCATGAGCACGTGGAAGGTGTCGCTCGACACGGCCGCCACGTCCAGGTCGCCGTCGCCGTCGATGTCCCCAAGGGCGACCGCCCGGCAGCCGCGGATGCCCGAGATCGAGCGTGGCGAGCCCAGCCGGCCCGCGCCATCGTTGAACATCAGCACCGCCCGGTTGCTGTCACGAAAGGCGATCCCCGCGTCGGTATCGCCGTCCGCATCGATGTCGCCCAGGACGAGACCGCCCGCCCCGCTGCCAACGGGATACACCCGCATCGGGGCCAGCACCCCCGCGTCGTTGATCGCAACCGCCACGCCGTTGCCGTTGAACAGCGTGGCTAGGAGGTCCGCATCGCCGTCGCCGTCCATGTCGGCGGTCGCCAGGGTGACCGGCCGGGTGGATCCGAGGTCGCCGGGGTCGTAGGGCGTTGGGAGCACAAAGCCGCCCGCGCCGTTGTTCTCGAGCACGGCGAGCCGTCTGCCGCTGATCGCCACCAGATCGGCGTCGCCATCGCCGTCGGCGTCGTTCCAGACGACCTGTGGCGCGTCGTACGGCGAGAGGTCGACGTCGGTCCGCAGCGTGAAGATGCCCGCGTCGTTCTCGAGCACGCGCGGCTCGCGGGTCAGAGTGCCGCAGGCCAGGTCCAGGTCGCCGTCGCCATCGAAATCGAACGGCCTGATCGACTCTGCATAAGCCCCCAGTGGTAGGCTCGTCTGGCTGGGGAACGTGCCGTCGCCGGCGCCCTGGGACAACACGATGCCAAAAGCATGGAAGCCGCCCAGCGCCGCGTCGAGGTTGCCATCGCCATCGGCGTCGAAGAGTGCCAGCCGCGAGGGTCTGAGCGCTCCGGCCGGCCTGCGGTCGACGACCGAGAATCCCGCGTCGCCATCGTTCGCGAACACGATGAGTTCGTCCTGCCAGTTGGCGAACACGAGGTCCACGTCGCCGTCGCCGTCCACGTCGCCGGCCGCCATGGCGCTCGGGTCGCGGCTGACCGCGACTCGGAGTTGCTCGTCGAACACACCCGCCCCATCGTTGAGAAGGATGGACACGTTGCCCGAACTGGTGTTGCACACGGCGATGTCCGCATCCCCGTCGCCGTCCAGGTCTTCGACCGCCACGCCCG
>JAUHYE010000044.1 GCA_030426395.1 Phycisphaerae bacterium
AAGGTCACCTCGGCCATGTTGATCTCGGGGAACACGCCCTGCTCGTTGAGGCCCAGCGAGTAGTTGCCGGCCTTGTCGAACGAGGTCTCCGAGAGGCCGCGGAAGTCCTTGATACGTGGCGTGGCCAGGTTGATGAACCGGTCCAGGAAGTCCCACATCCGGTCGCCCCGCAGGGTGACCATGGCGGCGGTCTCCATGCCCTCGCGCACCTTGAAGTTCGAGACGCTCTTCTTGGCCTTGACCACGACGGGCTTCTGGCCGGTGATCTGGGTGAGCGTGTCGACCACGGTGGCGCGGATGTTGGGCGGCAGCTTCGGGCCGTCCAGGAAGCGCCCCATGTTGACGTTGATCACGATGCGATCGAGCACCGGCATGGCCATGGGGTTGGTCACGCCGAACTGCTTGGTCACCTCGGGGCGGGCCACCTCAAGGTACTGCTTGCGCACGCGCTGCATGCCCTCGCGGGGTGCGGCGGCCGCCTGGATGGCGGGGTCGTCCTTGTCGGTTTTGTTGGGCTTGTTCTTCGCCATCGCTCAATCCTTCTCACGAACCGTGCGGGTCTGCTGACCGACGCCGATCGACCTTAGAGAGTGTCCTTGCTTGCCGACTCGCCGCCCTTGCGCCTGGCCTCGACCGTGAGCACCTTGCCGCCGCGAACGGCCACGCGCTGCTTCTTGCCGTCCGAGCCCACGATGAAGCGCACGCGGGTGGGCTTGCCGTCGGCCACGGGGCTGACGTTGGACATGTGGAACGGGGCTTCCTTGGTCACGCGGCCGCCCTGCGGGTTGACGCGTGTGGGCTTGACGTTGCGGGTGCGCAGGTTCAGGCCCTTGATGTAGACGCGCTCCTTGGCGGTGTCGATGCGCATCACCTCGCCAGTGCGGCCCTTGTGGTCGCCGCTGGTCACGATCACGTTGTCACCCTTGCGAATATGCGCGGCCATCACACCACCTCCGGAGCGAGCGAAACGATCTTCATGTAGTTCTTCTCGCGCAGCTCGCGGGCGACGGGCCCGAAGATGCGCGTGCCGCGGGGGTTGCCGTCGGCGTTCAGCAGCACCACCGCGTTGCTGTCGAACTTCACGTACGACCCATCGGGGCGGCGGGTGTTCTTGGCGGTCCGCACGACCACGGCCTTGGACATGTCGCCGGGCTTGATGTCGGCGCCGGGCAGCGCCTTCTTGACCGAGATGAGCACGCGGTCGCCCACGCCGGCCCAGGGGCGGGTGTTGTTGCCGCTCGCACTGGTCTTGCCGTAGACGCGGATGACGTAGGCGATCTTCGCCCCCGAGTTATCCGCGACTTCGCATCGTGATTCTTGCTGAAGCATGGCTTGCTACTTCCTACGTGCCCCGTGACGAACGGGCGTGCGAGACTTCCTGGGAGACTTCTCTGTGAGAATTAATCCGCTTGGTGCTTTTCGAGGATGCGAGACAGCGTCCACGACTTGGTCTTGCTGACGGGCTTGCACGGCACCACCTCGACGCGGTCGCCCACCTGGGCCTGGTTGGCCTCGTCGTGGGCGTGGAGCACCGTGCGGCGACGGACGTACTTGCCGTACTTGGGGTGCTTGGCCACGTAGCTCACGACGACCTTGATGGTCTTGTCGCGGCCGGCGGTGGCCACCTCGCCCGTGCGGGCGCCCTTGGCTTTCTGACCGGTGCTGCTCTGTGTCGTGGTGGCGGTGTTGTCGCTCATTCGCTTACGTTCTCTTCTTCTGGCGGTGTGTCCGAACCGGACCGATCAAATTCGTGTGTCGTTCCCGACTCGTTCAGCTGGCCTGCCTGGCGATCTGCCGTGACGACCGCTCAGTCATCAGGCGGGCGATGTCCTTGCGGGTCTTGGAAAACTCGCTGTTGTCCTCGACCTTCTCGGTGGCGGCCTGCACGCGCAGCTGGAACAGGCGCTTGCGCAAGCGGACCAGCTCCGCCTGGATCTCGTTGTTGTCGAGCTTGCGAACTTCTTCGCCGGTCATGACGCCTTCTCCAACACCCACCCACTGGCGGGCCACTATTCGTTCCGTTCGGTTTCTTCTCTTAGCCCACCGTCGTCCGACGCTTGACGAATCGGCAGCGGATGGGCATCTTCATGGCCATGCGCTTCATCGCCTCGCGAGCCATGTCCTCGGGCACACCGGCCAGCTCGTAGATCATGGTGCCGGGGCGAACCCGAGCGGCCCAGTAATCCACGTCTGCCTTGCCCTTACCCATGCGCTGCTCGAGGGGCTTCTTGCTCACCGGCTTGTCGGGGAACACGCGGATGAACAGCTTGCCCTGACGCTTGAGGTAGTGCGTCGACGCGATGCGGCCAGCCTCGATCTGATTGCTCTTGAGCCAGCAGCCCTCGAGCGCCTGCAAGCCGAAGTCGCCGAAAGCAACGTAGTTGCCCTTGGTCGCCTTTCGATCGCGAACGCGGCGGAACTCCTTGCGGAACTTCACTCGCTTTGGGATCTTGTACGGTGGCATCGGTCAAACCCTTCCTGACGGCCTTCCCAACGGAGGGAAGCACCGGATTCCTGTCTGCTTACCTGCGGCCTCGGCTGGCGACGCGGGCACCCGCGGCCTTCGAGGTCGTCTCGTCGTCCTGGGCCTCATACTCGCCCTTGTAGATCCACACCTTCACGCCCAGACGGCCGGCGGTCGTGCGGGCCTCCTCGAAGCCGTAGTCGATGTTCGCCTGAAGCGTCGACAGCGGCAGCGAGCCCAGACGCACGTCGAGGGTGCGGCTCATCTCGGCGCCACCCAGGCGGCCGGAGATCTGGATCTTCACGCCCTTGGCGCCGTTCTGCATCACGCCCTCGGCACGCATCTTCACGACGCGGCGGAAGCTGGAGCGACGGCTGAGCTGCTCGGCCACGTTGGCGGCCACGAGCTGGGCGTTCATGTCGGGGTTCTTGATCTCGAGGATCTTCATCGAGACCTTGCGACCCGTCATGAGCATGAGCTCTTCGGTCATGCGCTCGACCTCGGCACCCTTGGGGCCGATGACCACGCCCGGGCGAGCCGTGCGGATGAGCACAACCAGCTCTTCACGGGTGCGCTCGATCTCGACGCTGGCCACCGCCGCGTGGGGGCGCCCCGGGTTGCGGTTCAATCGCCTGTCGAGGTACTCGCGGATCTTCTGATCCTCGACGAGCAGCTCGCCGTAGATGGCCTTGGGGGCGTACCACCGGCTGCGGTGGGCTTCGGTGACTCCCAGGCGGAAGCCGAAGGGGTGGATCTTTTGTCCCATTACGCTCGCTCCTGGACGCCCACGGTGATGTGGCTGGTCTGCTTGATGATGGGGTGGGCGCGGCCGCGATCCTTGGGACGGAACCGCTTGATCTGCGGCCCCTCGTCCACGCGGCTCTCGACAACGAAGAGCTCGGTGACGTCGGCGTCGGCCAGCTCGGCGTCGGCGATGGCCGCGTTGAGGGCCTTGGCCATGTTGTCCGAGGCGCGCTTCTGGCTGAAGTTCAGCAGGTTGAGCGCGTCGTCCACGCTCTTGCCGCGGATCAGGTCGGCCACCAACCGGGCCTTCTGCGTGCTGCCGCGGTGGAAGCGGACCTCGCTCACGAACCGGGCGATGTCACGCGGCTCGGCGTTGACCACGCGGGCCAGGGCGCTGATGTGCGCGGCCTTGCACGTGGGCTTCGGACGCCCGGCCAGCCAGTTGCGCACCGCGCGATCGGCTTTGTCACCGGGCAGCCCAAGCGGACGGATGGCCTCGGCCAGGTCTTCGACCTTGGCGCCGGCCTCGTCGGCTAACTTCTTGAGTTGGTCGCTACGCAGTCTCACCGATGGATCTCCGAAGTCGTCCGTTCCCGAATCGCTGACAATCGAGTCTGAATCCCGTTACCGGCCAGCCGGGCTTACTTGCCCGACTTGATGCCTTCCTTCTTGTTCGTGTGGCCCCGGAAGGTGCGCGTCAGGGAGAACTCGCCGAGCTTGTGGCCCACCATGTCCTCGGTCACGAACACCTCCAGGAACGCACGGCCGTTGTGCACCTGGAACGTGTAGCCCACGAACTCGGGCACGATCGTGCACCGGCGGGCCCAGGTCTTGATGGGCTCGCGCTCGCCCGACTCCTGCTGCTTCATCACCTTCGTGTACAGCTTCTCGTCGACGAACGGACCCTTCTTGAGGCTACGACCCATGCTTCACGCTCCTGCTTGCGGCACTCGTCCGCGCTTCCGGCCTCTGCATCTGCTTCCTACACAAATCCTGAATCACTTGCCTCGAATCACTTGGCCAACTGGCCGTACCGCTTGCTGCGGCGGCGACGGATGATCAGCTGAGTGCTGTACTGCTTCTTGTTGCGGGTGCCGCCGCCCTTGGCGTCCACACCAGTCGGGCTCACCGGCGTGCGGTTGCCCTTACTGCGGCCTTCACCACCACCCAGTGGGTGGGCGTGGTGGCTCTTGGCCACGCCGCGGGTGATCGGCCGGCGACCGAGGTGACGCGTGAGGCCGGCCTTGCCCAGGCGGCGACGCTGGTGGTCGCTGTTGCCCACGGCCCCCACCACCGCACGGCAGTCGAGGCTCACGCGGCGGGTTTCGCCCGAGGGCAGGACCAGCGTGGCGTACTTGCCCTCGCGGTTGGTCAGGCGGGCGTACGAGCCGGCCGAGCGGCACATCTGGGCGCCCTTGCCCACGGCCAGTTCGATGCAGTGGACTTCCATACCCGAGGGGATGAACCGCAGCGGCATGCAGTTGCCAACGCTGGGCTCGATGGCCGAGTCGCTCGAGGTCAGGACGGTCATGCCCGTCTTCAGGCCCTTGGGGCAGATGACGTAGCGTTTCACGCCGTCGGTGTACTCCACTAAGGCGATGTGGCTCGATCGGTTGGGGTCGTACTCGACACCAATCACCTTGCCCTCGATGCCGTCGCGGTCCTTGCGGCGGAAGTCGATCTGGCGGTACATGCGCTTCGCGCCGCCGCCGCGACCACGCACCGTGATCACGCCCGTGTGGTTGCGGCCGCCCTTCTTGTTGAGGGGCTTGAGCAGGGCCTTCTCGGGGCGCTTCTTGTCGACCTCGACGTGGAGGTTGACCGAGGCGTTGCGACGCCCGGGCGAGGTTGGTTTGTAGACGCGAATGGCCATTGATGAATCTCCGAAGCTCTAGCGGCTGGAATCTCGCTGAAAACTACCTCGTCCGAATCAGAACAGGTCGATGGTCTGGCCCTCGGCCAAACGCACGATGGCCTTCTTGCTGGGCGGGGCCTGGACGTAGCCGTACTTCAGCCGACGCTCGCGGTTCTTGCGGAGCTGCGTCGTGACGGCCAGCACGCTGACGCCGTAGAGCGATTCGACGGCGTGCTTGATGGCGGTCTTGTCGGCGCGGCGATCGACCAGGAAGGTGTAGCGGTTGTCGTCGGCCATCGCCGCCGTGCTGCGCTCGGTGACGATGGGCTTTTTGATGACGGTGCTCGGGTGCATCAGGCGGCCTCCCCATCGGTCTTGCCACTCGCGGCGGCGGCCTGGCGGCCACGCGGCTCGATCTTGGCGTCCTTGCCGGTCTGCGTGTGCGGACCAGCCAGGAAGGCCTCGAGCTCGGCCTTCTCGATGATGACAAAGCGGTTGTTCAGCAGGTTCCACGCCGTGAGCTGATCGCTGCGGCAGGTGCTGACGTCGTCGATGTTGCGGGCGCTCAGGCGGGCATCGATGGCTCCCTCGGGGAGGGCCAGCAGCACGGTACGGTTGATGCCCAGAGCGCTCAGCAGGCTCGCCATGCCCTTGGTCGAGGGGCCGTCGAACTTGATGCTATCAACGATCTTGACCTCGTTGTCGATGAGCTTGGCCAGCAAGGCGTTGAGGTTGGCCTTGCGACGCATCTTCTTGGGCATCGACATGTGGTAGTCGACGCGGGTGCGGCGCTTCTCGTGGGCGTGGCCGCCCTTGCGGAACTGCGGCGCCTTCTTGTTGCCGTGGCGGGCGCGGCCGGTGCCCTTCTGCTTGTAGATCTTGCGGGTGGAGCCGTTGACCTCGCCGCGGCCCTTGGTGCGGGCGCTGCCCTGGCGCTGGTTGGCGTGGTAGCAGACGTAGGCCTGCTTGATCAGTTGCGGGTTCAGCGACCCGCCGAGGATGGCCTCATCGATCGACATCGAGCCGACCGAATCGCCCTTCATGTTGTAGACCGGCACATCCATCGTGCTCGCTCCTGACGCCTGTGCGACCCCCGAAATACCGAGTGGGGTGTCGCCTGCCGCACCGGACCACCCCTATCGGGATCAGACCCTCTCGGATCTGCTCCCCACCTGGCAACGCGCCGGCGGGGGTGGTCTCGGATCAGACTCGGCCGTCTGTTCCAAGGGGACTTCCGCGAAGAAGAGCCCCAAACCTGTTTGTCCTGACCCGGCGGTTTCGCTTCTCGCGACCCTCCGGGCCGCCCCATCATCGAAACTCATCGACGAGGGGGCGTCCTGCGTACTGCGTGCCCGGTCAGCCAGCGGCCTTCTGGGCGGCGGCCTTGGTAGGCCGCAAGCGGATCGATGGACGGATGTGGAGAATACCGCCGTTGGCCCCGGGCACCGCGCCCTTGACCAGCAACAGGTTCCGATCCGCCTCGACCCGAATGACGTCGAGATTGCGAACGGTGACGCGCACGTTGCCCATCTGGCCGTTCATCTTCTTGCCCTTCTTGATCCGGCCGGCCATACCAGCATTGGTGGCGTGGCCGCCGATCGAGCCGGGCGAGCGGTGCTTGCGCTCCACGCCGTGGGTGGCGCGCATGCCCTTGAAGTTGTGCCGCTTCATGGTGCCGGCGAAGCCCTTGCCCTTGCTCGTGCCGGCGACATCCACGAACGCGACGTTCTGGAAGTGCTCGACGGTGAGGGTCTGGCCCAGCTCGAACTCGCCCGCCTCGGCCTCGTCCATGCGATACTCGACGTGGACGGCCTTGGGGCCGGTGCCGGCCTTGGCGTCGTGGCCCATGATCTGGAAGGTAGAGCGGCGCGGCCGGGCGTCCTCGCCGCCGATCTGGACGGCCGAATAGCCATCACGCTCGGGCGTGCGGACCTGGGTCACCACCGCCGGTGCGACCTCGATGGCCGTCACGGGGATCGAGACGCCATCCTGGTAGACGCGGGTCATGCCGATCTTGCGACCGATGAGTCCCAGTTTGTCGTTTCCGCCTGCCATGCTCTGTTCCACCTTGCTTCGTGGCTCTCGGGGTTGCCGGGCCAGAGGAAGCGATACGTTCCTGTTTGTGCTGACGTGCTCGAGAGCGTGCGTCAGGCCTTGATCTTCACAAAGACACCCGCGGGCACCACCAGCCGGTTCAACGCCTCGACGGTGCGGGCGTTGGGCTCGTGGATGTCGATGATCCGCTTGTGCGTGCGGATCTCGAACTGCTCGCGGCTCTTTTTATCGATGAATGGTCCACGGAGCACCGTGTACCGCTCGATCCGCGTGGGCAATGGGACCGGACCGGCCACTCGGGCGTTGGTCCGCTTGGCGTGGTCCACGATCTCTCGAGCCGAAGCATCGAGGGCGATGTGGTCATACGCTTCCATCCGAATTCGAATGCGACCACCTTGCATGGGCTCGCCAACCTCCCGAACTGCCTGGTTCTACGTCAACCGCTTGGTGAACCCGAAACGGTACTGACCCACGCCCGAGGGCCGCAGCCCCCGCCACCGGCGCGGAGAGAAGGATAGATCACTGGAAACCGCCGTCAACCGACGGACGCAAGGAATGTGAAGATCGGGCAATGAGAGTGGCCTGCCCTATCCTCTAAGAAGTCGCCGTTGCCGGCCCGAAAATCGACCCACGGAGGGGTGCATGCCGCTCACCAGAACGTCTCCCATTCTTGCCCTCGCTCTGATTCTGCTCCAAGTTGGGTTGGTTTCGGCGGCCGCCGCCCAGGACCGTGGACCCTCGAGCATTCTCATGGGCGAGGAGCCGGTGGCCCTGGCACCAGTGGGCCTCGAGGTCGAGATCCCAGCAGATGCGTTCAGCTTTCGAAACGACCGAGGGGATGTACCTACACTCGAAATCAGCCCCGCCATGGGTCACTGGTTCATGATGATCCAGGCTCCCAAGCAGCAGGGCATCAGCGTCCAGACTGAGGTCGGCGGCAACCTGCCGGTCGATGACCTGACCGACCGAATCCTTGAGAACCTGCTCGGCAGCTACCGGGTCGATAGAGCCGACACCGAGGCGATCGAGAGTCGGGCAAAGGTTGTGCTCCGTGAGAACCGGTTGGTCGTGGCCGGCCGGCCAGCGTCACGGTTCTACGTCGAGTTTCCCGAGGCGGTCCGCCGGACCTCCGAGAACGACGAGAAGCCGACCGTAACCGAGAAAACCCGGTTCCGTATTTACACGCTCGTCGACGCCGGTGCCGGACAGATGGTCAGCTTTGACCTGATGTGTGACGAGGTGGACAAGAAGGAAGCCACACTCGCATATTTAGCCATTCTGGAGACAGCCCAGTTCTCGGGTAACACCGAGGTCGCCGCCGCCCGGGCCGTGGCTATCGAGACTACCGAGGCCCTGGTAGCCTCACTGTCGCCCGCGGCGTACGAGGCCGCCATCGAGCAGGTCGATGGGCGGTGGGACCGGCTGAGCATCCCGGGCGGCACGAACCGGGAGATGGACGACACCGAGCGCGGCTACAGGCACATCCGCGCGTGGAGGGGCCATCGTGGCGAGATCGACCCCGAGCGCAGCCGTGAATCGTGGGAGGGCGATGACCTTACTGAGGGCTATCTGGTCCGCATGGACGGACGGATGATCGATCGCTGGGGGCGCGACCAGTGGCGACTCATCGACACCCGCATCATCTGCTTCATGACTCCCGATCGTCAGCACGAGGCGTGGACGGCCTCGACCACCTTCCGCCTGGGCGACCAGCGACCCGTCGTGAACACCGAATTTGGCGTACGTAACGGGCAGGAGATGTCCATCGCCAGGCGTGGCGCCACCTCGAACACCCTCCAGCCCGTTGTGCCGCCGCGCGGGTACGTCAACCAGGTGGAGTTCTACCTGCTGCCGCAGCTTCTCGTGGGGAACGAAGCGGAAACAACCTACGGCGTCTACGCCTACGCGAGCGGCGACACCAACGTGCGGTACCGACAGTTCGAGCTCGAATCCTCTCAGGGTCAGGCCGCATGGCGGCTGATGACCGAACTCGGCGACGAGGCACGGTCGATCTCGCTATACGACTCCGAGGGCGAGTTCCTGGGCAGCGAGCGCGGCGACGAGTCTCGCTGGACGCCTTCCACTCTGCCCGACCTGCTCAAGCTATGGGAACGCAAGCAACTGCCGACCAAGGCCCCATAGGCGGCGGCTGCCGAACGAACCTATAACTCACGCGAGCCAACCCCAGCGGAAGGAGCCGCCGCATGGCCCTGGATCGGGTGATCGCCCCCACCGCCACCGACACCGCCGACGAGCACGCGGGCTGGGCGTTGCGTCCGCAGCGGTTGGCCGAATATGTTGGCCAGCGCGACACGCTCGAGCGGCTGGCCATCGCCGTGCAGGCTGCCCGCGGACGCGGTGAATCGCTCGACCATGTCCTCCTTCACGGCCCGCCTGGCCTCGGCAAGACCACGCTGGCCCATGTCATCGCCGCCGAGATGGGGACAAAGGTGCACGTCACCAGCGGCCCGGCGATCTCGCGCGGCACTGATCTGGTCGCGGCCCTCACGAGGCTCGAAGCCGGTGACGTGCTATTCATCGATGAGATCCATCGCACGCCCGCGGCCGTCGAGGAGTTCGTGTACCCGGCCATGGAAGACTTTCGCGTCGACGTCACGCTCGACGCGGGGCTGAACGCTCGGACGGTGCAGATCAAGTGCAAGCCGTTCACGCTCATCGGCGCCACGACACGAGCCGGCTTGCTAAGCGCGCCCTTGCGCAGCCGATTCGGGCTCATACACCATCTGCGGTTCTACGAGGTCGCAGAGTTGGCCGCGATCGTGGATCGAAGCGCAGGATTGCTGGGGCTGGCGATCGAGGCGTCGGCCATCGACGCCATCGCACGCCGAAGCCGGGGCACGCCTCGTATCGCCAACCGTTTGCTGCGCCGCGTGCGCGACTTCGCCTCGGTTCGGTCCGATGGCACCGCGACGGCGACCACGGTCGACGAGGCCCTCTCGCTCGAGGGCGTCGATGCGCTGGGCCTGGACGGCCTCGACCGGGCGTACCTGCACACCATCGGCACGACGTACAAGGGCGGGCCCGTGGGCCTGGAAGCCCTGGCGGCCACCATGAACGAAGACCCCGGCACGCTCGAAGACATGGTCGAGCCCTTCCTGCTCAAGCTGGGTTTTGTTGCGAGGCACCGCCGGGGCCGTGAACTGACCGAGGCCGGGGCCGCGCATGTCGGCGTTCCCGCCCCGCTTCGCAGCTCCGAGGAGTCCGACGGTGCTGCTTTGTTCGACACCTAACGGCCTGACGTGCGCGCGATCGAGCTTTGTGCTGGCGGTGCTTCTTGCGCTCACGGGTTGCGTACGTGACGTCAGGATCCATGATGCCGATCCGGCCGAGACGATGCGAATGCAGCAGCGGTCTCGCCTGACCTCTTCACAACTGAGCCGATTCACGCACGACGCTATCACCCAACTCGATCTCGGCGATCTTGCGAGAGAGGATCGCGTAGCCGCTGCGCAGCGCCTCTCGATGCTCGCCGAGGGACAGCCCGACGCGCCATGGCGGCTGGCGGCGGCCGAGTTGTTGCTCGATGCGGCCGAGTCTGCGTACCCACCCGACCCATCCCTGTATCTCTCGTGTGCGAGGGAGGCCGACCTCGAACTCCAGCGGGCCCTGCTGCACGAAGGTGGGCTATTGGACAGCCGCACCGACTTTGCCGCCGATTTGTACCGGCGGGCTGTTGCTCGGTACGTCTCACTCAGCGAGCAACCCTGGCTTCGTAACGGCAAGAGCGAGTATGTGAACGGCGTCGGGGGTAGTTTTGTGGTCGCCGCAGCGCCACCGGTCGAACGCCAACGGTTCGGCACCGGCCTGTTCGATCGTCTCGAGCCTGCTGATTTTCTCGAGTTCGAGGGCATGCGCAATCATCACCGGCTCAATGGGTATGGAGCCCCCATGGTGGCTATCCGGGAGCAGCATCGCGCTGATCCGCCACGAAGCGATCCGTTCATGCCGCCCGAGGGCTTGATGACCGCGGCGACGGTCACGCTGCGTTTCGATTGGGATGAGCGCGTCGTGGCCGAGGTGTGGAACCCCGACCACACCCAGGGTGTGCATCATCACGGGGCCTTCCTCCGGCTCTCGACCGACGTCACCGCGCCTATCGCCACGCTTTTTGCCCGAGCCGAACTGGTCTCGAAGGGGTACCGGGGATTAACGCGCGTGCAGGATTACCTGGAACGCATCGGCATCTATCTCCACGAGCCGTACGACCCGACCAAGATCCCCGTGCTCATGGTGCACGGATTGCGTTCCAGCCCCGCCACGTGGCGAGACACGCTCAACGGCCTGCGCAACGACCCTGAGATTCGCAAGCACTACCAGTTCTGGATGTTCTACTACCCCACGGGCATGCCGATTGCCCGATCCTCGATGTATCTCCGCCGGGCGATCGCGGGCGCTCGCGTGTACTTCGACCCCTATGAGCAGTCCGAGGCAGTGGATCGCATGGTCGTGCTCGGGCACAGCATGGGCGGGCTGCTGACCAAGGCCGCGCTCCAGGGCGGCGGCGACGCACTATGGCACTCGCTGCACCCCGAGCCGTTCGACACCGTCGAGATGTCGCCGGACGTTCGCACGCACTTGCAAGAGGTGTTCTTTTACGAGCCGGTCGATGGCATCGCGCGCGTGGTGTTCCTCGGTACGCCCCACCGCGGCAGCCATGTTGCCTCGAACTGGCTCGGGCGTCTTGGAGACTGGATGATCGATCTCCCCGATGAGTTCGACGCCGTCGATGAATGGTTCCGAGTCGAAAGGGCGCGGCTCAAGCCCGGCCGTGAATACCAACTCGGCCGCGGGGTGCCCTCAAGCATCGATGACCTGCGGAGCGACTCGCCACACCTGCTGGCATATCTGGCCGCACCGTTACCCGAGGACCTCCCATTTCACCTGATCGTCGGTGATCGCGGCGACGGGAGCGACGGCGTGGTGCCCAGAGAGAGCGCGATCATCGACGGAGCAACTTCGCTGCTGGTCATCGACTCCAGCCACCAAGTGCAGGAGCACCCGCTAGCGATACGTGAGATCCGCCGAATACTGCTACTCCACCTCGAATCAGCCCAGGATTCGGACAGTGACGGACCGCTGCCCGGATCCCTCGGCATGGACCTTCACGGGCAAGAACCGCTCGATGGTCTGCGCGTTGGTGGTACAATGACGCGATAGCGGGCCCGTGCGAATCGCGCCGCCGCCCGCGAGCGCCATGGGCAACAGCAATTGGTCGGCGAGATGCTCCCCCACCGGCGCATCGAGCGACAGGTATCGCCGCACGTGGCTAGCCACGCGCTCGGCTACCTTTTCGGCCGACACGCCCCGCTCACCGAAGCCTGTGAAGACCTCCGCTACATGCTCGCTCTCGAGTTCGACGCCGACCACGTTGCCCGGGCCGTACGCGTCGGGTAATTGCTCGATGCGCAGTTCGTTGTCCTCGAAGCTCAATCGCTTGGCGATGATCTTGAGCTCTCGCTTGGCAATGGAGCCTGAGAGGCCAGCCACCGATGCGATCGCCAGCCTCCGAGTAGTCTGGCCGCGCTCGAGGATCTCGATCGGCGTGAGCGACTGTACCGGCTCAATGCGCACGCGGATCATGCCGCCGCCGGCGGGATAAAAGCCGTGGCGGACGAGTTCGACCTCGACCTTCGGGCCCATCCGCTCGATGACTGGTACGAAGGCATTCTGCAGGAAGTGCACCGTGGGCGCGTGGCCGTTGTGCGTTCCACCAGAGATCTCCAGCGTCGAGGGCTCGTCCGCGGTCAGCAGCGCGGGCAAAACCGTCTGGAGCACCAGCGTGGTACTACCAGCAGTGCCGATGGCGAAGGTGTAGTCGCCGCCATTTGTCGTCCCGGGCTTGAACGAGAGCGCCGTCGAGCCGATTTCGTCGCCCTCGACGCTCGCGCGCCCGACCTCCGCCGCCGCCCGCACGGCGGTGAGGTGCTGCCGCATGAGCCCGGGCTTGTCGCGGTTGGCCCGGATGTTCTCGATGCGGAACGGCTGGCCCGTCACCATCGACAGCGCGAGCGCACTGCGGAGGATCTGGCCGCCGCCTTCGCCGACAGAGCCGTCGATGGTGATCATGTCCGACTCCTTCTCGGGCGGCGCTGGCACCCACGAACCGCCGTGCGGGGTTGCATACATGATTGCTCGCTCGAAGCCGGCGTGGCGTGCCGCCGCCATGGCTCGCGCATCAAGCGGTTGATGAGGATCGCCGAGGTCGGCCGCTGCCCGCCCATGACCTCCCGCACCACGTCGTGCCGGGCAGGGACGTGGGCGAACAGCCGATCAACGTAATCCGTCGCAGCTACCTTGGACAGCAAGGGAACCTCCAGCTTCAGGTCAACCCGGCCGGGTCGGATGAGGGCCGGATCCAACCGATCGATGTGGTTCGTCGACATGATCAGAATCCGTCCGTTCTGGGCGGCGATCACGCCGTCGATGCAATTCAGGAAACCCGAGAACGTGATGCCCTCGGCATCCTCGCTGTCGCGCTGGTGGAAGGCACAGTCGACGTCCTCGATCAGCACGATCGCGTCGTCGCGCACGCCCTCGAAGGCCGAGAACAGTTCCTCGTCCGAACGCAGGTCGGCCAGGGGAATGACCGCCAGGCGGCGATTCGTCTCCGACGCCAGCGTGTGCGCCATCGACGTCTTGCCTGTGCCGGGCTCGCCGTACAGCAAGATGCCGAACCGCCAGGGCACGCCCACGCGCTCGTAGTCCTCGCGGCTGTCCATGAACTCGACCACGCGATCGCGGACACCCTCGAACATGCCGTCGGGCAGGCACAAAGTGCTCGGGTGCCGCTTGGGAAGCGTGATGGTGCTGGTCGAGCCGTACTTGTTGCACAGGTCGACCATCTGCCGGTTCTGCACGACGTTTGCCCGTGCCTTGGCGGCCAGGAGCAACGCCGACAGGTCGGCCCGCGAGCCGAACAGCACCTCGACGCGGATGACGAAGCGGCGGATGAGCGAGGGCTCGCCCTTGCTGGGGCTTTCCTGGCTGACCTCCACCTTGCACCAGCGGCCGTGGATGCGCGACCAGAAGGTGTCGGCACCCGCGGCATAGTCGGATGCGGCAGCCCGCTCGTCGTAGTCGTCGGTCATGGAGCGCACCTCGAGCGTGCGCGGCCCACCACGGCGGACGGCGCTCTCGGTCACGAGCGCGAGCCACGCGTCATAGAGCGGGCTCGACTCGCGGACCTCGATGACGCGGGTACAACGCGTGCGCAGCACCGACATCACCCGCGAGGGGATGGCGCGTGCCTGGTAGCCGATCCAGCCGGCGATCATCAGCGTCAGGCCGCCCTGCACGATGGGCGACTCTCGGATTGTGTTCTCGATCCAGTCCATGTGATTCATTCTCGCTCGCGGGGGCGCACCGTGGGCCCCCGCGCCATTCGCAGACGTTGCGCGTTCAGTAGGCCGGTTGTGACGGTTGGCGAAGCGCCTCAGGGCGCAGCGTCACCGACGCGATCGGCACAAACTTCGATGGTTGGGGAGCGAGTGGCTCCACCGGCGTCGCCGGCGGAGCGGCGACAGGTTAGAAAACGGGTTGTCCTTGGCTAAGCAATACAATTCCTCCTGTCGGGGTGGCAAGTATCCCCGGGTTTGCGGCGGTGTCAAGGAAACGCCGAGAGACTGTGCACAAATCTAATGTTTGGCAGCCTCAGTCATCCGCCGAATCCCCATCTTTGATCACGAACCGCGCTTGGAGCCGCGCCACCTCGCTGGCCAGGCCGGCCAGCTTCACCGAGCGCAGAACCTCGTCGAAGTCCTTGTACGCAGCCGGGGCCTCATCGATGGGGTAGCGGCGGCAGTTGGTCAGGATGTCGCGATCGACGAACGACTGATCGATCTCGCCCTGGTCGAGCGCGCGGCTGGCGGCCTTGCGGCCCATGACGCGGCCCGCGCCGTGGTTCACGCTGTAGCACGACTTCTGGGCGCCCGCGTCGGCCACCATGACCGCCGAGCCGGCCTGCGGGTTGCCCGGCAGGAGGATCGGGTGGCCCGTCGCCTCGAAGGGCGTGCCCTTGAGCGCGTGGTGGCCGCCGGGGAAGGCGCGCGTCGCGCCCTTGCGGTGCACCCACTGCTGCTGGTTGTCGACGACCTCCTTGCGAGCGATGTTGTGGCTGATGAAGTACACCAGCTGCCCATCGATGCCCGGGAAGACCTCCTGGAACGCCTCGAGCACGAGCGCGTTGATGAGCAGGTGGTTGATGGTCGCGAAGTTCGCACCAAGCGCCATGTCGTCGAGGTAGGCGTTCGCCTCGGGCGTGCCGAGCGGCGCGTGCACGAGCTGGCGGTCGCCGCCCGGCAGGGGGATGCCCCACTGCTCGAACTTACCCTGCATGGCCTTGAACTGGTGGCTGGCAAGATCGTGCCCCAGCCCGCGCGAGCCGCAGTGCGAGAGGAACGCCACGCCCCCGTCGCGCAGGCCGAAGACCTCCGCGGCCTCGCGAGCGCGGTCGCTCTCGTAGACACGCACGACCTCGCACTCGCCGAAGTGGTTGCCCCCGCCGTACGAGCCGAGTTGGCGGATCTTGCCGGGGAAACGGCTGTAGAACGGCCCATGACTCAGGTGCCAGTCGAGGCGGGCGCGCAGGGCGTCGGCGGTGCCGTCGTGGCCCACGTGCGCGCTGTCCTCGCAGCGGCCGGCCCACTCGGGCGGGATGCCGAGTGCCTCGCAGACTTCGGGCGAAGCGCCCTCGGTCACCACGCGGTGGCCCAGGTCGTAGTGAACGTTGCGAGACTTGCGCACGCTGCGCTGGCCGCGGCCGGCGCCCGTGGGCGTGCGCTCGCAGATGGCGTCGATCAGCGCGCGACGCGTGACCTTATCGGCCACGGCGTCCTCGTCGATGTCGAGCGCAAGCAGGCTCATCGAGCACTTGATGTCGACACCCACCGGCCCGGGGTAGATGTGCGTCGGGCTCGCAAGCACACAACCCACGGGCGTGCCGTAGCCCACGTGGGCGTCGGGGTTGAGCACCAGCGTCGAGACGCCCGGCGCCATGGCCGAGTTGATGGCCTGGCGCACGCAGCCGGCGTCGAAAGTCTTGCGGATTGCCTCGGTGCCGAACACGGCGACCGGCTTGGCGTCGTTGGGCAGCGGCAGGATGGCGGTAGCCTCACCGGTCTCGATGAAGGGCGAGGCGTCGGTCTGGCTCTGGGTGTCGGTCACGGTGGTCATCGTTGGACCGCCTTTCGTCGTTGATTGAGAAACCCGGGAAGGGCTGAACTTCTGGCCCCGGGGGCCCCCGGCCCGATTGCCGGGGGCCCCGCATCCCGCGTGTCGCTCAGCACTATGCATGGGGCATGCCAGAACCGGCCATCCGCCCTGGGAGGCTTCCAGGCGGTTTGATCGAGATGATGAGCGGAACATACGATATAATCATATCGTGATTTATCTGATTTGATCGTCGAGGCCACCGCCATGCCCAAGACCAAGCCCCTCGTCGTCCTGGGCCTCCTTGGCACCACCCTCGATGTGGGCAAGGGCCCGCGGCGATGGGAGAAGTGGCGGCCCACCGTCTCGCTCTGCCAGCACGAGGACCTGGTGGTCGATCGGCTCGACCTGATTCACGCCGAGCGGGTGGGTGGGCTGGCCGAGATGGTCGAGGCCGACATCGCGACGGTCTCGCCCGAGACGCGGGTCCGCCGGCACATCGTGGACATGCAGAACGCCTGGGACTTCGAGGAGGTCTACGCCGCCCTGCACGAGTTCGCGAGCGGCTACCCCTTCGACACCGACGCAGAGGACTACCTCGTCCACATCACCACCGGCACGCACGTGGCACAGATCTGCAACTTTCTGCTGACCGAGGCTCGGTACTTCCCGGCCCGCATCATCCAGACCAGCCCGCCGCGGCGAGCGAGCGACAAGCCGGGGACGTTCAGCATCATCGACCTGGACCTGTCCAGGTACGACAAACTCGCCACGAGGTTTGAGCGCGAGCACACCGACGCCATCGCCTCGCTGAAGGGCGGTATCGAGACGCGCAACGCAAGCTTCAACCAACTCATTGAACGCATCGAGCACGTCGCGGCGCGCTCGACCGACCCCATCTTGCTCACCGGCCCTACCGGCGCGGGCAAGAGTCGGCTGGCCGAGCGGATCTACCAACTCCGCAAGCACCGGCGGCTGGTCGAGGGCGAGTTGGTCGAGGTCAACTGCGCCACCCTGCGCGGGGATGGGGCGATGTCGACGCTGTTCGGTCACAAGAAGGGCGCGTTCACCGGGGCGGTCAGCGATCGGCCCGGTCTGCTCCGCGCCGCGCACGGCGGGATGCTCTTCCTCGACGAGATCGGTGAATTGGGCCTGGACGAGCAGGCCATGCTGCTGCGCGCGATCGAGCACAAGCGGTTCCTGCCGGTGGGCGCCGACGCGGAGGTCGCCAGCGACTTCCAGCTCCTAGCCGGCACCAACCGCGATCTGGGCGCCCGCGTGCGCGAGGGATGCTTCCGCGAGGACCTGCTGGCCCGCATCAACCTGTGGACGTTCGACATGCCGGCACTTCGGGATCGCCGGGAGGACATCGAGCCCAACATCGAGTACGAGCTCGACCGATTCGCGCGCGAGCGAGGCCAGCGGGTGCGGTTCAGCACCGAAGCGCGGCGGCGGTTCCAGGCGTTCGCCACCTCGCCCGAGGCGACCTGGCCTGGCAATTTCCGCGACCTCGCGGCCGCCCTCACCCGTATGGCGACACTGGCGCCCGGCGGTCGCATCACCGAGGAGATCGTCGACGAGGAGGCGGCTCGGCTGCGGCAAGCGTGGCATGTACCGTCAAAGGTAGACAACGGCGATCTGTCAAGCCTGATGGATACCAAGGCATTGGCCGAGATCGACCTGTTCGACCGGGTCCAACTCACCGCGGTGGTTGGCGTGTGCCAGAGATGTTCAACCATCAGCGAGGCGGGGCGGACGCTGTTCGCCGTGTCGCGGGCCCGCCGCAGCAGCGTGAATGATGCCGACCGGTTGCGGAAGTACCTGGCCCGATTCGACCTCACATGGGAACTGGTGTGTGCCAAGCGTGGGTAGACTCCTGTTGGAGGCACCAAGCCGATGTCCAAACTCATCGCGATGTGGTCGGGCCCGCGGAACATCTCGACGGCGATGATGCGGTCGTGGGAGGCCCGCGGCGACACGCTGGTGATCGACGAGCCTTTGTATGCCCACTACCTGAAACAGACCGGTATCGACCACCCGAGTGCGCACGAGGTCATCGAAGCTGGTGAGACGGATACCGCCAAGGTCATCGAGGACCTGACCGCCCCACCACCCGAGCCCTACCTGTATGTCTATCAGAAGCACATGGCCCACCACCTATTGCCTGGGATGGACTTGGTTTGGGTCGATGGACTGACCAACGCACTGCTGGTGCGCGAGCCGCGCGAAATGCTGACGTCATTGCTGGAAGTGCTACCGAACCCAGACCTGGACGCGACCGGACTGCCCATGCAGGTCGAGCTTCAAGAGCGGTTCCATTGGTCGCTGCCCGTGGCTGATTCACGCACAGTGCTCGAGCAGCCGGCCGGCACGCTACGGGCATTGTGCCAAGCGACCGGCGCGCCATACACAGATCGGATGTTGTCGTGGCAGCCCGGCCCCCGGCCTACCGACGGTATTTGGGCGAAGCACTGGTACGCCAGCGTAGAACGCTCAACGGGTTTTGGGCCGTACAAGCGGAAGGACGCCGAGGTTCCAAGCCGGCATTTGCCACTGCTGAGAGCGTGCGAGGCGCTCTATGAGCGACTCATCGACCACGCCCTGGAACCGATCCACGAGGACTAAATAGATGCTCCAGCAGGCCAACCCACTCAACCAGAACCTCATCGTGAATATCAATGGAAAGCTCACACCGAGAGCAGAGGCGAGCGTGAGCCCGTTCGACTCGTCCGTTCAGAACGGTGACGCAGTATGGGAAGGCTTGCGGCTGTACGACGGACGCATCTTCAAACTCAAGGAGCACCTGCTGCGACTGCGACGATCGGCCATGGCCCTCGCCTACGCGAGCATCCCGACCGACGACGAGATCATCCATGAACTCAAGCGCACGCTCGAGGCAAATGGCATGCGCGACGGCGTGCATGTTCGCCTCACGCTGACACGCGGCGAGAAGTACACGTCGGGCCTCGACCCGCGCATCAACACCGCGGGCCATACGCTCATCATCCTCGCCGAGCACAAGCCCCCAGTGTACGACAAGTCGGGCATCACGCTGAAGACCTCGGCCCACCGCCGTCCGCCCGCCGACGTGCTCGACCAAAAGATCCACTCGTGCAACCAGCTCACGTCGATCCTGGCCAAGCTTGAGGCCAACGCCTCGGGCGCCGACGACGCGCTCATGCTCGACACGCGTGGGTTCGTCGCCGAAACCAACGCAACGCACCTGTTCTTCGTCGAGGGCAGCGTTGTCCGCACACCCACGACCGCCGCGTGCCCCGAAGGCATCACACGGGCGGCGATCCTCGAGCTGTGCGAGAAGAACAACATCGACTGCCGCGAGGCCGACATCACCCTGGCCGAGGCCTACCGAGCGGATGAGGTCTTCTGCACCGGCACGATGGGCGAGATCGCGCCCGTGGTCGGGATCGACGGCCGGCGGATCGGCGACGCGGCCTGCGGGCCGGTGACCGCCAAGCTATCCGAACTCTTCGGTGAGTTGACCTCGACCGAGGGCGAGCGGGTCATCGAATAGGTGCCACTTTTCGTTGGCGGCCGACAACCAGCATTGAACCGATGGCCGATCTGTGGTATAACCGCGTAAGAGTCGGCCCCGACGGTTCGTGGTCCGAGAACCGCGTTCCCGTCTTCACGCCCGGAGAACCCCATGCGTACCGCATTGCTCGCCCTCGGCCTGTTCCTGGTGTGCCCCGTGCTGGCGTCGCAAGACGCGCCCGAGCCGCCGGTGACCGTTGCCGAGCAGACCGACTACCGCAAGACGAGCACGTCGGCGCAGGTCGAACACTTCCTGGAGGCCCTCCACGAGCAGAGCGACCGGACCTGGCTCGGCTCCATCGGTGAATCCAACGAGGGCAAGAGCCTGCCGCTGCTGGTCGTCGCCGATCCGCCGGTGACCACCCCCGAGGAGGCAAGCCGGAGCGGCAAGCTCGTGGTGCTGCTGTTCGGCAACATCCACGCGGGCGAGGTGTGCGGCAAGGAGGCGCTCCAGATGCTCGCGCGCGAGCTGGCGCTGGGCGAGCGATCCGGGTTGCTCGACGACCTCATCGTGTGCTTCGTACCCAACTACAACCCCGACTCGAACGACAAGATGGGCCCGGACAACCGCCCAGGCCAGGTGGGTCCCGACGAGATGGGCCTGCGGCACAACGCCCAGGACCTGGACCTTAACCGCGACTACATCAAGCTGGAAGCGCCCGAAACTCGCGCGCTCGTGCGCTTCATGAACACATGGGATCCGGCTGTCATCGTCGACACCCACACCACCAACGGCTCGCACCACCGCCACACGATCACCCACCAGGGGCCCAAGCACCCGGCGAGCCATGCCGCCCTCATCGAGTTCTCTCGCGACACGTTCATCCCACAGATCGCCGAGCGATTCGAGGAGCAGTCGGAGTACACCACGTTTGTGTATGGCAACTTCGCCGACATGCACTCCAGGTGGACGACCTACCCGGCTTCGCCTCGCTACGGCACACCGTACCGCGGCCTACGCAATCGTATCGGCTTGCTCTCAGAGGCCTATTCATATGACACCTTCGAGGATCGCGTGCTGGGCACGCTCGAATTCTGCCGGGCAATACTGCAGAAGACGGCCGAGCACAAGGCCGAGATCCGCAAGGTCGTCCGCGCTGCCGACGCGTTCAACAACACCGATGATGCCCGTGAGATTTCGCTGCGCGAGCGGGCCGTCGCGCTGAAGGGCAGGTTCATTGCCAAGGGCTACCAGGAGTACGACGACGAAGGCAACAAGATCGAGGCGACCGAGGAGCACCGCGATTACCCCGTCGAGATGATCAACGACTTCGAGCCCACGCTCAGCGTCGAGCGGCCCTGGGCCTACCTCATTCCGACCGAACTCGAAGGCATCGCCCAGCACCTCCAACGCCACGGCGTCGAGGTGCTCGAGGTGCGCGAAGGTATGGAACTCGACGCGCAGGCGTACCGCATCGACGAGATACGCAAGGCCGAGCGTGCGTTCCAGGGGCATCGCATGGTCGACATCTCGCGCGTCACGCCGGTCATGCGGGGCGTGCGCGTCGAGCCCGGATGGTTTATGGTCCGCACGAAGCAGGACCTGGGCAACCTCGCGTCGTACATGCTCGAGCCGCAGGCAACCGACGGCCTGGCGAGTTGGAACTTCCTGGACGACCACATTGAGCAGGGCAAGGACTACCCGATCTATCGCCTGCCCGTGCCAGCGCCCATCCTGACCCGCAGCGCCCGGGCTCTCCCCGAAGATCGTCAGCCGCCCATGCGCATCACCGCCGAGATGATCATTGATCGGCGTGGCTCGCCCCGATTGAACGGCTCGGGATCCGCCCGCCTGCAATGGCTCGACGACGAGCACCTGAGTAAGTCCGTGCCCGGTATCAATGGCACATTCAAGGTCAACGCGATGACCGGCAGGCCCGTGGACGACGTGAAGGAAGGCGACTGGGAATCGGTGGCAGCGGTCATCGAGAAACTGCCCACGATCGATCGCGATCGGGCCCGCCAGATCGCGCAATGGAACTACCGATTCCCGCGAGAAGATGGCCTTGTGTTCGAGCACGAACGCGACCTGTACTACGTTTCGACCGATGGCACGACCGCCGTGCGCTTGACCGCGACACCCGAGCAGGAAGAGGCCTGGGACACCAGCCCCGACGGCGAGTTCGTCGCGTTCGTGCACGACAACGACCTATGGGTCGTCGACGTCGACACGCAGACCTCACGCGCCCTGACCACCGGCGGCACCGACACCATCCGGAATGGCAAGGCGAGTTGGCTGTATTATGAGGAACTCTTCGGCCGCAATTGGCGAGCGTTCTGGTGGAGCCCCGACTCAGAGCACATCGCTTTCCTCATCACTGACAGCTCGGCCGTGCCGACGTACACCATCGTCGACAACCAGCGGCGTGAGCAGACCGTCGAGGTCGAGCGATACGCCAGACCCGGCGAGCCCAACCCCAGCGTCGAACTCGGCATCGTGAGCCCCAGCGGCGGCCGCATCGCGATGGCCGACCTGTCGGAATACGACGACGGACTCTTCCTCATCAGCGATGTCTCGTGGACACCCGACAGCCGGAACTGCGTCGTCCATGTACAGAACCGCATCCAGACCTGGCTCGATGTGCTGCACGTTTCGCCGCGCGGCGGCTCGCCAACCAAGCTCATGCGCGACAAGACCGAGGCGTGGATCCAGTCGCCGGGCGCGTTCTACTACCTCGACGATGGCTCGTTCCTCATGTTCTCCGAGCGCGACGGTTTCAAGCATCTCTACCGGTACACCGACAAGGGCCGCATCATCAAGCAGGTCACCAGCGGCGATTGGGAGTGCCAACGCGTGCTCCGGATCGACGAAGAGAACGATTGGATCTACTTTACAGGCACCGTCAACTCGCCGATCGGCAACGACCTCTACAAGGTCCGCCTCGATGGCAGCGACCTCACCCGCCTGACCCACGAGCCGGGCTCGCACTGGGTCTCGCTGAATAGCTCGGGCACGATGTTCATCGATTCCTGGTCGGCGATCGATACCCCGGACAAGTCCGCGTTGCGTTCGACCGTGGACGGCTCGCTCATTCGCTGGCTTGATACCAACCCGGTTTACGAGCTCGACGAATACCAGGTCGCGATGCTCGAACACGTCAAGATCCCCACACGACACAACGGCGTCGAGTTGGAGGGCATCCTGCACTATCCGCCCGACTTTGACCCGTCGAAGAAGTACCCACTATGGGTGATGACGTACGCAGGCCCGCATTCTCCAACCGTTCGAGACTCGTGGCAAGGCGGCCGCTCGTGGGAGCAACTGCTCTGCTCGGCCGGCATCGTCGTGCTGCGGACCGACCCCTACGCCGCCAGCGGCAAGGGCGCACGCAGCGCGTGGACCAGCTACCTTAACCTCGGCGTGCGCGAGCTGCAAGACCTCGAGGACGCGGTGGAGTGGGTGCTGGCGAACGACTGGGCCGACCCCTCGCGCGTGGGCATCAACGGCCACTCCTTCGGCGGCTACATCACCGCGTACGCGCTCACGCACAGCGACGTGTTCACCGCGGGCATCGCCGGCGCACCCGTGACCGATTGGCGCGACTACGACACCATCTACACCGAGCGGTACATGTCCACACCCCAAGTGAACCCCGAGGGCTACAAGCGCACAAGCGCGGTCGAGGGGGCCAAGAACCTCAAGGGTCGCCTGCTCATCGCCCACGGCACCATCGACGACAACGTGCACATGCACAACTCGATCCTGCTGATCTCGGCACTGCAAGACGCCAACAAGTTCTTCGAGACGGCCATCTACCCCGGCAGCCGCCACGGCATCCGCTCGGGCCAGTACCGCCGCCTGCAATGGGACTTCATCAAGCGGACCATGGGCGTGGACGACCCCACCGACGCCCCGCCAGCCGATGACCCGGACCCCGGCTCGGAAGCCGACCAGATCGAGTTCGCCTCCGATGCCGCAGCCTCGACGGGGGGGTGAAATCTTGGCTACCATCCATCCATCACGGGCCAGACGGAGCAAGTTTCCGAGGCCCAGAAAATCCGTAAACTGCTGTCACTAAAGCAATTACGGCTTTGCGGGTGTAGTTCAGTGGTAGAACGTCAGCTTCCCAAGCTGAATGTCGACGGTTCGATCCCGTTCACCCGCTTTTGCCCGACCGCCTTCCGGCTCCAGGCCAAAGACCGCCCGACCGAAGATATTTCGGGTCGGGCGACTGGAGAGAGACGGCCTTGGTCTGAACCCGGTGGGCTCGTCAGCGGGCGTGCTTTTCGAACAAGCCGGGCCAGTTATCGTCGGCCCGGGTGACGCTGCCTTCGAAGTCGGCGTTGAACTTTTTTAGGATGTCGGCGTTCACGTTGAGGTACAGCTTCCCATCGCGCACCTGGGCAGTGGTGATGTCCACCGGCAGCAAGAACCCCAGCGACACGCCGTAGGCACAGAATCCGCCGTACTGGGGCGTGTAGTGTTCGGGGTCCACGGCGAAGCGGTCCCGGTTCTGCTCGCTGGCGAACAAGTACGTTGCGCCTGCGTGCTCGCCACGGATCATCGGTGAGCCGTTCAGTGGCGTACCACCCTGGAAGAAGCTGACCGGATCGAAACCACTGAGAGCCACGTTGCTCGCTCCCGAAACGTTGATCAGGTTGCCGCGTGCCTCGGCGATCTTCGCGACAGCTTCATCGGTGCTCCACACGTCGCTGGCGATCATGCGGTAGTTCACGAAGGCTGCCTCGAAGCCGTCGTACCCGGGCAACTTCGCCGCCGCTGTCGCGTCGGACACGACAACCACCTCGAACCCTTCCTCGATCAGGTCTCGCATGTGGGACTCGACGCACAGGTTGGCCGACATCCCGGCCAATACGACCTGATCGATGCCACGCTTACGAAGTTGGAGCGCCAGATCGTTGGATTCGGGACCATAGACCTTGTGCGGCGACACCACGACCGTCTGTCCGTCCTCGATGTAGGACCTGTATCGCGGCAGCCAGTCGGCACCCGACCCCGCCAGCCCATCGGTCTCGAGCGGACTCTCGCGATCGAACATGCCGATGTCGTGCATCAGCCGCTCGAGGGCGCCCTCGAACTGCCACTCGTGGTCGTGCGGGTAATAGTAGTGCGGGCTCACCATCACCTGCGCATCGGCGTCCTTTGCTGCGTGGAAGAGGCGTTCGAGGTTGCCAACCGTGCCGTTCTCGGTCACGCTCTCGCCTACGACGCCCCACGCGACGCCCTGGGGGCTGAGGAAGTCGTTCTGCGGATCGATCACCACAAGAGCGAACTTGCCGCGGCTCAGTTTGACGCCGGGCCTGGGGATCGGCGCGTCGTCCCGGGGACCATTGATGTAGTGGACGTGTCCGGCGTGATGCGAATGGTCGTGTGAAGCCTCCTGAGCGAGCAGGTCGTACGGCGCAGCGACGAGGCAGGCGACAGCGGCAAGCTTCATGGTGGCGGTGGTGCGGTTGAACATCTTCGTTCTCCTGTGATTCGTTCGTATCGATGAGATGCCATGGTCTGGACAGGGTTTGAGTATGGGCGAAACCATCTCGCCCACGGGGGACCGGGGATCGGTGCGATCAGCGCACGTCGGGGATGCCGGCGTCTCGCAACGGGCGAGGGCCGGGTGCTGGCCAGCGGAAGCGCCGCTCGGTTTCGGTGATGGGCATGTCGTTGATGCTCGCCTCACGGCGGCACATCAGCCCAGCGTCGTCAAACTCCCACAACTCGTTGCCATAGCTGCGGAACCAATGGCCGCCGGCCTCGTGCCACTCGTACTGGAACCGGACGGCGATGCGGTTCTCGCGATAGCCCCACAGCGCATTGGTGAGGCGATAGTCGAGTTCGCGTGACCACTTGCCTCGAAGGAATGCGCGGATCTCATCGCGGCCTGTTAGAAAGACGTCGCGGTTGCGCCACTCACTGTCGGGCGAGTACGCCAGAGCGACTCGCTCGGGGTCGCGACTGTTCCACGCGTCCTCGGCCGCCCGCACCTTTGCGGTGGCCGTTTCGAGATCAAACGGAGGCGTCAGCCGCGGGGATGGGCTGGGTCGTGTTATGCCGTTCTCAGAATTGGTGTTCATACGGGAATTTACCTATATGATGTCGGAATGACTCAACAAATACAGAACCGATTATACTGACTGATCAGTATATATCAACTCCCTTCTCAGGCCAGTATTCGAACATTTGATCGGAATTCTGTGGATTCCGTTTAAATGTGCTTGATTGGGAATGGGATCGGCCTGACAGATGATCAAGCCGATACAATTATACTGCCCAGTCAGTATTTCTGCCGAGAAGGAGCCGCCTGTGCCCCCAAGCCGCCGAGACGAGCTCGTTGATGCCGCGATGCGGGTCTTTTACAAGCACGGTTTCCACGCCTCGAGTCTGGACGACATCCAGCGCGAGGGCGGCATCAGCCGCATGACGCTGTACAACCACTTCAAGTCCAAGGACGAG